>JBMYTL010000043.1:0-23659 GCA_049604295.1 Gammaproteobacteria bacterium
CCAGCAGCATCCAACTGCGCCGGTGGCCGAGCACGGCGTCCAGAACGGGCAGGCGGGTACGGTCCACCAGGGGGGCCCATAAGAACTTAAGGGCATAGAGCGTCGCCACCCAGGACACGTGCCCGATGGTGGAGCGATCCACGCCGGCCTCGCGCAGCCACGCCGACAGGGTGCCGAACACCAGCAACAACGGCAGCCCCGCCGCGAAGCCCAGGAACAGCATGGCGATGACGCGCGGGTGCGTGTAGACGCACCAGGCCTCGGCCCAGCCGCGGGGGCGGTCTGCGGTGGAATCGGAGTCGGTGGAGGACATGTGGGGTCGCGGTGGCGGGGTGCGGGCGCGAGCCTAGCAGGGTTCGCCTCCCGACGTGTGCACGCCGAGCCGCGCCGCGGCGGCGGGTTCCGAGCTTCGAAGCCGCTGACGCATCGCGGCCGACGGGCCTCAATCGCTGAGGGTGTAGCCCCGGGCGAGCCCCTGGAAGGCACGGGTACTGGCCGCGGCGTCGAACCCGGGGCCCAGTTCCTCGGCCATGATGGTCGCCACCGTCGGTGCCACTTCCATGGCGGCGCGCGCATCGAGAAACAATAGGCGGGAGCGGCGCGCGAGCATGTCCTCCACCGTTCGTGCCCCCTCCATGCGTACCGCGAAGCGCACCATGGCCTCCGTGAGGCCGGGATGCAGTTCGTTCTCGGCACCCGGCAGGGCGAGCAGTGCGTCCATGTCGCTGCCGTAGAGGTGAGGGCCCGGCGGCGCGGACAGGGGCTGCCCGCTTGTCCGCGGCGCACCCGCGAGTCGCAGATGTTCGGTGATACCGGGGTGCGAGCGTGGGATCAGCCCGGCGTCCATACAGCGCTCCATCACGTCTTCGGCCATGGCCCGGTAGGTGGTCCACTTGCCGCCGGTTACGGTGACCAGGCCCGAGGGGTCGACCACTATGGTGTGTTCCCGGGAAATGGTCTTGGTCTGCCCGTTGCCCCGGGATGGGGGTTTGACCAGGGGGCGCAGGCCGACCCAGACCGAACGCACGTCTTCACGGCGCGGTGGTCTGGCCAGGTAGAGCGCGGACTCGCCCAACACGAACTCGATCTCCTCCTCCAGTGGCCGGGGTTCCTCGTCCAGGCGGTCTCGGGGGGTGTCCGTTGTGCCCAGCAGTACTTTGCCCAGCCAGGGCACGGCGAACAGCACGCGACCATCGCGGGTCTTGGGGACCAGCAGGGCGTGGTCGCCGGGAAACAGTTCGCGGTCCACGACCAGATGTATGCCCTGGCTGGGGCTGACCATGTCGCCATCGTGCGCGCCGTTCATGCGCCGAACCGCGTCCACCCAGACGCCGGTGGCGTTGACCACGCAGCGGGCGTGCACCTCGAACTCCGCGCCGCTTTCCTGGTCGCGAAGACGGGCGCCCCTGACCTGGTCGCCCGCGTGAAGCAGACCCAGAACCGGGGTGTGGTTGAGCAGGCACGCGCCTTTGGACGCGGCGGTTCGGGCCAGAGCCAGGGCGAAGCGCGCGTCATCGAACTGGCCGTCCCAGTAGCGGACGGCGCCGGTCAGATCCTGGTCGCGAACCCCCGGCATGACCTCGCGGGCTTCGCGGGCGTTGAGGAAGTCGGTGCCACCCAGCCCCTGCCTGCCCGCGAGCAGGTCGTAGAGTTTCAGGCCGATGCCGTAGAAGGGGGTGTCCCAGAACCGCCCCTTGGCACCGTAGGTCGGCATCAGGAAGGGCAGCGGGCTGGCCAGGTGAGGGGCGTTGTCGAGCATGTTGCGCCGTTCGTGCAGGGCCTCGCGCACCAGGGAGACATTGCCCTGGGCCAGGTAGCGCACGCCCCCGTGCACCAGTTTGGTGGCGCGCGAGGAGGTGCCCTTGGCGAAGTCCTCGCGCTCGGCCAGGGCGACGCTCAGGCCCCGGGCGGCGGCATCCAGTGCGATGCCCAGGCCGGTGGCGCCGCCGCCGACTATGAACAGGTCGAAGGGTTCGCCGCGGCGCGCCCGGGCCATGGCCGCATCGCGATGTATTGCCGAGTCAGGGGTGTGGTCAGCCTGCCCGCGTTCCGCCCGGCCGTTCATTGCGCATCCTCCCGGGTGCCCACGCTGCCGTCCGCGAGTTCGATGCGCACGTCACTTTCGGAACAGATGCGAGCCAATTCGCCTTCGGGAGGCGTGTCGGTGACCAGGAAGTCGACATCGCTCACGTGGCCGATACGCACCGGGGCCGTGCGCGAGAACTTCATGGCGTCGGCGACCAGGATGGCGCGGCGGCTGGCCGCCAGGATGGCGCGGGAGACGCTGACTTCGCGGAAGTCGTAGTCCAGCAGGGCGCCGTCGGTATCGATGCCCGACACGCCCATGACCGCGAAGTCGACCTTGAACTGGCGGATGAACTCCACCGCCGCCTCACCGACGATGCCGCCGTCAGCGTGGCGCAGCACACCACCGGCCACGATGACCTCGATGTTCGCGTAGCCGCGCAGCAGTTGCGCCACGTTCAGGTTGTTGGTGATCACCATCAGGCCCTGGTGCTTGCGCAGGGCCACGGCCACCTCCTCGGTGGTGGTGCCGATGTTGATGAACAGCGAGCAGTTGTCGGGGATCAGCGCGGCGGCGTGCTGGCCGATCAGACGCTTGGCGTCGGAGGAGATGTTGCGTCGACTCTCGTAGCCCACATTGGCGACCCCCGCCGCGTACAGGGCGCCACCGTGGAAGCGCTGCAAAACGCCCAGGTCGCAGATCACGTTCAGGTCCTTGCGGATGGTCTGCGGGGTGACGTCGAACCGTGCCACCAGGTCGTCCACTTCCACCCGGCCCGTACCGCGGGCCAGTTGCACGATCTCGTGTTGTCGGGGGCTGAGGGTCTGCATGGGTGCGTACGTGTGATGAGGTGTTTCGTATTCTTTCGTAATTGATTCGCTTTGAAAAGTTCTTTTTCCGAAACGAACCTTGCTGCGGGTTATCCAGAACCCTCACCGGTATAGACCATATGAGCGATAAGATTCCTTGTTATTGTTGATGAAACGGCGTGGCTGCATGGTCTATACACAGTGTTCGGGGTTTTGGCGCGGGAATAAAAACGCGTGCTTACATGCTAATAATCTAATTCGAATAAGTTCGTTTGACATTCGGTTTCTTTCGTATAGATTGCCCCGTCAGCTGAGTCCATAACACCTGAAGAAGCGAAGAGAGGAGAGGAGCAATGCTCAGACACACCAAGCTGGTCGCCGCCATGGCGCTGGCGGCATCCGGCCTCCTGGCCGGTAACGCACTCGCCGACATGGCGGCCGCGAAAAAGTGGGTGGAGGGCGAGTTCCAGCCCTCGGCCCTGTCCCAGTCGGATCAGATGAAGGAGATGGAGTGGTTCGCGAAAGCCGCCGCCCCCTTCAAGGGCATGGAGATAAATGTCCTGTCCGAGACCATTCCCACCCACGAGTACGAGTCGAAGACCCTGACCAAGGCCTTCGAGGAGATCACCGGCATCAAGGTAAACCACCAGCTGCTCGGTGAGGGCGAGGTGGTGCAGGCCGTGCAGACCCAGATGCAGACCAAGCGCAATCTTTACGACGCCTACATCAACGACTCCGACCTGATCGGCACCCATTCGCGCCTGCAGTCCGCCGTTAACCTGTCCGACTGGATGGCGGGCGAGGGTAAGGACGTCACCAACCCCATGCTGGATGTGGACGACTTCGTCGGTAAGTCCTTCACCACCGGCCCCGACGGCAAGCTCTACCAGCTCCCCGACCAGCAGTTCGCCAACCTGTACTGGTTCCGCAAGGACTGGTTCGACCGCCCCGACCTGCAGGCCAAGTTCAAGGCCAAGTACGGTTACGATCTGGGCGTGCCGGTGAACTGGTCCGCCTACGAGGACATCGCCAAGTTCTTCTCCGAGGACGTGAAGGAGATCGATGGCGTGCGTGTCTACGGCCACATGGACTACGGCAAGCGTGCACCTGATCTGGGCTGGCGCATGACCGACGCCTGGCTGTCCATGGCCGGTGCGGGCTCCAAGGGCTTCCCCAACGGCGTGCCCATTGATGAGTGGGGCATCCGCATGGAGAAGGGTTCCTGCAACCCCGCCGGAGCAGCCGTCAGCCGTGGTGGCGCCACCAACGGCCCCGCCGCCGTCTATGCCATCCGCAAGTGGGACGAGTGGCTGCGTCAGTACGCCCCGCCCGGCGCCGCCGACTACGACTTCTACCAGTCCCTGCCCGCGCTCTCCCAGGGCAACGTGGCCCAGCAGATCTTCTGGTACACCGCCTTCACCGCCTCCATGGTCGCGCCCAAATCCGAGGGCAACAACACCGTGGACGACGCCGGCAAGCCGCTGTGGCGCATGGCTCCCTCGCCCCATGGTCCGTATTGGGAGAAGGGCCAGAAGCTGGGCTATCAGGACGCCGGTTCCTGGACCCTGTTCAAGTCCACCCCCGTGGATCGTCGCAAGGCCGCCTGGCTGTACGCCCAGTTCGTGGTCTCCAAGACCGTGGACGTGAAGAAGTCCCACGTGGGCCTGACCTTCATCCGCGATACCACCATCAACCACGAGTCCTTCACCGAGCGCGCCCCCAAGCTCGGTGGCCTGGTGGAGTTCTATCGCTCGCCCGACCGGGTCATGTGGTCACCCACCGGCGTCAACGTGCCCGATTACCCCAAGCTGGCCCAGCTCTGGTGGCAGAACATCGGTGACGTGAACTCCGGTGCCTTCACGCCCCAGGAGGCCATGGATCGCCTGGCCGAGCAGATGGATAACGTCATGGCCCGCATGCAGAAGGCCGACGAGAAGGCCAAGGTCTACGGCGGTTGCGGCCCGCGCCTGAACGCCGAGAAGTCCCCGGCCGATTGGCTCGGCAAGGGCGGTGCCAAGGCCAAGCTGGCCAATGAAAAGCCCCAGGGCGAGACCATCGCCTACGACGAGCTGATCAAGCGCTGGCAGCAGTAAGCGTCTGATGGCGGCGCGCAGGGATGCGTGCCGCCAACCAGCAGGCGGGAACTGTTATGGGCCACGGATGAACACGAATGAACACGGATTTTTCAGGGGCGCGTGGCAGCCACGCCGTGTGACTCCAGCAGGTGGACGTGCCTAAGGCCGCATCGGCGGCAGTGGGGTGGCCTGCCCCTGCCGGGCGCAATCCCGTCGTCGTGCACCTTTGGCCGACGAGGCCCACCCCACCCGTGTTTATCCGTGGCCAGACATAGAAAACGAATAGCGAAGCCGAGGCCCTTTCATGGCCCTTTCCCTCAAGAACATCAGCCTGAACGTGGATGGCCAGACCCACATCCACGACACCACGGTGGACCTGGCGCCAACGGGCTTCAACATCCTGTTGGGCACCACCCTGGCGGGCAAGACCACCCTCATGCGGCTCATGGCCGGGCTGGTGCAGCCCAGCGCCGGAGAGGTCTGGTTCAACGGTCAAAACGTCACCGGCGTGCCGGTGCAGAAACGCAATGTGTCCATGGTCTACCAGCAGTTCATCAACTATCCGAACTGGACCGTGTTCGACAATATCGCCTCGCCCCTCAAGCTGGCCGGGGTGAACAGTGGCGAGATCAGCAAGCGCGTGGAGCCGGTGGCCGAGCTGCTGCGCCTGGGGCCCTTCCTCAAGCGCAAGCCCTCGGAGCTTTCCGGCGGCCAGCAGCAGCGCTGCGCCATGGCGCGCGCCCTGGTGAAGGACTCCGACCTGGTGCTCCTGGACGAACCCCTGGCGAACCTGGACTACAAGCTGCGTGAGGAACTGCGCGAGGAACTGCCCAAGCTGTTCGCCGCCCGCGAACGCACCGTGGTCTATGCCACCACCGAGCCCTCCGAGGCCCTGCTGCTGGCCGGGCACACCGCCGCCATGTACGAGGGCCGCATCACCCAGTTCGGGCCCACCGGTGAGGTGTACCGCCGTCCCGTGGACAAGCTCACCGCCGGGGTGTTCTCCGAGCCGCCCATCAACCTGGTGCACGTCACCAAGTCCGGCGACCGCTTCCAGACGGCCGACGGGGCCGCCTGGGACGCCCACGGCGCCTATCGCGCGCTGGCCGACGGCGAGTACGAGTTCGGCGTTCGCCCGCACCATGTGCGCCCCGCCCGGGGCGAGACCGATGGCGCCCTTATCGAGGGGAGGGTGCAGGTGGCGGAGATATCGGGCTCCGAATCCATGGTGCATTTCGACACCCACGGCCGGAGCTGGGTCTGCCTGGCCCATGGGGTGCACAACTTCTCCGTGGGTGACAGCGTCACCTTCCACATCGAGGTGGACCACTCCATGGTCTTCAACACCAACGGCGCCCTGGTCGCCACCCTGGGGGATTGAGCCATGGCCCGAATCGACCTCAAGGCCCTGCGCCACAGCTACACGCCCAACCCGGCTTCCGACGCGGACTACGCCCTCAAGCAGGTGGACCTGACCTGGGAGGACGGCGGCGCCTATGCCCTGCTGGGGCCCTCGGGCTGCGGTAAGACCACCTTGTTGAACATCATCTCCGGTCTGCTGTCGCCGTCGGAGGGCACCATCTGTTTCGACGGCGAGGTGGTCAACGATAAGGCCGCCGACCAACGCCAGATCGCCCAGGTTTTCCAGTTCCCCGTGGTCTACGACACCATGACGGTGTACGACAACCTGGCCTTCCCCCTGCGTAACCGGGGCGTGCCCGAGGCCACCATCGACGCCCGCGTCCGTGAGATCGCCGACATGACCGATCTCACCGACATGCTCGACCAGAAGGCTCGCGGCCTCACCGCCGATGGCAAGCAGAAGATATCCCTGGGCCGCGGCCTGGTGCGCGAGGACGTCAACGTCATCATGTTCGACGAGCCCCTCACGGTCATCGACCCGCACCTGAAGTGGAAGCTGCGCTCCAAGCTCAAGGAGCTGCACCAGCGCGTGCGCACCACCATGATCTACGTCACCCACGACCAGACCGAGGCCCTGACCTTCGCCGACAAGGTGGTGGTCATGCACGAGGGTTGGGTGGTGCAGCAGGGCACGCCCGTGGAGCTGTTCGAACGGCCCCGGCACACATTCGTGGGCCACTTCATCGGATCACCGGGCATGAACGTGATGCCCTGCGAGCTGGCCGACGTCGGCGCCCGGGTGGCCGGGCATGACATCGCCATCGAGCAGGCCATCCCCACGCCCAAGGCAGGGGCCACGCTGGAGCTGGGTGTGCGCCCCGAGTTCGTGGAGTTCGTCGCGGCCGACAGCGCGGGCGCCCTGACCGTGGACGTGGTCAGCGTGCGCGACACCGGCCGCAACAAGATCATCCAGACCGACTTCGCCGGCCACACCCTGCGCGCCCTGGTGGCCGAGGGCGAGCCGGTGCCCGAGGGCCGGGTCCACGTCCGTTTCGACCCCGCCCACACCCAGATCTACGCCGACGGCTGGATCGTGGAGTAAGCCATGACGACCAAAACGACCAATCAGAAGGCCTGGTTCCTGGTGCTGCCGGTGGTGTTGCTGGTGGCGTTCAACGCCGTCATCCCGCTCATGACGGTGGTGAACTACTCGGTGCAGGAGACCTTCGGCGACAACCTGTTCTTCTTCGAGGGCATGAAGTGGTTCGAACAGGTGCTGGCCTCCGAGCGTTTCCACGATTCGCTCATCCGCCAGTTGCAGTTCACCTTCATCATCCTCGCCATCCAGATCCCCTTGGGCGTGGCCATTGCCCTGGCCATGCCGCGCAAGGGCTTCTGGGCCTCGGTCTGCCTGGTGCTCATGGCCATGCCCCTGCTGATCCCATGGAACGTGGTCGGGGCCATGTGGAACATCTTCGCCCTGCCCGACATCGGCCTGTTGGGCAACACCCTCAACAGCATCGGCATCGACTACAACTTCACCCGTAACCCCACCGACGCCTGGATCACCCTCATTGCCATGGATGTCTGGCACTGGACCTCCCTGGTGGTGCTGCTGGCCTACGCGGGCTTGAGCTCCATCCCCGACGCCTACTACCAGGCCGCGCGCATCGACGGGGCCAGCAACTGGGCGGTGTTCCGCTACATCCAGCTGCCCAAGCTCAAGCACGTGCTCACCATCGCCGTGCTGCTGCGCTTCATGGACAGCTTCAACATCTATACCGAGCCCTTCGTGCTCACCGGCGGTGGCCCCGGCAACACCACCACGCTGTTGTCCCTGGACCTGGTGAAGATCGCCCTTGGCCAGTTCGACTTAGGGCCAGCGGCGGCCATGAGCCTCATCTACTTCCTGATCATCCTGTTGTTCTCCTGGGTCTTCTACACCGTCATGACCCGTGGCGATCAGAACTGAGGGCAGAGCAAAAACCATGAATACGCACAATCGATTCAAGTGGCTGGTGCCCTTCTTCTACATCGTCTTCCTCATGCTGCCGATCTACTGGCTGCTGAGCATGAGCTTCAAGACCACCAACGAGATCCTGGGCGGGCTGACCCTGTTCCCGAAGGAATTCACCTTCGATAACTACGTCACCATCTTCACCGACGCCACCTGGTACACGGGCTACATCAACTCGCTGACCTACGTGGTGATCAACACGCTGATCTCCGTGGCGGTGGCCCTGCCCGCGGCCTATGCCTTCTCGCGCTATCGCTTCCTGGGTGACAAGCACCTGTTCTTCTGGCTGCTCACCAACCGCATGGCCCCGGCGGCGGTATTCGCGCTGCCCTTCTTCCAGCTCTATTCGGCCGTGGGTCTGTTCGATACCCACATCGCCGTGGCCCTGGCCCATTGCCTGTTCAACATCCCCCTGGCGGTGTGGATCCTGGAGGGCTTCATGTCCGGCGTGCCCAAGGAACTGGACGAAACGGCCTATATCGACGGTTACCCGTTCTGGAAGTTCTTCGGCAAGATCTTCATCCCCACCATCGCGGCGGGTATCGGCGTGGCGGCCTTCTTCTGCTTCATGTTCTCGTGGGTGGAGCTGCTGCTGGCCAAGACCCTGACCTCCGTGGACGCCAAACCCATCGCGGCGGTCATGACCCGCACCGCCAGCTCCTCGGGCTATGAATTGGGCCTGCTGGCCGCCGCCGGCAGCCTCACCATGATCCCCGGGGCCATCGTCATCTTCTTCGTGCGCAACTACATCGCCAAGGGCTTCGCCCTCGGGAGGGTCTGATCATGGGTTTGTCCTGGATGGCCTGGACGTGGCAGACCGCCACCTTCTTCGCAATCATCGCCGCCCTGCTGGTGCTCATGACCGTGCTGGAGATCCGCAACCCCGGCGGCAACCCCCGCGACGGCATCCTCGGCCTCACCACCACCCGTGGCGACCGCCTGTTCATCTCCCTGCTCAGCGCCGCCTACGTGCACATCATCTGGCTGTTCCTGTTCGGCATGCCGCTGTGGTGGGCCTCGGTGATCGCCCTGGTGTTGGCGGCGGCGGTATGGAAGTGGGTTTGACGCCTTCGGCGAGTTTTGAATTTTGAGTTTTGAGTTGGGCCGAGGTGGACAGGGCATGCGTTCCACGATCAGCGTTCTTGCTCGAAAAGAAATGGCGCGAGTTGTTGCTTCATTCGCGCCAACTCATCTGCGTTATGCCTTAGAAGTTCGTGGTTCCAGATGGAATCGCCATCGGAGGCGGTGTCGTAACATTCCTCGGCTACTCGACCTCCTATGGATTCGAAATCGCCGAGATCGCTTCTCAAATCCTCGGGTTCGTCCCATGAGCCGATAATGAACACGCGATCGAGAAGATCTGCCGGAATGCCATTGCGCACCTCCTGGAAACGCTCCGGGTCTTTATCAAAATCGATCACCATGACGACATGCCGCTTTGGGAATTTACGGAGTGTGGATGCGAGTTCTTTCCCAAACTTCCCAACAACCTTCGCCCACCCACCGGCTGGAGGGAGGACTTGTAATGAGCGGCGATTGATTGACTCGAAGAGCTCGAAGCCGTTCGCGATTTGGCGATTTGCATCGTCTTCGGGCAATACCAGAACGTGGGGTTTGTATTTGTTGGTGCTCATGCCCCCAGGTCATCCCGGACCAAGGCCTCGATTAGGTCGCCTTCGATGTCCATTTCGGTTAGCAGCTTCTTTCGAGTGGGTTCCAGGTGTGAATCCCGGTAAAGGAAAAAGGTGTTGTTGTCCGAAAATTTCCGAATCGCCTCTGGGTTATGCGAGGTCGCTAGAAACTGGGCGCCATTTCGCATGGCTCCGCGCAAGGTCGCCACGAAGTGGCCGATCTCTGGTAGTGCAAGATAGTTATCGGGCTCATCCCAGAAGCAGAAAATGGGGCCGTAGACCTTTTGCGCCGCAATGACCAGGGCAGCTATGAAGAAGATTTTCTCCCCATCGGACAGGACATCGAACGGTGCCTCGAAGGTCTTCGAGGTGCCCTTGAATATGACACTCAAGGTGCGGCTGTTCTTGCCGGTCTGTGGGTTTTTGACCTCCAGAAAGTCCGGCATCCATTGGCGTAGTTCCGTCTCGATCTCACCGTATGCGCGCGGTGATTGGGAAATTATGCCCGTGAACCAGCGCCCGAATTCCTTGCATTGCCGATCGGGGAAGAGGGTTTCTCCGCTTGATTCTCCCCCGATCAGGCTGGGTACGGGGGCGAGAATCAGCATGCGCGAGAGCCAGGTTCGAAAAGTAGCGACCGGGTCCGGGTCGCGACGCTCCTGGACGACGGGGAGGGCAACCATGTGCCAATCCATGAAGAACCTGGAGTCGTTATCGGCTTCGGTTTTCCTGAGCGAGACCTGCGCGCCCTTGCGCGAGATCACGGTTTCGCCGTCGGCGGTCAGGGTTTCCTCCATTACACGCAGTTCATGGAACCCTTCGGGAAATTCGAGTGCGAGTTTGTACCCGAATTGTCGTCCGCTGATTTCGGCTTCGATGTCGAATCGTATTGGTACGTCCGCGCGACCGTGCGCGAAATCCTCGGGTGTAACCAAATCGCCCACTCGGTTCTGGCCTCGCGCGATGCGCTGCAGAATTTCGAGCACCGCCGCGACCGTGGACTTGCCCGCCCCATTCTTTCCGATGAGTAGCCCCGTCGGAAGCTCCGCCAAGGAGAGTTCGAAGTTCTCGAGGCAGCGAAAGTTGTGGACGAAAAGTTTCTTGATCATAGGGGCGGTAGGGAGTCGTCGGCCTGAAGGGACTGTTGGGGCATCCTGGAACACTATGCACGAACCCGAAGCTTGGCGGCGATTTTAGCGGGTTCAATCTCATGTGGCGTTACTGGCTACTGAGCCGATGACGCCTTGTCAATCCAATCATGTTCGCCGTGTTCAGATTCCGTGGGGGTTATAGAAAATGAGCCAGCACATCATCGCCATCGACCAGGGGACCACCAGCTCCCGGGCCATTGTCTTCGACGGGGGCTTTCGTTCCGTGGGGGTGGGGCAGCGGGAGTTCGCCCAGCACTTCCCCGATTCCGGTTGGGTGGAGCACGAGCCGGAGGATATCTGGGAGACCACGCGGGTCACGGTGCGCGAGGCCCTGGACAAGGCCGGGCTGATGGCTGCGGATATCGCCGCCATCGGCATCACCAACCAGCGCGAGACCACGCTGATCTGGGATCGGGAGACGGGTAAGGCCATCCACCGCGCCATCGTCTGGCAGGACCGGCGTACCGCGCCGCTGTGCGAGCGGCTCAAGGCAGAGGGCCATGAGGCGCTGTTCGCCGAACGCACGGGCCTGCTGCTCGACCCGTACTTCTCCGGCACCAAGGTGGCCTGGATGCTGGACCGCGTCCCCGGTGCCCGTGAGCGGGCCGAGGCGGGCAAACTGGCCTTCGGCACCGTGGACAGCTTCCTGATCTGGCGCCTGACCGGCGGGCGCGTGCACGCCACCGACGCCACCAACGCCTCGCGCACCCTGCTCTACAACATCCGCGACAACCGCTGGGACGAGGAGCTGTTGCGCATCCTCGACATCCCCGCTTCCATGCTGCCGGAGGTGAAGGACTGCGCCGACGACTTCGGCACCACTGACCCGGCGCTGTTCGGCGGCGCCATCGCCATCCGCGGCGTCGCCGGTGACCAGCAGGCAGCGCTCATGGGCCAGGCCTGTTTCGGCGAGGGCATGATCAAGTCCACCTACGGTACCGGCTGTTTTGCCGTGCTCAACACCGGCACCGAGCTGGTGCGTTCGAACAACAAGCTGCTCAGCACCATCGGCTACCGCCTCAACGGCAAGACCACCTATGCCTTGGAAGGCTCCATCTTCATCGCCGGGGCGGCGGTGCAGTGGTTGCGCGATGGCCTGGGCATCGTCGACAGCGCCCCCGAGACCGGCCCCATGGCGGCGGCGGCGGACCCGAACCAGCGGGTCTATCTGGTGCCTGCCTTCGTGGGGCTGGGTGCGCCGCACTGGGACGCCGATGCGCGCGGCGCCCTGTTCGGCCTGACGCGGGGCACGGGTCCCAGGGAGATCGCCCGCGCCGCTCTGGAGGCGGTGTGTTACCAGACCCTCGACCTGTTGGAAGCCATGCGCGGCGACGCCCCGGGCATGGGCGACACGGTGCTGCGGGTGGATGGCGGCATGGTGGCCTCCGACTGGACCATGCAGCGCCTGGCCGACCTGCTCGATGCCCCGGTGGACCGCCCCGAGGTACTGGAGACCACCGCCATGGGCGCCGCCTGGCTGGCGGGGATGCACGCTGGTGTCTGGCCCGACCAGGAGGGTTTCGCGGATTCCTGGCGCCGCGAGCGGCGCTTCGAACCGAGCATGGGCTCTCAGGAGCGTGAGGCCTTGGTCGACGGTTGGCGTGATGCCGTGGCGCGTACGCTCAGCCGCGGGTGTCCTGAGCCTCAATAGGTGACTCGAATCCGCTGGGCTTGATCGCCAGTACCGCCGAGTCGATGCCCTGCAGGACCTCCTCGGCGGTGTTGCCGATGAACAGTCCGGGGATGCCGGTACGGCCCACCGTGCCCATTACGATGAGGCCGCAGTGAAGGGTGCGCGCGGTTTCCAGGATCACGGCACTGGGCACGCCCTTGTGCAGGTGCAACGCCAGGTCGGGGCAGCGGGCGCGGAAGGGCTCGACCATCTCGGCAACCGCCAGGCGGTGATTGGCGCGGGTCTCGTTGAGGTAGTTGTCGAGGTGTTCGGTGCTGACCGCCGTGCGCCCGTTGGCGAGCATGGATTCACCGGGCAGGCGCCAGGCATGGACCACGTGCAGGCGCGCGCCGGTCAGGTTGGCCAGGGAGGAGGCCAGTTCCAGCACGGTGCGATCCAGGGCACGACTCTCGGCCCGGGACGGGTCGATGGCCGCCAGGACGGCCGCATGCTGACCGACGCGGCGCGCGTCCTCGTGATCCGGCTCGATCCACACCGGGCAGGGGCATTTGCGCAGCAGGTGCAGGTCGTCGCTGCCCAGAATCCGGTCCAGGGCATCCAGGGGGCCATCGGCGGCCTTCACCACCAGGTCGAAGCCATCGCGTTGAACCGCCTGAATGGCCGCCATGAACGGTTTCGCCAGGCAGGAACGGGTCTCCACCCGCACGTCAGCCGCCGCGCAGAGGGCGCTGAGTTTGGCCAGCAACTCCTCTTGCTCAGCCTTGATGGAACGCTCCACCAGACCCTTCAGGCCCTCGTCCAGCAGTGGGTTGGTGTGTACCGGCTCGTGCACGGCGAACAGGGTCAGGCGCGCCCGGTTACGCTGGGCCAGGTCGACGGCGCGTTGCAGGGCCAGCGGGTCTTCGGCCGGGGTGGTGGCCAGGTAGAGGATGTTCTTGAAGCGTCGCATGGCGGTTACCTCCGGCCCCGTTACAGGGGCGCGATGACGAGAATCAGGATCAGAACCACGGTGTTGACGAGCAGGGCGAGTCCCGCGTGGGGCCATTGCCTGAGCGCGGCCTCGAAACCTTCATTCGAGGCTTTGGCCGACGACGTGACCGCACCGGTCAGGGGGGCCGGTGTGTCGGGTTGAGTGGGGAGCTTGCGCTCACCCGGTGTCGGCTTGATGGGAGTCCCACGTCGTGCGCTGAGTCGGTCGACGATCACCAGCGGGATATCGCCGGGGCGAATCCGCGGCAGGCGCAGCGCCTTGCCGCCGCCGAGCAGCAGCGGTGCCAGAACAACGCCGAGCCACACCGGCCAGGTGGCGATCAGCCCGGGCCAGCCCGGCGTGTTCTCTCCGCTGGCCAGGTACATGAGCACGGGCGCACCGAGCAACGCGGCCACCGCGGAGCGCGCGCCGACCCTGACGCGGTGACCGGGTCGGAACGCCAGGGCCCGATGCCGGATCAGCAGCACCAGGCGGGCCATGAGCAGGGTGGTGGCGATGCCGCTGATGCTGAGCAGCCAAGCCCAGGGGGCGTCGGCGAGCGTGGTTTTCAGCAGCTCCTTGGCCCACCAACCCGAGGTCAGGGGGAGCCCGGCCAGCGCGAGACCGAGCAGCGCCACCAGGGTCACGGTCAGGGCATGGCTGGGTGCGCCGCGGCGGCCCACCAGCAGGAACAGCGCGCCCTTGAGCAGGCCGTGGTGAATGGCGTACACGGTCACGACCAGGGCGGTCGCCGTGGCGATGCCCGCAACGCTCCCCTGGGTCAGGGTCCAACCCAGCAGGGCCATCAGCAGGCCCATCTGGCTCATGGACGAGTAACCCAACAGGGCACCGGGCAGGCGTTGGCAGAGGCCGACCGCTACCGCGTAAAAGGTGCTGAACAGGCCGACCCCGATCATCACCTGGCCCCAGGCCGCGAAGCCCTCGCGACCGAGGGGGAGCAGGTTCAACAGGGCGAACGCGCCCGCGCTCATGAGGGCGCCACTGAGCACCGCCGCTATGGGGGCGGGCGCGCTGGTGTAGGCCAGGGGCAGCCACAGGTGCAGCAGGGGGGCGCCCAACTTGATGCCCAGGGCGAGCAGGGCGAAGGTCAGGGCGGGGCCATTCATGTTCGCGGCCAGGCTGGCCAGCATAAGGTCGGGCGCCCCGGCAGCCGCCATGACCAGGGCCGACAAGAGCAGGCCCTCGCCGAGGATGGTCAGTGCCAGGGTTACGGCGGCCGCCCGGTGCGCCAGGCGATGGGGGCCCAAGCCGTGCCCGGTGGAGCCAACCGGGCGCGCGATCAGGGGAATGATGGCCAGCCCCATGAGGGCGAAGCCAAGGAAAAAGCCCGGGGCATCCAGGGAGACCAGAACGAGCAGGTTGCCCGCGAAGGTCAACAGGAACAGCGCATCCCGGCCGGTGTTCCGGCCCTTGGGTTTGCTGTTCCGGGGGGCACAATCCGCGCCGCGAGCACGCTGCCAGGCGGCGGCGAACCAGATCAGTGCGGTGGCCAGCAGCAGGGCCCGGCGGCCGTCATCCAGCAGCCAGACGCTGCCGAGGAGCAGGAAGTCCAGTTCAAGGCGCGCCCCGCCCGGCACGAGCACCGCCGCCATGAGCACCGCAAGGGGGGCCAGCACCGTCGGCTGAAGGGCCACGGTCCAGGTGTGCGGGACGGGGCCGTGGCGTGTGCCCCCGGCGTCCGCGCCACGCCCCGTTACCCGGTTCAGTACCAGCCATGACAGGGCCAGCCAGGGTGCGGTGACGACGAGGCTGAGCATGAGTTCGGCGATCATGGCCGGTACTCCCGTTGGGCGATCAATTCAGCCCATTCCAGGGCGCTGTAGGGCGCGGAGGCGAACAGCCCAGCCGCCAGGGCCAGGGACGCGGTGATCAGCGGTGGCCAGAACAGGGCGCCATGGGTCTCGAAGCGGGCCGCCGGGATGTGTTCATCGGGCCAGGCGACGGGCAGGGGGCGCAGCCACATGCGCGCCAGGATCGGCAGGAAATAGGCCGCGTTGAGCAGGCTGCTGGCGAGCAGGACGGGCAGCACCCAGTGGCCCATGCCTGCCTCGACCGCGCCGAGCCCCAGGTACCATTTGCTGATGAAACCGGCCAGGGGCGGGATGCCGATCATGCCCAGGGCGCCCAGGGTGAAGGCCACCGAAGTGCCGGGCATGCGTCGTCCCACGCCGTCCATCTCGCTGACCTTGTGGATGCCCAGGGTCTCGGCGTAGTTACCGGCGGCCAGGAACAGGGTGATCTTCATGATGCCCTGATGTACCAGGTGCACGACGCCGCCGATGGTGCCGATGGGGCCGAGAATGGCCGTGCCCAGGGCGATGTAGGACACCTGGCTGACCGTGGACCAGGCCAGGCGTTTCTTCAAGCCGTTCTCGCGCAGGGCACGGGTGGAGCCGTACACGATGGTGATGGCGGCGACGATGCCCAGGCCGGTGAGCAGGCCCAGTTCGGCGGCGAACTCCACGCCGTAGACGTCGTAGACCACGCGCACAATGCCGAAGGCCCCGGCCTTGACCACCGCCACGGCGTGCAGCAGTGCACTCACCGGGGCGGGCGCCACCATGGCGCGGGGCAGCCAGCCATGCAGCGGTACCAGGGCCGCTTTCACGCCCAGGCCGGCGATCAGCAGCACGAAGATGACCTTGAGGGTGCCGTGGCTGTCCTCGGGCAGGCGGTCCAGGATGCCGCCCTCGACGAACGGGGCCGCGCCCACCAGGTGATGCAGCCAGACGCCGCCGATGAGCAGCAGGGCACCGCCGAACAGGGTGTAGCGCAGGTAGATGCGCGCGCCGTTGAGCGCATCCGGCGTGCCCCGATGCGCGACCAGGGGGTAGGTGGCCAGGGTCAGCAGCTCGTAGAAGATGATGAAGGTCACCAGGTTGCCCGCCAGGGCCAGGCCCACCGTGGCGGACACGCACAGGCTGAAGAAGCCGAAGAACCTTGAACGGTGAGGGCTGTGCTCCAGGTAGCCGATGGCATAGATGGTGGTGACCAGCCAGAGGATGGTGGACAGGGTAACGAACAGCACCGACAACGCATCGGCATGCAGTACCAGCTCCAGGCCCGGGGCCAGGGGGATGCGGGTCTCGAACACCTGCTCGTGGAACACGCCCCAGATGAGCGCGCCCACCAGGGCGATCTTGAGCACCGCCCCCGCGATGTTGAGCACGGTGCGCAGGCCATGACGGTCCTCGCCCAGGAAGAAGATCACCAGGCCCGGGGCCAGTGAGCTGAGCACGATCAGGGCGGGCAGGGTCTCGGACATCACGACGGGGTCTCCAGCAGGGTCCAGACCGGGGCCGCGCCCAGGCCGAGCAACACGGTGGCCCCCAGGGCGAGCAGCAGGGCGGGCCACTCCTCACGGGCCAGGGTGATGGCCTTGCCGGGCGATGCCTTGTGCCCGAAGGCGTGGCTGATGAAGCGGAACACGTAGGCCCCGGCGAGCAGCGACCCGGCCAGGATCACCAGGGCGATCCAGCCCTGGCCTGATCCGATGGCCGAATCGAGCAGGAACCACTTGCCCAGGAAGGCGCCGCTGGGCGGCAGACCGATGAGCGCGGCACCGGCCAGGCCCAGGGTGAAGGCGGTCGCGGGCAGGCACTGCACCGTGCCACCCAGGCGGGCGATGTCATCGTGACCGGCGCGTTGCTGGATCACCCCGGCGGCCAGGAACAGGGCCGCCTTGGCCAGGCCATGACCCTGGGCAAAGACCACCACCGCGGCCAGCAGGGCCTGGCGTTCCCCGCCCGCGGGCAGGGCCAACAACAGGGGGATCGCCAGGAACAGGTAACCCAGCTGGGCGATGCTCGAATAGGCGGCGACCAGCTTGAGCCGGGGCGCGCGCAGGGCCTGCCAGGAGCCCCACAGGACGCCCGCCGCCGCCAGTACCGCCAGCCAGCGGGCCGCGTTCTCGCCGATCACAGGCTCAAACAGCTCCAGCCACAGGCGCAGCATCAGGTACCAGGCGGCCTTCACCACCAGTGCCGAAAGCACGGCGCTGACCGGGGCGGGGGCGGAACCGTGGGCCGGGGGCAGCCAGAAATGCAGGGGGAACAGGGCGGCCTTCATCATCAGGCCCGCGCTGATCAGCGCCAGGGCGAGACCCTGCCCGGAAGCCTGCGCCTGTTCATTGCCGGTGCCCGCATCGGCGGCGACCAGCGCGCTCAGGCTGGGTATGTCCAGGGTGCCGTGGCTGAAATACATCAGGGCCACACCCGCCAGGTAGAGCATGGAGGCGACCAGGCCCACGGCCAGATAGCGCAGCGCGGCACTGAGTGCACGGCTGCCGTGGCCCATGGCGGCCAGGCCCACGGCGCTCAGACCGAGCAGTTCGAGGGCCACGTAGATGTTGAACAGGTCGTCCGCCAGAACCAGGGCGTTCAGGGCGGTGAGCAACATCAGCCACTGGGGCCAGAAATAGGTGGCCCGGTGGGCGGGGAAGTAGCGACTGGCATAGACGCTGCCCGCCAGGGCGACCACGGCGTTGAGCACGATGAAGGGCGCGGCCAGGGCGTCCATCCGCAGGGCGATGCCCAGGCCGGACTGCCAGCCGCCGATCACATGGCGGATGGTCCCATCCCCCGCCACCAGCACGGTGGCCTGCAAGGCGACCACGGCCAGCGCCAGCGACACCAGGGTGCCGACCAGGGCGCCCCGGCGCGGCTGCAGGGCCGCCCACAGCGCGCCCAGCAGGGGCAGGGCGACCAGGGCAATGAGCAGCTTATCGGCCATGGCCTTTTTCCCGTGCGGCGCTGACGTCGGCTTCGGCCTCGCGTGCCTTCGCCTTGGCGAGGGCACGGGACAGGGCCAGGCCCATGGCGGTGGCGCTTACCGCCACCACGATGCCGGTGAGCACCAGGGCGTGGGGCAGCGGATCGGCGGCTACGCCGGGGCCGCGGTAGGCGGCGGTGATGAACATCAGGAAGACCCCGGCGCCCATGACGTTGATGCCCAGCAGGCGGTCGATGGTGGAGGCGCGCACCAGGGCGGCGTGCAGGCCCAGGGCGAATAACAGCGCCGACAGGCTCAGGTAGAGGGCGATGGTCGGGCTCATGAGGGCTTACCTTCGCGGGCTTGGCTGCCCCCTTCGTGGGCTCGGACGCCCCCTTCGTGGGCTCGGCCGCCCCCCTCGCGGGCTCGGCCGCCCAGATACGCCTGGATCAACAGCGCCCCGATACTCACCGTGGCAAAACCTTCGATGAGCAGGATCAGCTGGGCCGCCTGTTCGCCCCGGTAGCCGAGCAGAACACCGTCGTACAGCAGGGTGCCCACGCCGACGAGCAGGAACACGCCGACGCCCGATACCGAGATCCATGCCTGCCAGCGCGGCGGGGGCAAACCGGCGCGGGCCGCGCCGCCCAGGTGCATGATGACCCCGGCCGCCGCCAACAGGGCACCGGCCTGGAAGGCCCCACCGGGTGCGTGGGCGCCTACCCAGAGCAGGTAGCCGGCCGCCACGAACAGGGCGGGCACCAGCCAGTGCAGCAGGCCGGTGATGACCAGGCTCGGCCGGGCGCGGCTGGCGCGACCCGCGGCCAGGCCGGCGATGCCCAGGGCGGCGGCCATGAGAACGGCCAGTTCCAGCAGGGTGTCCCAGGCGCGGATGTTGAGCAGGACCGAGGTCACGGGGTTGCTCACACCGGTCTCCGGCACCGCGCGCAGCACGGGTCCCGCCAGGCTGGCACGGGGCTCCTGGCCGATCACGCTCCACAGGGCCCAGGCCAGTGCCCCACCGAGTCCGAGCGTGAGCAGGTTGATGGCGGGGCTCACGCCAGGCCCCATGGGCACCTCGACGCAGTGTTCGTCGTCGCGCAGGGCATTGAGCAACAGCGCCCCGGCGAAACCGGCACCGATGGCGGCCTCGGCAATGGCCACATCGGGTGCACCCAGGCGGGCCCAGACCAGGGCCAACAACAGCCCGAATGCCATGAACAGAAGCACGCGCTCGCGTTGGCCGCGGGCGGCCGCATCGGACACATCCCGGGGCGCTGCCAGGGCCCGCCAGGCCAGGCCCGCCACCGCGACGGCCAGCAGCAGGTCGATAAGCCACAGCCAGACCGGCTCCGGTCCGCCAAGCACTGCGCTCATGAAGTCGCTCATGGGGTGTCTTCCGACGTGTTGGGCGGCGGGTCGTCGGGCTCATGGCCATCGCGACGCAGGCGCCAGCGGGCGATCAGGTGACCGGCCACCGCGCTCGCGGGCAGGATCACCAGCCACACCAGGATCAGCTTGGCGGCGGTGAACAGGTCCGGGCTTTGCAGGGCCAGGCCCAGCACCACCATGCCCAGGCCCAGGTTGTCGGCCTTGGTGACGGCGTGCAGGCGCGAGTACAGGTCGGGGAAGCGCAGCAGCGCCAGGCTGCCCGCGCAGAAGAACAGGGCACCGCCGATCAGCAACAGGGCGGAGAACAGATCAATGATCACGGTCGCGCGCCCCATCGGACTGGCGGGTGATCGACCGGGCGTGAAGGGCCAGGGTGCTCTGCCGCGTGAAGGCCACGACCGCGGCGGCGGCCAGCAGGGCCAGCACCAGCGCGGTGTCGACCAGGCCCGCTCCCCGGGTCTGGTAACCCAGAAGCAGGAGCAGGGCGATGCCTGATGTGCCGAGCAGCTGCATGGCCAGCATGCGGTCGGTGTCGCAGGGGCCGCGCCAGACGCGGATGAGTCCGGCGAGCAGCGCCACGGCCAGCAGCAGTGCGCTGAGCGTGATCACGCCCGCCATGAAGGTGCTCATGACCGGTCCTCCGGCTGGGGCACCGATGCGCTCGCCGCCACGACCCGCGAACACCCGGGAGCGGGTTCACCGAACAGGCGCGCTACGGCACGTTCGAGGTCCAGCAGCGCAGCGGTGTTGTCCGCACCCAGGTCGAGGGTGTGGATCAGCAGTCGGTCGCCGTCCTCCTGGGCGGTGAGGGTGCCGGGCAGCAGGCTGACGCCGTTGAGGAAGAACAGACGCGCGGACGGGTCGCTGAGCGACTGTTGGTAATCGAGGAAGCCCGGTTGCAGGCGGGTGGCCGGGGCCAGGGCGCGGCGTGCCACGTCGACGCCGCCGAGCAGCGACTGGATCAGGAACCAGGCCGCGAATCGGGGCAGGCGCACGCTCCAGGGCAGCCAGAAATCCAGCCCGCGTGGAGGGCGCGGCGCACGGGCGCGGAAGCGCAGGGTCGCCCAGGTGGCCGCGGCGATGGCCGGGACGCCGATCACCAGGGCATCGACCCGGGGGCCGGTGAGCAGGACCCAGAGTCCGGCCCAGGGCAGGGTCGCCAGGGTGATGATGCCGGGTGTGTGGTGGCGTGTGGTGGCGTTCATGGAGATGGGCCGAACCCGTCCGGCCCCGGGTATGGGCGCCGGACGGGAGGTCCTGGTTGGGGGAGGGGGTCAGGCGGCCCTGGCGGCTGCCGGGGGCAGGCCGCAGGCCAGGTTGGCGGGTACGGCGATGTCCATGAGCTTGGGGTTGTCCAGCTTCAGGGCGTTCATCATGTCGATGTACTCCTGCTTGCTCTGCACCTGCAGACGCGGGTTCCAGCGTGCCTCCTCGCCGATGGTGCTGACGGTCATGCCGTTGTAGTCATGACCCGGGTAGACCTGGGTCTCCTCCGGCATACGCAGCAGCAGGTTGAACAGGCTCTCGTACTGGTCGCCCGGGTCTCCGTTCTGGAAATCGGTGCGCCCTGTACCGCGGATCAGCAGGGTGTCGCCGGTGAACAGGCGCCCCGGACCGTCGTCGTAGAGCAGGAAGCTGTAGGAGTCGTCGGTGTGCCCCGGCGTGTACAGGGCGGTCAGTTCGACGCCGTCCAGGTGCAGGTTCTCGCCGTCGCCGACGCGCAGGCCCACGCAGCTGGCCTTGCTCTGCTCACCCATCACCGACACGCACTCGCGCAACTCGCTGAGCTCGCCGACGCCGGTGATGTGGTCGGCATGGATGTGGGTGTCCACGGCCATCACCAGGTCCAGGTTGAGTTCGTCGATCAGGCGCAGGTAACGGGCCGTGTGCTCCTTCACCGGGTCGATGATCAGGGCCTCGGCCCCGGGCCGGGAGGCGATCAGGTAGCTGTAGGTGGATGAGCGGGGGTCGAACAGTTGCCGGAAGATCATGATGAGTTCTCCTGTGTGGCAATGGGTGGGTGGGCCATCCCGGGCCCGTCGTTCAGTGCGTCCGTGCTGTTGGGGTCGGCGATCCGGGCTTGGTCGGCCCGGGGTCAGATGCCCTGGGTACAGCCGCGTTGCTGGTTCCAGGGCATGAGGGCGAGCAGGCGGCCCAGGCCGCACCAGTTGGTCAGGCTTGCGCTGACAAGGCCGAGGCCGATGACCGCGGCGAAGGCGAAGAACAGTGGGTTAAGCAGGTAGCCCAGCGCCGTCATGGTCAGCACCAGCAGGCCGACGGCCAGTTGCACCTGGCGCTCCAGGGACAGGGCGGCCGCGCAGCGTCGGATCGGAAGCTTCGCCTTCCGCCAGTGGTCCATGCCGCCTTCCAGCAGGGCCACGTTGTGCAGGCCCGCCTCGGCGAGGGCGGAGGCCGCCTGTTGGGAGCGGATGCCCGACAGACAGGTCAGGTACAGCGTTTCCTCGCGACCGAGACGCGGGTTGCCCGTGGCGGCCATCAGGGTGGCGGGGCTGAGAGCGTTTTTGGGAATCGACACCGCCCCGGGGATGTGGGCGGTCTGGTATTCATCCGGGTCCCGGACATCGACCAGGGTGACCTTGCGCAGCAGGCGATTGGTCTGCAGGTCGTAGGGCGATACGTGGGTGAATTCCATCGCGGTTACCTCGTTTCAGTCATGGCGTTAGCCGCCGGTGACGAAACTATGGGGTTCCGCTATTGATCGTACAAATCGTATCTTAGTGAAAAATACTTCGTAAAAACCGAAGTGTTACTGGAACAGACCCAGCCGTGCCTGGGCCGTGATGGTGGCGACTGCCGGATGCTTCACGCGGCGCTCGGCGGAGATGGCATAGAAGCTCTCGCGCACCGCGTCGGTCTGGCCGATCTCCACCACCCGGTACTTCTCCGTCACGTCATCGCGCACCACGCTGGGGGAAGAGAACACGCCCACGCCCGCCTCCCCGAAGGCCTTCATCAGCGCCCGGTCCTCGAACTCCGCCACCACGGACGGGCGCACGCCCACCGAGTCGAACCACTGCTCCAGTGCGCGCCGCAGGGCGCTGCCCGAGCTGGGCATGAGCATGGGCGTACCGTCCAGGGAATCGGGGAAATCGTCCTTCAGGTCCTGGGCCATGCTTTCCGCCGCGAAGAAGCTCACGGAGGAATCGCCCAGGGGGTGGTTGAAGGCACGCACGTTGAGGGCGGGCGTGACCGGTGCATCGGCGATCACCAGGTCCAGCTTGTGCACCGCCAGGTCCGCGAGCAGATCGTTGAGCGGCGCCTCGTGGCAGACCATGCGCACCGGGTGTTCCATGCGCGAAACCGGCTCCAGTACCCGGTAGGCCAGGAGCTTGGGCACCACCATGTTCACGCCCACCCGGAAGCTGGTGTAGCGCTCGCGCCCACCGCCCGCGATGACCTCGTTCAGTTCCTCCTCCACCTTGAACAACTCGTCCGCGTAGGAGAACACCATGCGCCCGGTGGCGTTGGGCTGAAGACCGCGCCCCACCTTCTCGAACAGGGGTTTGCCCACCTGTTCCTCCAACAGGCGCAACTGCCCGCTGATGGTCTGAGGGGTGAGCGAAAGCACCTCCGCCGCCCGGGCGATGGAGCCCTCGTTGACCACGGTGCGGAAGTAGCGCAGGTGCTTGAGATTGAGCCGTTGCATGGGCGGGAACCGACGGATTGAACGGATCCCCAGTGCAGGGTGAAGGGGCGTCGCTGTCAACCGCCGACCGGGAGGGAAGTGAGCAGTTTGAACGGTGAAGCGTGAAGGGGCGTGTCCGCTGCGCGGACGATTTGGTTTCCCCGTAGGGGCGTGCGTTGTGGAGCGGCGTCCCGCCGCGATTCCAGTCGCAAAATC
>JBMYTL010000044.1:0-23517 GCA_049604295.1 Gammaproteobacteria bacterium
GCCCCGGTCGCTCCGGTTGCCCCCGTCGCCCCGCAGGCTCCGGAAGCCAAGTAAGTCCGCGGACTTGCTGACCCGGTAAAGGCCCTTTCCTCCTCCTCGGGGGCCTGATCCGAAAAAAACCCCGTCCCGGTTAGTCCGGGGCGGGGTTTTTCTTTTTCCGGTTTCAGGTGCGGGCGGTGGCGTTCAGTCCACCTGCACGACCTCCCAGTCCAGTTCCTGGTAGCGGCCGATCTGGGCGGGGCCGGAATCGGCGACATCCACGTAGTCGGGGAAGTCCTCGGGCACCCGCTCGCGCCAGCTGGCGTGTACGGCGCAGACATGTACGGGTATGTCATCCTCCGAGCCCAGGGCAAGGACCCGTTCGTGGGCACCCCGGAAGGCGTCGCGGTTCTCGCTCATGAGGGCGAATTGTTCGCTGCCGTGACTGACGATGGCCATGGGCAGCGCGGGGAAGCGCGTACGCAGTGCCTTTGCCCAGGTCGAGACTCGGTCCAGGGCGGGGGCGAGGGCCGCCCCGGAGCCTTCGATGATGTCAAAGACCACGCCCGAGGGTGGCTCCGGGGCCGCGAGCAGCGTGTCGATCCGGCTCTGCTGCGCCAGGGCGCCCAGCGGTTGCATGGCGAACAGGAACAGCAGAGCGATCCGCCAGGCTCGCGGGGGTGTCCGCCCTGATGATTCAGGTGTCCGGGAAAGCCGGGGCATCACGGCAACATGTCCTCCAGGCGACCGAGCAGGTGGATGGTGTCGGACTCATCGGGCGTGCTGATCGCGCCCTCGGCCTTTTCGAGGCGCATGGTGGTATCCATGTGGATGACGCAGCCGTGATGCCAGGCCAGCAGGTAGGCCCCCAGCAGGCGGCCCAAAGCGGCCGGGTCGCTGATGTCGGCGGGTTTGTCCGTGCCCAGTGGCAGGGGCGGCGTGTGGGAGTCATCCGCCGCGGGCGTACCCGCGAGCCGGGCGATTTCGCCCCAGGGGGCGGGGCTGTCGCGGTGTTCGCTGGCAGCGCTGACGGCGGAGGTGACCAGGGTGCGGCTGTGGTCACTTTCGTCCAGGGTGTGGGTCCACAGGTCGAGGGCGGTGATGTCGGCCTTGGCGGCCGCGAGCCGTTCGAGATGGTGGTCCAGAAAGGCCATGACGGCGGCATCCACATGATTGAAACCATGCAGAGCGGCGGCGGCCACGCGCAGGTCGCGGCAGCGGTCGGCGGCATCCATGCGTTGCAGCACATTGAGTTTCTCGGCGAGCAGCAGGTCACGCTCCTGGCGCAGTTCGAATAACTGCATGGCCTGCACCAGCTCGATACGCAGGCGTTCGATGTCCCAGGGCTTGGGGATGTAGCGATGAATCTCGCCGCTGTTGACCGCATCCACCGCCGCGTCCAGCTCCGAGTACGCGGTGGTGAGCATGCGCACGATGGCCGGGTAGCGTTCGCGCGCGGCTTTCAGCAGCGTGACCCCCGCGGCCACGGGCATGCGTTGATCGGAGATGAGCACGCCGATGCGGTGTGCCTGTTCCTCCAGGATCTCCAGGGCCTCGGCGACACTCTCGGCCGTGAGCACCGGGTAGTCCTTTTCGATGGCGAGGCGGAAGTACTTGAGGGCCTTGGGTTCGTCATCGACGAACAAGATGGCGGTGCGTGTGCTTTGGGTCATTTCCGTTGTTCCTCGGGGTGATCGGCTTCCGTTACCGGTGCGGGGAAGCTGAGTAGAAATTCCGTGAAGTGTCCAGGCGCGGACTGCACCTCGATGCTTCCCTGCAGTCCGGTCATGATGCGTTGGCAGAAGGCCAGGCCGATGCCATTGCCCGTGCCGCCTGTCTTGGTGCTGAAAAAGGGATCAAAGATGCGCTCGCGGATGTCGGCCTCGATGCCGCAACCGGTATCGCGAAAGCGTAGTCGGTTGATGTCAGCCACGCCGTCGGTGGCACGCTCCAGGGTGATCTCGATATGGCCGCCGCCGGCCACGGCCAGGGCGTGCAGGGCGTTCTTGGTGAGGTTGAACAGCAGGTAGTGGACGAGGGTGGCGGACCCGTGGAAGGCGAAATCGTCCTCCAGCTTGAGCTGGACATTGGCCCGTTGAGCTTCGGTGAACGGGTAGCGGGCCATGGAGTCCTGGATGCAGGCGGCCATGGAGGGCTCCTCACCGGCCTGCTCGTCAATGCCCTCGCCACGTGTGTTCATGAGCAGCATGTCGATGACTGTATTGGCCTGGTCGATATCCCGGCTGATCCGGTCCGACGTGCCATCCAGGGCCTGCAGATGGGCCGAGCGCAGGGGCTCCACGTCGAGGTTGGCGTCCACGGCGGCACGGTACCCTGCAATGAGCGCGGGCAGGTGGCGACGGATTCCGGAAACCGCCGAGCGCACGCTGCTCAGGGGGGTACGCATCTCGTGGGCGATGTTGGCGGCCACGGCAAGCATGGTCTGCTGACGGGTGTCCAACAGGGCGCGTTCGTGGCGGCTGTGGGTGAAGCGGTCCATGGCCTCGTGCAGGTAGCCGCGCAGGGTTTCGATGTCCCAGGGTTTGACCACGTAGCGGAAGATCTCGCCGCTGTTGACCGCTTCTATCGCACTTTCCAGGTCCATGTAGGCGGTGGTCAGCATGCGCTCGATGCAGGGGGCCTCCTGGCGCAGGGCGGCCAGCAGTTCCAGCCCGGTGGTGCCGGGCATGCGTTGGTCGGCGATCACCACCCCGATGCGGTCTCCGTGCTCTTCGAGCAGGGCGCGTGCTTCGTCCACGCTGGCGGCCACGTGAATGGGGAATTCGCGGCCGTAGGCACGTTCGAAATACTTGAGGCTCATGGGTTCGTCATCCACGTACAGGATGCCGAAACCCCTGCCGCCCGCGGAATCGGGGTCGATTGGCGTGGGATCGGTGCTCATTGTCCGCCCTCCCGGTTCGTAGCGGGCGTGTTGGCCGCACGGGGCAGGGCGAGGCGGAAGGTCGTGCCCTCACCGATCCGGCTGCGCACATCGATGGTGCCGCCGTGGTTGCGCACGATGGTGTGCACGACGCTGAGGCCCAGGCCCATGCCATCGCCCACGTCCCGGGTGGTGAAGAAGGGGTCGAACACGCGGGCGGCGGTCTGCTCGTCCATGCCCGTTCCATTGTCCGTGACCTCGATGATCACCTGCTCATCCTCGACCTTGCCGCGCACCTCGATGCGGCCGGGTTCCGCGTCGTCCTCCGTGCGTTCGTCGATGGCCTTGCCCGCGTTGGTGAGCAGGTTCACCAGCACCTGAACCAGGTGATTGCGCGAGCCTTCCACTTCGTCGTCGGGTATGGACTGCACGTCCACGGTGATGGTCTTGAGGGCATGGGCGGTGAAATTCATGGCCGATTTGAGTGGCTCGGTCATGGGGAAACGGTCACCCTTCTCGGCCTCCGATGGGTAGGCGAAGGCCCGCAGGTCGGTGACGATGCCCGCGATGCGTCCCAGGCCCTCGTCCATGTCGCCGATCATTTCTGACAGCATGGGGTCGTTCTTGACCGTGGGGTCGGACTTGGTCAGTTGCAGGGCGGTGCGGGTGTAGTTCAGGGGGTTGTTGATCTCGTGCAGGAGTCCGGCGGCCAGATTGCCGAGGGCATTGAGTTTCTCGCTGTGCACGAGTTGGGACTGGGTGCTCTTGAGTTCGGTGAGGGTCGCGCTCAGACGTTCGTTGCGCTCGCCCAGTTCCCGTTCCAGACGGGCATTCTGGAACAGGTTGCCGAGGCGGGTGCGTACCTCCACGGTACTGAACGGCTTGATCAGGAAATCATCGGCGCCGTTGCGCAGCGCGGTGAGTTTGGATTCCTCATCGGCACGGGCCGTGAGCAGCATGATCTTCTGGTGTATCGGGTCGGGGCTCTGCTTCAGGCGTCGGCAGACTTCCAGTCCGTCCACGTGGGGGAGCATGAGATCAAGCAGGATCAGGTCCGGTTTGTGGCGTGCGGCAAGGTCCAGGGCCTGCTGGCCGTCGCGGGCGGTGATGACGTGGTAGTCCTCAGTCAGCACCTCGGTGAGGTATTGGCGCATGTCCGGTTCGTCGTCGACCACCAACACCAGGGGCAGGTCGCCATCGGGGATGTCCTCGTCCCAGTGGTCGATCTCCTCCGGGCGGTCCGGTGTCAGCCCGCCTTGCAGGGCAGCCGCGCGGTGGAAGCCCTCGAGGCCGGTCATTCCATCGTTCATATCGCGCTCCATGGATGCGTTATCCGATTGTTCTTCTGATTCCAGCGGTGTTTCCGACATCAACGGCAGCCGCACGCTGAGGGTGGTTCCCGCCCCCGGTTCACTACTCACATCGACCTTGCCACTCTGCTGTTCGACCAGTTCCTTGACCAGGGCAAGGCCCAGGCCGGTGCCCTGGTGGCGTCGGGTGGTGGAGCCGTCGGCCTGACGGAAACGGTCGAACACGTGGGGGATGAGCTCCTTGGGGATGCCGATACCCTCGTCGCGTACCTCCATGACCGCCCACGGTTCCTCCTTGCGGGTGGTCACTGCCACTTCGCCTCCGGGCTCGGAGAACTTGATGGCATTGCCGATGACGTTGATGGCGATCTTCTCCAATGCACCCGAGTCGGCGTGGATCAGCAGCGGCGTATCGGCGCGCCGCCGTACCAGGCTGATCTGTTGGGTGTCGGCCAGGTGCACCATGGAATCGGTGATGCCGTCGATCAGGCCGTGCAGCTCCTGGGCCTGTAGGCGCAATTGGCTCTTGCCCTCCTGCAGGCGCAAGACGTCGAGCAGTTCGTTGACCATCTTCAGCAGGCGCAGGGCGTTGCTGCGGATGGTGCCCAGGGGTTCGGCGACCCGGTCGGGGAGATGCCCGCCCAGCTCGAGGAGATGCTGGACCGGGGCCAGAATCAGGGTCAGCGGCGTGCGCAGTTCGTGGCTTACATTGGCGAAGAAGTCGGATTTCAGCCGGTCCAGCTCGCTCAGTTCGCGGTTGCGCTCATCCAGTTCGTAGTTAAGGCGAAAGGTTTCGAACCGGCGGCCTGACTGATAGTGGCTGGCAATGATGCAGATGATGCTGGTGGAGCCGATGAAGAACAGGTTGTTGGCGAAATCGGCCCAGTTCATGGGGCCAACGGCGTCACCGGTGACGTGCGCCGCGCAGGCCAGGCTGTAGATGATGATGGTGCCCACGCAGACCACCAGGGTCTCCACGAGGGTCCAGGGCAGCAGCACGGACATGACCACGATGACCAGGTTGAGCCCGGCGTAATAGGGTGAGGATGCGCCCTCGGTCACCATCACCAGGGCCGCGATCGAGGCGCTCGCGGTGAGGGCGGCGGCCACACCGAGAAGCCGGGCGTAGCGCACCAGGGCGGTGAAACTCAGGGCAAGCAGGAGGCCGAACACCAGGTCGAAGGCGAGCCGGATCGCCGTGAGGGCGGCGATGGCATCGGGGTACACCAGCCAGTCCAGGCCCAGGAACGTGGGGTTGAGGATCATGTACAGGACCATGGAGAAGCGCATGAGTCGCACCCGGGCCTGGTAGTCCAGGTCCAGGTAGGCATTGCGCAGGTCCTCCGGGACCGTGGCGGGAATCCCGTCCAGCCAGGGCCTCATGCCGTGTCGCTCGCGTCGCCCGTGTCCGGCTTGCGTACTTCCAGGATGAGGTTGAGCTGGGTCTCGTCGGTGTACATGCGCTGCTCACCCAGGCCCGGGACCAGTGAACTCATGCATTCCTCATCGCGGTAGATGAGGTGCCACTCGGCCAGGTGCTCCATGGTGAAACGGTCCTCGTTTCCGACCCGCATATTGGTGACGTAGACAAGCCCACCGGGGCGCAGCCAGCGGTAGAACAGGCGAATGACCCGGCCGCAGACCTTGTCCGAGAGGTAATCGAACAGGCCCGCGCAGTAAATGATGTCGAACTGCTCACCGCGGGTGCCGGCCTTCACGCGGGTGGCGTCCTTGAGCAGTTGGTGAATGGATTCGTGGATGCGGGTCAGTTGCGGACGCACACCGGTCTCGTCGCGCACCTCGCCCAGTCGCTGCATGGCGTGATCCAGGGTGGTCTCACTGAAGTCCATGAGGTGGAAATGGCAGTGGTTACCGCGGTCGGAGGCGCGCAGGAAGCGTTGGATCTCGAAGGCCGGGCCACAGCCGACGGTGAGGATATTGATCGGCCCGTCCTGCTTCGTGCGCCGCGCGGTCTCCGCCTTGAGCATGGTGAGCAACTGGTCCGAGCGGTTACGCACCGACAGGGCGATGGGCCGTTGCAGGAACAGGTAGTGGATGAGTCGGCCGTAGGTGTTCGTACCCTCGGGGCGGTTGCGATAGATCATGTTGATCATTTCGTAATCGCCGGCGTAGCCCAGGGGCTTGTTGAAGGTGCGGTGCATGAACGGGGCGGGCATGACCAGGGCGTGGATGTCGTTCTGGCTGTAGCTCTGGTAACGGACGGTCTCCTCCGGGTCGACGTTACGGGCGGCGGCCTCGAATTCCTCGAAACGCTCGTGCAGGGGAGCGGCCAGTCCGCGCGCCAGTTCCTCGAAGAAGCCGTCGCCGTGTTCGTCGGCGGGGTCGCCACTGTCCGTGTTGGCCACCATGTCCGTCTGTTCCAACCAGCGGTTCAGCTGCCCCAGGAAACTGCGCAGGTTGTTCACCGCCAGGCGGTAGTCATCGTTGAGGATGTTCGCGCCCCGCCAGTCGCCGATGAAACGGTCGATCTCGGCGCGCAGCCCCTCACCATCGCCGTACAGCTGGTTCAGGTCCTGCCAGGGGTCGATGAGGGTGACCGATACGATCAACAACAGGCCGGTGTTGACCAGGTTGTGCACCACGGCCCGGCCGTCGTAGATGACCCGGTCACCGCGGCGGATGCGCAGACCCTGCAGGATCTCGCTCAGCTGCACGATGGAGTAGGGGTTGTAGACCTCGAAGATGACCGCGCTACGGCTCAGACGCAGCAGCGTGCCGCGGGCATCCTCGCCCTGAGAGTTCTTGAAGGTGATGACGCTTTGCAGGCCGCCCAGCGCCCCTGCCTTGGATGCATTGGCCGCGCTGGGCCGACGGCGCGCCGTACCGCCTTGAAGGTCGGTGTTCTCGTTGGGCACAACCATTGTTGGTCCTCCTGCCGGCAAATCAGCATGGGTCCGGGTGTATCGATTCCCTGAGTCCGCACCCGTGAGCGGGGAGGCGTCCGTGGACACCTCAGGCTTCGCGGGCATGGTGCTCCCATCATGGGGCGATCACCTGGGTGATGGTCCGGACCGTGACATCCGCTCGGGGTGACGGATACACAACGGGCCGGGGGGCGTCCCTGCAGCGTGCTATCTATTCGCTGAAGTTCAGTCGCTTCGGGTCGGGGTTCGCCTGTGACGGATTTGAGACCGGCGTCCCTTTTGCACTAACCGGCATGGAGGGTGCCACAGGCTTGCTCAGTGTACGCGGTCAACGCTGAACCGAGCAGCGCGGATATTCCAGAAACTCAGGCAATTGTCCAGGGTTTCCCGGGTGTTGGCCGCCACTTTTGCAAGCAGATGCCGCCCCGGGGCGTGGTCCCATCCCTGGCCATGCAGTTCCACGTCGAATTCAGCGCGGTTGCGGTAGCGCGCCGCCTGTCGGTGCAGCTCCGATTCCCAGACTTCAAGCAGGCTGGACAGCAGCGCATCGCCGAGGCCCTGGCCGCGCCAGGGCGGGCTGACGTAGATGTTGAGCGGCAGCAGGGCAAGCCCCAGGGTTTCGTCCATCAGGCTGATGCGGCGGTGGAAGCTGACGAATCCAAGCGGTTCCGCCGGGTTGTCGGCACCGAAGATCACCACGCGCTGGGTTTCCTCGCGCTGATCGAGACTGCGTGCGTAGCCGGGCTCACTGAGTACGTCACGCAGGCTGTAATAGCGGGCCTCGATATTGAGCTTGAGTGTGGGGGCGAACTCGAAGCCCTGGGGGGCGCGGTGGGTGCGGAAGGGGTGTTCCGCATGACGCCAGTCCAGATCGCGCAGCAGGCCCGCCTCGTCGCCGCGCTCCATCGGCCCCGGGCGATCGCGCCATTCCCGTTCGGCCGCCATGAAATGGGCATGCAGGCATTGCGCGGGGCAGTGTTGGGGGGCGTTGTAGAGCAGCAGTTGTGGGCGCGGTTCCCCACCGGATGAACCCGGATGGTTGGCATAGCCCAGGTAGCCGGAAGCGTTCGGACGATAACGGGGTGACAGGTGCGGTGCGGGCAGTGTCGTCATGGGCGGCTGAGGATCTCGACGCAGGCGTTGCAGCGGCTCAAGGCGGCATCCATGTCACGGTCCATCATGCTCTGGATGCGTCCCTCCATGGCCTGGGCCAGGCGACCGTGCTGACGATCCAGGTCACCGGTGTCGAGACGCGGTATGAGGTGTATCTGCCAGGCCTTGTAGCGTTCCAACTGGTGCCGGATCTCCCAACCGCAGCAGATGCCGGCCGCCACGCCCAGGGCGGTGCCGAAGCCGAGGCCCCGGTGTTCGGGCAGGACGTAGAGATCGCTGAGGCGGAAGTCGAGGGTCAGGTTGCCTTCATGGGCTGGAGCCAGGTTGCGGCTGAGGTGGGCGTAGCCCAGGGGCGCGGTCGGATTGGCGCTGGCGAACAGCACCAGGCGGTGGGCCTCCGTGGCGCCGTCGTTGGCGCGCAGGTAGGCGGGCAGGTCCATGCGCTGTCGCTGCGCGTCCATGCTGTCGGCGGAGGTGTCGGCCAGGCGCGGATAGGTGGCCAGGGAGGCGCGGACATGGCTGAGCAGGACTTCGCTGTCGCAGTGACCGGGTGCGGCGTATACCAACAGGGGGGGCTGGTCCTGGATCTGCTTGAGGCGTCGGTGGCCGACCAGGTAGGGGGAGAGATCGTCGCGGTAGTCCAGATCGAACAGCAGGCCAGAAATATCTCCGCCCAGGTTCTCCTTCACGCGCGGGGGAGGTAGTTCCGGGCTGCGGGTGCGGATCGGGAAAGGCGTCGGGTTCACGGCGCGGTCACTTGAACAGCGGCAGGCATTCACCCGGCTCGGCGGGCGGGTTGGGCCCCGCCAGTGCGAGGATGGCATCGGCCACCCGGCCCGGCTCCAGCCCCTGCTTGCGGCCCGAGAATGTGATCTGCATGTCCGTCGCCACCATACCCGGGCACAGGCCGTGGACGCGAACACCGCGGCTTGCGGTCTCCTGGGCCAGGCTGGCCGTGAAACCGACCACGGCGAATTTGGAGGCGCAGTAGCTGCTGACTTCGGGTATCCCGGTGAGTCCGGCCCCCGAGGAGACATTGACGATCACCCCTGAGCGGCGGGCCAACATGCCGGGCAGCAGCGCACGGGTCAGCAACATCACCCCGGCCACGTTCACGTTCAGGGTCGCCTGGATACTGCGGGGTGTTTCCGCCTCGTAGGGGCCCTTGTAGAGATAGCCCGCGTTGTTCACCAGTATGTCCACGGCGCCGTGGATGCTCTCGACCTCGGCGGCCCAGGCCGTGGTGGCGTCGGCGTCACCCAGGTCCACCGCCATGCCGTCGACGGTACCCAGGGGAAACAGGGCGGTGCGCGCGGCGTTCACGCTGTCCACCGTCCTGCCACAGAACACCACGCGGGCTCCGGCTTCGAGAAATCGGCGTGCGGTCTCGAAGCCGATCCCGCGCGAGCCCCCGGTGATGACCACCAGCTTGTCTTTGAAATCGTTCATGGGGGTGTTGTTTACCCGCCTGTCGCCCCGCTGATCAAGTCGCCCCTGTCATGGATGCCCGACTCAGGCACCCTATGGGGCATGAGTCACTTACTTACCCCGGTCCCGGCGGGCGTCGTCTTCACCCTGATGTGCGCACTGTTCCTGGGCGGCTGTGCGTCGCTTCCTGGCGCTGAACCGGGGGCGGTGAAAGCCACGCCGGAACAGGCGTCCTGGTGGTATGCGAAGTTCCGCTTTCACTGGCCCGACGGTGAGGAAAAACCCCGTTGGTTCCTCGATGCGATGGTGGCGCGCGAGGTGGTCGCCCCGCTGCTCGAAAGCCATCGCGACTCCATCGAGCTGTGGCGATTCCACCGCCGTGCCGCGCGTGATGGCGGTGGCCATCAGCTGAGTTTCATCTACTACGCCAAGCCCGCAACTGCGCGTGCCATCGGCCGCTCCCTGGCCGGGGACGGGGTGCTGTCAGAGCTGCGCGCCGCGGGCCAGCTGGAGCGGGTCATGGCCGATGATGTGGACCGGATGCTGGCCCGGGGCACCCGCAGGACGACCCTGGGGGCCACCAGTGACCGGCGCTGGCAGCCCGAGGTGCAGCGCCATTGGCCGCATTTCATCCAGGGTGTGAGTCGGTTCTGGCTTGAGCTGATGAACAGTTACTGGTTCAGCGAGGCCAAGGACGAGCGTGGCGCCGACGCCCCCGATACTGCCCGACGGCTGGAGATATACCGGTCGATCCATGAGCGACTGACCGGTTTTTGGCAGGGCCAGGCGCGCCACGCCCTGCTGCATCATCTCAATGCCCTGTTTGCCTACCAGCCGGTGCGGGTACGCGGCCGCGAGGGGCGGTTCTGACCGCATTGCCGCGCGGACTCATGGGGCGTGCGGGCTCATGGATCAAGCGGGGCAGGGGGACACCGTTCAGCGCCCCCGGTGAGCGAGGTAGATCCCGGCCAGCACCACAATGCCGCCGGCCAGCTGCCAGGGCCCAAGGGCCTCGTTCAGCCACCACCAGGCCAACAGGGCGGCAATCGCCGGTTGCAGCAGCAGGCCCACCGAGGAGAAGGTCGCGGGCAGATGGGCCAGGGCGAAGGCGATCAGCCCCTGGCCGCCGCTGTGGGATATCCACGCCAGCCCCAGCAGGACCCACCACCCGTTCGCGCTCTGGGGCCAGAACGGCCCCTCGGCCAGCAGGGCCACCGGTAACAGGCCCAGGGCCGTGCCCAGGCTGGTCCAGGCCATGACCGTGAGCACGTCGAGCCGACTGCGCAGGCGCCCCACCGCGAGCAGGTAGGCCGCGTAGAACACCGCCGTGATCAGGCCCAGCACATCACCGCGCAGGTGTGTGCCGTGGCTGTTGAAATCGGCGCCTATGAGAATTGCCGCGCCGAGCAGGGCGGTGACCATCCCGACCAGGAACAGGGCGCGGATGCGCTGGCGGAACAGCACGACGGCGCCCAGGGTGACGAATACCGGAGCGAAATTGGCCAGCAGGGTGGCGTTGGCCACGCTGGTGAGGGTGATGGACCAATGCCAGAACCCCAGGTCGCCGGCAAACAACAGACCGGCGGCGAGCAGGGCCAGGCGATCGCGGGCCGTGAGCGATGCGACGCGGCGGCCGCGCCGCGCCCGCGGGACCCGCGTCCACAGGATCCAGGCCCACAGCAGCGGAAGGGCGAGAAACACCCGGTGAAAGGCACTTACGGCGGGCGAGAGCTCGGACAGGCGGACCCAGATCGGTGACAGGGCGATGGCCAATGCCCCCAGGAACAGCCCGGGCAGGGCCAGGCGCGAGGGTGTCGGGGTGTTCAACACTACAGGCCGGACCGTTCCACCCAGTCGCTCACCTCGGGTTCAAGGAACAGTTGCTCGCTCAGCTCCAGGGCCCAGTCGGCTGCGTCGCCCGCCCCGGCCAGACGATTGAGCAGGGCCACCGCAAGGGTCTGGACGGCCGGTACCCCGGACCATACCGAGCGGGTGAGGGCGCCGTGCCAGTGATTGGGGTCCATGCGCCTGGGCTGTTCGATCTGCTCACGGCAGATGTCACAGATGAACGCGCAGTGGTCGACATCCGGCTCGTCGGGTATCGGAGGGACCTCGTAGGCGCGCAGCGGAACGTGGGCGGCATCGCACAGCTCGCAACGATGATGAGCGCGCCGGGTGAGCTCCTTGCCCAAGCGCTCCAACATGTCTTTGCGGTGCAGGTGAGAGTCCAACCCACGGGCCATGATCGGGTTCCGTTGATAGGGAATAAGGGCCAAGTTCACCGCGCCCGACGGCCCCTGGCAAGAGGTGTGAACGGGGTGGATCGATGAGCCGCGAGGCGCAGTGCCCTTGGGGGCGGGTGACTACCCAGGGCCGAAATGAGAGGATGGCGGACTCGCTGGACCCGTCGCGACTTCCGTTCGGGGCTGCTTGTACCGCGGCGGGTCAATCCCGTCGCCCGTGTACAACGCCCCTGTTGCATGGCCGCCCCCCGTTGCCTGGCTGAATTAACGGCGCGTCTTCTCCCCCCTGCCCAATCACGGAGTCCCCGACCCATGCAGGTTTCGCATCAGAAAGTCGTGATGATCGACTACGTCCTTACCGACGACGACAAGAACACCCTCGATAAATCCGACGGTCAGCCCCTGGCCTACATCCATGGCATGGGCAATATCATTCCCGGCCTCGAGAAAGCCCTTGAGGGCAAGGCCGTGGGCGACAAACTCGACGTACGTATCGAGCCCGCCGAGGCCTACGGTGAGCGCAGCCTCGAGGCGATCCAGACCGTTCCGCGTGATCGTTTCCAGGGCGTGGACAAGATCGAGGCCGGCATGCAGTTCCAGGCCCAGGGCGCCGGTGGTGCCGTACAGGTCGTCACCGTCACCAATGTGACCGATACCGAGGTGACCGTGGATGCCAACCATCCCCTCGCCGGTGTTCCCCTCAACTTCAATGTCGAAGTGGTGGGTGTGCGCGACGCGGAGGCCGAGGAGATCGAGCACGGTCACGTGCACGGCCCGGGTGGTCACGACCACTGACGGCCTGCGGCGTCCGATGGTCGGACGCGCGAGAAGGCATACGAAAAAGCCCGGTCAGTCCGCTGACCGGGCTTTTTGTTGTCCCGGGGAGGGCTTCGGGACCTGGAAGCTTGAGCGATGCGGAGCTTGTGGGGACGCCCCGGACGGACGGCCCCGTGTATCAGCCCCGGGAGGCGGCGCGCAGGGCCTCGATGTCGCCCCCGGTGATCGCGTCGAGGTGGGCGGTGATCTTCGCGGCGCTCCAATCCCACCAGGCGATGCGCAGCAAGTCGTCGATGACCGGTTGTTCAAAGCGGTAGCGGATCAGGGTCGCCGGATTGCCGCCCACGATGCTGTACGGCGGCACGTCCCGGGTGACGACGGATTTCGCGGCGATGATGGCGCCGTCGCCGATCTGGACCCCGGGCATCACCGTGCTTTCGTAGCCTATCCAGACATCGTTGCCGATCCGGGTGTCGCCCTTGTGAGGCAGCGTGCCGGGAGTGGGGGCGGAGTGCTCCCAGCCGTTCGCGAAGATGAAAAACGGGTAGGTCGACAAGCCCGCGGTGGCGTGGTTCGCCCCGTTCATGATGAAGCGCACCCCGCGGGCCAGGGCACAGAACCTGCCGATGATCAGACGGTCCCCGATGAAGGGAAAGTGATAGAGCACGTTCTCTTCAAAGCGCTGCGCCCCGTCTGGGTCGTCGTAGTAGGTGTAATCGCCCACGATGATGTTCTCGCGGGTGATGTGATTCTTCAGGTAAGCGACCTGCGGGAAGCCCTTCATGGGTTCCGGGTCGTTGGGGTTCGGGCCGTGCATGGGGATCGGGTGGCTACGCGCCCGCGCCGTTTACGCGTCCCGGCCGGTGCCGCAATGGCCCGTCAGCCGCGGCGCTTTGCCCGCTGCGCATCAATCGCCGCTTGGGCGGACCCGGTCAGCCGGGTTCGTCGTTCTTGACGACCGTGAAGCCCACCTGCTGCGACTTGCGCTCCGAATCCGGGTACATGGGCTTGGCGAAATCGGTGATGCCCGCCTCGTCAGCCATTTCGCGTTCGCGCGCTGAGATCAACATGAATGCATGTTTGATGTCGGAGATGGTGCCGTCGCTGAGCGGGTGTTTCAGGCCCTGATGCTCCGGGGTGGTGTCGCGCACGATGCGGCCGAGCAGTTGGCGCATGACGATGAGTACTTCGTGCTCCTTGTTGAGGGCCTTGGAATTCATGGCGGGGACTTCGCTGTGGGGAGGAGGGGCGCGGATCACGGGTGACCCACTCATGTTGGCAAAGTATACGCACGGTGAGGGATGAGACTTCCGGGATGGACATCGGGTTAGAACTTTCGATCTATCCGCCTCCCGAAATCACGGCCTTGGGTTTAGGTCACCCCCGTCGGCCGGACTCTCCGCGCCGCGTAGTGTGAACATTCAAAGGACTTCAGGAGCCAATAAGAATGAAAAAAATGATTGCCGCTGCATTGGTCGGTATGTGTTTCGCTGGCTTGGCCCAGGCCGAGCAGAAGATGACCGGTGACCAGATCAAGGCCACCTTCACCGACAAGACCATGGATATCCACAACCTCGAAACAGGCAAACACCTGCCCATTTACGAGGCCGCTGATGGAACCCATTACGTTCATATTCCGTGGAAGAACAAGACCTCCAAGCGCCAGTGGAGCGTCGAGGGCGATACCTGGTGCACCGTTCACCCCAAGAAGGGCAAGACCTGCCGGGAGATCTATGACATGGGCCATGGCACCTACAACGCGAAGGTGGATGGCGAGGTTGTGCGCATCATCACCAACCTGCGTGACGGTCGCGACCTGCCCTGACCGGGGCTGATCGCGCGGGCGGCGTCCGCTGACAGGCGGCACGCCCGCCATCATCAAAACCGGACGGGGCGTGATGCCCCGTCCGGTTTTTTGTTTGGGCGTGGTTCAATCCCGTCATCCGTCCCCCACAGGTTCAAACCCATGGACCGCTTTGATCGTATCTACGAACTGCACAAGATCCTGCGCGACCGGCGTACCCCAATCTCACGCAAGGCCCTGGAGGATCGCCTGGAATGCTCCCGCGCCACCGTCAAACGCATCATCGAGGACATGCGCGACTTTCTCGGCGCGCCCATCGTCTATGACCGCCAATACAACGGTTATATCTACGGTGAGGACGAGGGCGGGCACCCGTACGAGCTGCCCGGCCTGTGGTTCAACGCCTCGGAGTTGTACGCCCTGTTGGCGTCGCAACAATTGTTGGCCGAGGCGCAACCGGGTCTTTTGGATCAGCAGCTCAAGCCGCTGCGCGACCGGATCGATCAGTTGTTGCAACAACAACACCCGGGCTCAGGGGCCGTCGACCGTATCCTCATCACCCGGGTGGCGGGGCGGCAGGTCAATGAAGATGTATTCGGACAGGTGGCGGGCGCCTTGTTACAGGGGCGCCGTCTGCGAGTCACCTACCGGGGGCGCGAGCGCGATGACACCACCGAACGCACTGTTTCACCGCAGCGTTTGGTCCATTACAGGGACAACTGGTACCTGGATGCCTGGTGTCACCTGCGCGAGGGGCTGCGTAGTTTCGCGGTGGACCGGGTCGCGCGCGCGGCGGTTCTGGAGGACAAGGCCAAGGCCATGGACGATGACGCCCTCGATGCTCATTTCCGCTCGGCCTACGGGATATTCTCCGGCACGGCAGACAAAACCGCCGTGCTGCATTTCAGTGCCGAGCGGGCCCGTTGGGTGGCCGACGAGCACTGGCACCCCGCCCAGTCAGGCGCGTACCTGGATGACGGTCGCTACGAGTTGCGTATCCCCTACCATGATCCGCGCGAGTTGATCATGGATGTGTTGCGTCACGGTCCCGAGGTTGAGGTGGTGGCCCCTGAGCCCCTGCGGCGGCAGGTGCGTGACGCCCTCACCGCCGCCCTGGCGCACTACCGGGCGGATTGATAACGCGCTCGCGGATCGCCCCCCCGAGCGCGTGCCAATGGGGTGCGAACCCGTTGTTTCCCGGCTTGCATCGCCGCCGCCGCTGGGTCAACGTCGGCTGCGTTTCCGGATGGGCGGGGGACGTCGGCGCCGATGCCCGGGCCGGTCATGGAGGCGGAATTGATAAGCGTACGGGAGAGATACGAGTGAGTTCTGATGGCGCAAGGCGCCGCGTGTGGAGTGCGGGCCCTTGGATGGCGTTTCTGCTGCTGGCCGTGGGGCCCGGTCAGACCAGCGTGGCGGAGACGGCCGATGGTCGCGAAGCCAGCGGCGAGGTTGGCGGGCGGGCGTTTGCCTACTTCTGCCAGGCGGCACTGCGCGGTCGACCGACCGCGGCCTTCCAGTTGGGCTGGATGTATCTCAAGGGGCGCGGAGCCGAGCGTGATCCCGCGCGGGCGGGTTACTGGTTGGGCAAGGCGGCGCGGGGCGGCGATGGAGAGGCCGCGGCCCTGATCCGGGCCAACCAGCTTTCCACGAGCGGTGCGGACCCGGATTGTCCGCCCCGACCCGGAGCCCGTCGCGCCGAGCCGCCTCAGCCCACCGATACGCGGTCGCGGGCGGTGGACGCGAACCCCGAATCCGACCCGTCGGAGAAAACCGCCGGCGCATCAGCCGTCCAGTCCGTCCAGTCCGTCGGCCTGCCCCCCAACGCTTCCGCGATGGACCGACCGGATGGCGGTGGCGCCGAATCGGATGATGGCGAACAGGCGCGGCTGACCCAAGACCCGGTCGACATCCAGACCGATGCGGGACCGGGTGGCCCCTCGCCCCTGGCCCCTGCCGCAAGCCCTGCCGCGTCCGCGGCGTATGCCGGGTCGTCCTGTCTTCAGATCCACCATCGCGATGCTGCGGTGCGCCGTGATATCAAGGCCTGGCTCGAGGCGCGGGGGCTGTCCCCCCGGACCGTCCAGATCGAAGTGCCATACGGCACCATCTACCAGGTGTACCGGGAGCCGCTGGCCACCGACGGGGCGGCCCGTGCCGAGCTGGAACGTCTCAAGGCGCGGGGGATACGCGATGCCCTGGTCATTCGCACGGGGGTTTTGAAACACGGCATCACCCTCGGGGCCTACCGTCGCGAGGATGATGCACGCAAGCGGGTTTCCGAGCTGGGCAGCCAGGGGGTGTTGGCGCGTTACCGTACCCAGAACCCCATGCGCCGCCAGGATTGGTTGCGTTTCAGCGGTATGGCCGACGACACCGGTGCCCTGCGGGCGCGGTTCGCCGACATCCGGATCCAGCTCGCGGAATCCTGCGGGCGCTGAACGGCCCCACCCTAAGGGGGCGCCCGCTCAGGTGTCGAAGAGCTTCTTCAGGATCGGGATGATGAACTCGTAGGTGTAGGCGTTCTCGCCGCAGTGGACGAGGGTCTCATCGCCGTCGCGGAACGCCAGGTAGGGCTTCACCGCTGTGCCATCGGATTCGATCATGGAGGTGTCGTCGATAATGCTGGCGATGCTGAAGGCAAGGCTCGCGGTCATCTCCTCCATGGCCTGGCCGCTCATGCCGCCCTCCTGAAGCTTGAGGCTGATGGTGCGTACGATCTCCTCGATGAATGCGGTTTGAAGATCTTCGAATTGTTCCGTGTCAAGTTTCAGTTCCACGGTCGGCGCGCTCGCATGTTGGTGGATGGACGGGGCGGCGATTATAGGGGGCGACGGGCCGCGGCGCCCTTTCCGGACTGCCCGTCACCACAGTACTTGCCGGTGTGTGCCCGCGTTCTTTCCCGGCATGCGCGGGCCCGCGGTCGTATGCAGGCCCTGCCAGAAGCGCGGCGGGCATGCGTCGCGCTCAGCGCGCGTCCAGACGTTCGCGCAACAGGGCCTCAAGCTTGAGTTGGTCCTGGGTGAAATTGCGAATCCCCTCGGCCAGCTTTTCGCTGGCCATGGCGTCTTCGTTGAGCGCCCATCGGAAACCGGCCTCGTCCATCAGGTAGGGGCGCTCCTCGCGACTGCCGTCGTCCTCCAGGCGGCGGGGCAGGGGCGCGTCGCTGGCGTCCAGTTCGGCCATGAGTTTCGGGGCGATGGTCAGGCGGTCACAGCCCGCCAGTTCGCGGATCTCGCCGACGTTGCGGAAACTGGCACCCATGACGACGGTGGGGTAGCCACGGCTTTTGTAATAGCGATAGATGCGTTTCACCGATTGCACGCCGGGGTCCGTGCTGGCGGTGTATTGAGTGCCCTCGTGGGCCATGTACCAATCGAGTATGCGGCCCACGAAGGGTGAGATCAGGTGCACTCCGGCCTCGGCGCAGGCGCGTGCCTGGGCCATGGAGAACAGCAGGGTGAGGTTGCACTGGATGCCCTCGCGCTCCAGCCGCTCGGCGGCCTGGATGCCTTCCCAGGTAGACGCGATCTTGATCAGGATGCGGTCGGTGCCGATGCCCTCGCGTGCATACAGGTCCACCAGTCCGTGGACCCGTTCGATGGTGGCGGCGGTGTTGAATGACAGGCGCGAATCCACCTCCGTGGAGATGCGTCCGGGCACCAGGGCATGGATCTCCCGACCGATCAGCACGGCGAGTCGGTCCGCGGCGTCCTGGATACGCAAGTCCGTGCCCAGGGTTTGCGCACAGGCCTGATCCAGGGCCTCATCGAGGTAATGGGCGTACTCGGGTTGCTGCACCGCGCGCAGCAGCAGCGACGGGTTTGTGGTGGCATCCACGGGCTGCCATCGGCGTATGGCCTCGATATCCCCGGTATCGGCCACCACGGTGGTCATGGCGCGTAGCTGTTCGAGCTGGTTCGGCATGGTTCGTACCCCAGTGAAGTGTGTGCATTGCAGTCACCCGCGCCGGTCACGACGACCGGCCCGGGCGTTGCGCGATTCACCCCAGGGTGCGCGCACAAGCGGTGCCGGGGAATGGGGTCAATCCAACCTCGACGCGATTCCTGGAATAGCGCGCCAGCCAGCGCGTGGTGGCTGTGCAGCTGCCCTGTCCCCGGGCCTGTAACCCTGGGCCTGTAACCCTGGGCCCGTAACCCTGGGCCCGTATACCAGGGCCCGCGGTAGTGTTGAGCAGCGCTGTCAGCGACGCTCCGGGAACGGTCCCCTGGCCACCTCGCGCCAGTGCGGGGAGTCCATGGCGATGTCTTCGGCGCGGTATTCGGGAGCGAGGTAATGGACAACGTAGTACACCGGCGTGTTGTCGTTAGCCTGCGCGATATCCACCACGTGGGGGCCCAGGAAACCTCCGTCGTTATGGGCGCAATACTCCATGCCCGAATCATCCGTTGGCGAAGTGAAGTTGTTGAATTGCGCGGGCACGGCATCGAAGCCACGGTCCGCGGCGGCAGCGTTTTCGATTTGCCCGGCGATGCTTAGGCGGAACACCCCGATGGGACAATCGGTTCGGCACATGCGTGTGTTGTTGACATGCAGGCGGTAGCCCGCGATGTCCTGCCATTTCACCTCAAGTTTCATGTCATCGACGATGCGCGCGCAGCTGGGCAGGGCCGAGGCCAGTCGTTGTGGCGTGACTGCCCCGGTTCTGAGGTAGGGCGCGTGCACGAAAACACCGGAATGGTCACGATCGAACTTCAGTTGCCGGTCGTTCACCGGGAACACGTGCCGGGCCTCGGTACCGTCCTCTTGCCGGTAATTGAAGCGCACCTCCGTGAGGCTGATCGTAGCGTCCTCGTTGTCCGGGTCGCTGCCGTCGAAGTTGACGACCAGCGGATCGGTGGTGAACACCGTGTTGCCACGCTCCGGGTTGGCCCGCGCCCGCAAGGGGGGGAGTTCGCCCAGGTTTCCACTGGTGAGGCGCACCTCCACCCGGGTGTCCGTTGGCAGGGGCAGCCGGTTCACATGGACCACCAGGGTGGGTTTCCAGCCTGCGTCGCTGATGGTGAAGCGGGCGGGTTCGCCCGTTTCCGGGGCGAGACTGACCATATAACCGCCGTCGTCGATAGAGATGGCGCGCCCTTCATCGTCAGTCAGGGTGTACACCCCATCGGTCGCGGTGACCTGGATGTGAAACACCCGGCCGGGCACGTCGTCGTCCGGGCGCTTGGGGTGGGGGAGGAGCGGACGGGCCTGGCCGTCGTCACCCCGCGTGCTTCGGACCCTGATCTCCGCGCCACGATGCATCTCGCTGACGAGGACTCCGGAGTCGGCCCCCTGGGTTGCGGGGATCAGCCGCAGAACCGATCGAGCCTGAGGGGCGGGCCCGTCCGCGCGGCCCAGCTTGAGACCTGGGGCGTACTGTTCGTTGTTGTTGATTTCCACGTAGCGGTTGTCACAGGGCACGTCCGATCCGGGGATGGAGGCGCAGCGGAGATAGGCGAATTCCGGAACCCGGGGGGCGTTCAAAGGATGCGGTCCGGGCTTGAAGCGATTCTTGAGGGAGCTGGTTGGGGCTGCGCCCACGGGCTTCGTCGTCGCCGGGCTTGACGTGGGGTTGCTGAATGAGCGGGCGGGTTTCCCGGGGTCATCGGTGGCCATGGCTGAACCGAAGGCGAGTAAGAGGGCGAGGGGCAGTATCCGCGACCAATGGTGCCTGTGAGGGGACGGCGTTCGGCGCACTGCCGGGCCTGTGAGTCCGGGCGGGAGAGGGCTCGTGTCGGCGTTCATGCATGCACTCCGTGAATTGGCGGTTCCAGGAACGTCGAATGGGGGCGGACGCGGCCTCCACGGCAGTCAATACCGACCGCGCACGGGCCGAACAGACCCGGCCCGACCTTCCCCGTGTGGATCGACGCGGTCATTGTTTTCCCGTTCCAGGCATCTGGAACTGGCTTCGCTCAAAGAAAGCTCGAAACGAAGTGACGACAGGTCCAAACCGGGCTCTGGGTATCTCTGGTGTGGACATGCCGGGGCACTGTTTCCCCTGCCTGCTATCACGCTCCCTTTACAGCGCGGAGCGTGTTGCTCAGAGTGCGTCGTCCGGTGATACGGTAGGCACCGAACCCGGTGCGACAACGGATTTTCCCCTATGCGTCTGCTACGTCTTCTTCTGCTGATCTCACTGCTCTGGCTGACAGCCTGCGGCGGTGGCGATCCCCGCCTGACACCCCTGGACGATGACGCCGTGGTGCTGGCCTTCGGCGACAGCCTCACCCACGGCACCGGGGCGAGTGCGGATCAGAGCTACCCCGCCGTGTTGCAGGAGCTGATCGGCCACACGGTGATCCGTTCGGGGGTGCCGGGGGAGGTCAGTGCCAAGGGCCTGGAGCGCCTCGACTCGGTGCTGGACGAACATCAACCGGCCCTGGTGTTGCTCTGCCACGGCGGCAACGACCTGCTGCAACGCAAGGACAAGGGCCGCATGCGCGCCAATCTCCAGGCCATGATCGAGCGCATCCGCGAGCGCGGGGCCGAGGTGGTGCTGATCGGGGTGGCCGCGCCCATCCCGTTCTTCTCGGCGGCGGAGCACTACGAACGCGTGGCGGAGGAAACCGGCGTGGCCTTCCAGGGCAGCATCATCGGCGACGTGCTGGGCGACGCCGATCTGCGCAGCGATCAGGTGCACCCCAATGCACAGGGGTATCGCCGCATGGCCGAGGCCGTGGCCGAGTTGCTGCGGGAGCATGGGGCGCTGCGCTGACGGATGCGCTCCGACTCGCTTGCGGGCCGGCGCGGTAATGGCGCGGTAATGGCGCGGATGAAAGTCTGAAGAGAGATTAGCCACGGATGAACGCGGATTCCGAGGTGCCCCGCGGGCTGAAGGGGGTTTAGTCGCGGATGAACGCGGATGCGATCCCATCACGTTGGCAGTACGATCCCCTCAGAACACCCCGCCCGGCGAGGAGAATCCCCATGGGACTGGCGCTTCGCGATGACAAGAAACACAGCTACGGCGAGTATCTGAGCTGGCCGGAGGACGTGCGCTATGAGCTCATCAATGGCGATGCCTACCTCATGGTGCCCGCCCCCAGCAGCGCCCATCAGTTAATGGTTGGTGCTCTATTCGGCCAGTTGCGCGATCACTTACGCGGCACGAGTTGTATCCCCGTACTCGCTCCCTTCGATGTTCGCCTGCCCAAATCGAATGAAGCGGACGAAGACATAGACACCGTCGTCCAACCCGACATCAGTGTGATCTGCGACAAAAGCAAGATCGACGAGCAAGGCTGTCGCGGCGCGCCGGACTGGATCATCGAGATCCTTTCGCCATCCAGCGCCGGCCACGATCAGACCCGCAAGCTCACGCTCTACGAGAGTGCTGGCGTACGTGAATACTGGCTCATCCACCCGACAGACCGCGTGCTCACCGTCTACACCTTGCACGCTGACAGCTATACCCGGCCCGACATCCAGGAGCTGACCGGCAGCACCACCAGCCAGGCCGTGTCCGCCGTCACCATCGATTGGGACGCCCTGGTGCGGGAAGTCGATAAGTAACCCCGCGATGAACACAAGCCTGAGGACAACCCTCAAGGCCTGGCTGTGTCCGCTTGCGGGTGAAAGGCCGAAGAGAGATTAGCCACGGATGAACACGGATTCAGAGGTGCCCCGCAGGCTGAAGGGGGTTTTAGCCGCAGATGAACGCGGATGAACGCAGATGCGATCCCTTGTCCTACCGTCATCTCGGCGAAACCTGGGACTCATCCGCACTCGCTACGCCGCGGTGACGGTGGAGAGGAAACCATCTGCGTCTATCCGCGTTCATCCGCGGCTGACTTCTTCGGCCTTTGCAATCCGTGTTCATCCGTGGCCAAAACCTCTTCCTCCAAGGCCTCCAGCTCCGGCAAGCGCCGCTTGTAGCCCGTGTCCTCAATCAAGCGCCGCGCCGCGTCCACATGCTCCCGCGCGCTGTCGGGCCGGTCCTCCGCCAGGGCCAGACGGGCGGACTCCAGGTGGTAATCGGTCAGGTGCAGGCGCATGCCGCTGGGCTCGGCCAGATCCCAGACCTCGTCCAGGTCCTGGTGGGCGGCGGGGTGGTCCCCATTCAGGCGGTGCAGGGCGGCGCGGGTGAGGAGGCCGCGGACAAGGTAATCATTCACTCCCGACGCGCGCAGACCGGCGACGGCCTGCTCCAGCCAGTGGGCGGCGGTGGTTAGGGATTCGGGGTTTTGAGTTTCGTTTGAGTTCTCTCCCTCTCCAATCGCAAACGGTTCTTTCAACAGAACCCTTCCCCCGGCCCCTCTCCCGGGGGGAAGGGTCGCGGCGGAGCGACCGTTTGCGATTGGGGAGGGGGGTAAGAAGGTCTGGAGGTGGGCGCGGGCTTGGGTGAGTTGGTCCAGGGCGATGTCTAACAACCATTTGTTTCGTTCGGCAATCTTGATGGTCTCCCCCGCCCGCTCCAACGCCTCCCCCGTCCGCCCCTGGGCCAGCAGCAGGTCGCAGTACCGGAAGCCCCGCAGCGAATACAGCCGGGGGTACTGGGGCTGGTCCTCCGCCTGCATGCGCTCCGCCGCCTGGAACAACTCCGCCGCCGCTTGGGGCTCACCGGCCTGGTGCAGGGCGTCGGCCTGGGTGGTGCGGCGGGCCATGCGTTGAAACGCATCCCCGGACCGGTCGGCGTAGTCCACGCCGTCGCGCCCGCTGGCCAGGGCCGCGTCCACCTCGCCCAGGGTGAGTTGGAGTTCGCTTAAGTTTCCGGCGTTCTTGGCTGCCTCGATCCAGTCTTCCTGCTTGACGGTCATCTCCACGCTCGCCCCCATCGGCTCCAGCGCCTCGCGCAGCCGACCCAGGGCGCGCAGGCGGAAGCCGACCCAGCTCAGCACAACGGCCTGATCCGCCTCGCTCAGCCCCGGCGCGGGCCGGTCCCAGGGCCGGGCGAAGAAGTGGGCAATCACGGCCAGGTCGTCGCTGAAGGCACCGAGTTTCGCTGTGAGGTAGTGGTCGCCCTTACGCTTGATTCGCGGCCAATACACCTCATGCAAGGCCCGCTGATGCAGCCCCGCCGCGCAGCCGTGGGCGACGGCGGCGAACAGGGGTTGCATCTCATCCAGGGTGTCCGGTTGTTCCTTGTCCGGCA
>JBMYTL010000045.1:0-16022 GCA_049604295.1 Gammaproteobacteria bacterium
GCTCCTGCCCCACCCGCGGTAGGAGCGGCGTCCCCGCCGCGAAAGGCCTCCACAATAACCACCAACTCCCCCGGAATCCTCCATGAGCGACAAATACGACGTTATCGTCATCGGCGCCGGTCCGGCCGGCTACGTGGCGGCCATCCGGGCCGCTCAACTGGGCCTGAAGACTGCGTGCGTGGACAACTGGGCCAACGACGCCGGCAAAGCCTCCCTCGGTGGCACCTGCCTCAACGTCGGCTGTATTCCCTCCAAGGCGCTGCTCGACAGTTCCGAGCGCTATGAACAGGCGAAACACTCATTCGCTGATCACGGTGTCATGGTCAAGGACGTGGAAATCGACGTGGCGGCCATGCAGAAGCACAAGGCCGGCATCGTCAACACACTGACCGGGGGCATCCAGACCCTGTTCAAGGCCAACGGAGTGAAACCGATATTCGGTCGCGGGCGCCTGCTCACCGGCATGAAGGTGGAGGTCACATCCGGTGACGACACCCAGGTCCTGGAAGCAGGCAACGTCATACTCGCCCCCGGCTCAAGCCCGGTGGACATCAGCGCCTGCCCCATGGATGGAGACAAGATCGTCGATTCCACGGGCGCCCTCAATTTCGACGAGGTTCCCAAGCGCTTGTGCGTCATCGGGGCTGGCGTCATCGGTATGGAACTGGGTTCGGTCTGGGGCCGCCTTGGAGCCCATGTCACCGTATTGGAGGCCCAGGAACAGTTCATGCCCATGGCCGACTCCAAGGTCGCACGCACGGCGGAGCGGGTATTCCGTAAACAGGGTTTCGACCTGCGCCTCGGCGCGCGGGTGCAATCCGCCAAGGCCACCAAGAAACAGGTCACCGTCCATTACGTGGACGAGGAAGGGGAAAAGAAGGTCACCGCCGACAAGGTGCTGGTGGCCGTGGGGCGTCGCCCCAACACGGACGATCTGTTCGCCGCCGATGTGGAACTGGAACTGGACGAGCGCGGCCTCGTGATCGTGGACGAGGAATGCATGAGTACCGTGCCGGGGGTCTACGCCATCGGCGACGTGATTCATGGCCCCATGTTGGCCCACAAGGGTTCGGAAGAAGGGGTCATGGTGGCCGAACTGATCGCGGGTCACTATGCCCGGGTCAATTACGACACCGTGCCCAACGTCGTGTACACCAACCCGGAAATCGCCTGGGTAGGTAAAACGGATCACGAACTGAAAGCAGCGGGCATCCCTTTCAAGACCGGCGAATTTCCGCTTGCCGCCAACGGCCGGGCACGCATCATGGAGGGAGCCGACGGCTTGATCCGCATCCATGCCCACAAGGAGACGGACGAAATACTGGGAGTCCACCTCATCGGGCCGTACGCCTCTGAGCTGCTGGCCGAGGGTGTGTTGGCCATGGAATTCGGCGCCACCGCCGAAGACATCGCACTGACCATGCACGCTCACCCCACCCTGTCGGAAGCATTCCACGAGGCTGCCCTGGCAGTGGACAAACGCGCCATACACCGCGCCAACTGAGGGGCGATCCCAACAGCGGCCCCTCGGGGCTGCTCAGCCCCGGTTATTCACGCGGCGCGATCCGTCCGATCGGGCTGGCCGCCCTGGAGGTCCACACGCAGCCCGGGCAGGCGTTCCCGCAGCCGGTCCGCGATTTCGGCGGCCTCGCGGGCGCGCACATCAATGAGCATCAGTAATTCACCACGCATGAGACCATCCTCGTAGGCCTCGATCTCGTGGTTGGGCTCATCCTTCGAAATCAGGCCGGTCACCACGGCGCCGAAGCCGGCGCCCGCGGCGGTGGTGGCCATCACCGCACCAACACCTACGGCCATCCCCGCTGGGGGAAAGGTCGCGGCCAATAACCCGCCCAGGGCACCCGCCAGACCGCCGACGCCCAAGCCCCACTCCACACCATGAGCTACGTCAGAGGTATGGATCAGGTTGGCGCTGGGCAGTTCGGTACATTTCTGGGGCTGGTGGCTGACCACGTGTACGTGGCTCTTGTCGATACCCAATGCGAATAACTGGTTGAGTACGGATCGACAGTCCCGGGCATCCGGAACCATGGCGAAGATTCTTCTCATGTTCAGCGCTCCCGGTGGAAACACCACCGGCTTCGATTCCGGTGGCAGCTGACGCAGAATGCGCAGCCTATGGGGCCCTATAATTGGACCATTCCAGTCCTGTTTAAAGGCCGACCTACCCCGAAACCGAATCAGGGGATTCCCACCCCGCTAACCCTCGGTCCCTGTCAGCGCCCCACTAGCGCACGCGCCCGATGGCCCACATGGCGATGACGAAGAACAACAACGGGGGGGTCACCGCGCTGAGCAGGGGCGGAACACCGTACAGCAGCCCCAGGTGGCTCAGGGTCAGATTCACCACGTGAAAACCGATACCCACCAAAATTCCCACTAACACGCGCTGACCGGTGCCTGTATCGCGCAGCGAACCGAATACGAAGGGAATCGCCAGCAACACCATGACCACCGTCACCAACGGTGATACGAGTTTCTTCCAGTACGCCAGCTCGTAACGCGAACCGTCCAGGCCGTTCTCCTCCATGTACCGCACGAACACGAGAAGGTCCCACGCTGCCAAGGTCTCAGGCTTGATCACCGCCACGTTGATCATCTCGGGCATCAGATGCGAAGACCAGGCCATGGAGTCGAGTTTCCGGGTAATCACCCCGTCCTCGCTGATCCGGTGTTCCACGGCATCGAACAGTGTCCAGCCACCGGCCGGGTCATGCACGCCCCGCGCGGCCTCAACCATGGTGTCCAGGCGATGCCCCTTGGCAAACCGGTAGACCGTCACGCCACGGATCTCGCGTCGCCCGGCAATCTCGCGGATGTTGATGAAATCCTTGCCGTCACGCACCCAGTAACCCAGGCGCCCGCGAAAACTGATGGTGTCCGAGAGGGCTTCATTCCGGATGTTTTCCGCCGCCTGTTCACCCACCGGCGCCACCAGTTCGCCCAGCGCGGCCGCGACCACCATGATGACCAGACCGGCCAGGGCCGCGGAACGCACGATGCGCCCCACCGAGAAGCCGATGGCGCGGATCACCACCAGCTCACTGTTGCTGGCCAACGCACCCAATCCCAGGAGGCTGCCCAGAAGCGCTGACATGGGAAACATTTCGTAGGCCCGACGTGGCAGGGTGTAAATGGTGTAGAGGAGCGCATCCTGCAGGTCATAACTGCCCTTGCCGATGTCCCCGATCTCGCCAACGAACGCAAAGAACGAAGCCAGCGACATCAAAACCAGCAACGAGATCAGGGTCCCTCCGAGGACGGCCAGCCCCAGGTAACGGTCGAGGATGCTCACGATGCCCCCTTGCCGGGAAGCAGGCGCAACAGCGGGCGCCCGCCGGGCAGGCCACCGATGAGGTGACGCGCCCAGCCCCACCCCGTCATGTGGATGATCAGCCCGAGTCCGATGATCAGGGCCAGGATGTGAACCCACCACAGGCCCAGAACCCAGGGAATGTAGCCCTTCTCCAGAGCGACACGACTGACACTGATGATGTTCACGTAGACCACGTACACCAGTACGCCCACGACCATGCGCGAGTAACGGCCCTGGCGGGGTGCCAGTCGCCCCACGGGAACCACCAACAGGGTCAACACCAGTACCAGGACCGGCACACTCAGACGCCAGCGCAGCTCCGAACGGTGGTGCACGTTGTCCGACCCGATGAGATCGGCACTCGGGATACCCTCACGCTTCATTTCCTCCAGGGTCTTTTTCTCCTCCTTGAGCAGGATCCCATGGTGCCGGTAACGGAAGATCTGGAAGTCCTCGGTGTCCGGCTCGTCCTCGTATCTCCAGCCGTTATCCAGCACGAAATAGCGATCCCCCGTCTCGGGGTCGATCTCCACATGGGCCTCCGCCGACGCGGCCAGGGCCGGTCGTCCATCGCGGTAGCCATGTACGAACACGTTACTCATCCGCGTGCCGTCACCCGCCACACCCTCGGCGTAGAAGATCCGGTCACCATCTGCGTTCTCACGGAACTGGCCAGCCGCCACGCTGCCGACGTTGGTGTCCTGACCTGCCTGTCCACGGATGTCCTCTCCCTGGGCCGTGGCCCAGGGCGCCACCCAGACGGACAGAATGAAAGTCAACACGGCCACCGGAACCGCCAACAGGTACAGCGCGCGGTAAACCTGGGCCAGACTGACCCCGCAGCCGAACAGAGCGGCCATCTCGCTGTCTTTGTACAACCTCCCCAGGGTCAGCAGCTGGCCCAGGTAGAGGGCCAGCGGCATCAGCAACGCGGTGTATCCCAGGGCCTTGTAGCCCAGCAGTGGGAAGACCATGTCGGATGGCAACTCGCCCGCTACCGCCTTACCCAGATATTGCCCGAGGCGCAGGCTCATCAGGATGGAGATCAGCACCAACACGGTCGCCAGCCAGGCCATGAAGACCTCGCGCACGATGTAGCGGTCGATGACCGTGAGTTGAAAGGATGAAATCAGACGCTTCATGCAACGGTGACTGGGGGTAGCCCGTGGGATTGTGGGTGTTCTGGGGAAGCTCTGATTTGTTGAGGTGACCGCATCGGCGTGCGACCACTCAGCCTGCTACGCGTAGTCGCTCATGGCGGAATGTGCTGTCTGCCGCATACGAGCCGGAAACGGATGATCCGGGCTTCCAGACGCCGTGTCACGAATAGATCAGACCATCCCTACCGGTGGACTCAGCGCCGGGAGCCGGGCACATTAGCCCAGCCATTCTGACCCCCGCAAGCGTCCTCACAACTGGAGTATCCGACCAAGCTCATGGTTACCCCGATCACCGCCCTCGCACTGAAATCCATCGAAACCCGCTGTCTCATACTTCCCGTCTGTGAAAACGCCGAGTTCGCTCCCCAGACGGCCGCCATCGACGAGGCCATGGGCGGCCGACTCAAGCGTCTGGCCGAGCGGGGAGACATCGAAGGCAAGGCGGGCCAGACCCTTTTGATTCCGGAAGCTGAGGGCATCGAAGCGGAGCGGGTGTTGCTCATGGGGTTGGGAAAGGAGGGTGAGACCACGGAGAAGGCCTTCCGTTCCGCCGTCACGGCGGCCGCCAAGGCCTGTCAGGCCATCAACATCGATTCCGCCTGCCTGGGCATATCCGAGTTCCCGGTCAGCGATCACGACCTCGAATGGCACATCCGCCAGTCCATCACCACCTGGAATGCCGCCCTCTACCGCTTCGACGAACTCAAATCGAAAGCCGAGGCCAAAACCGACCCCGTGCTGACCCTGCACGTGGAACCGGGGCAGGAACAGGAGGCCGGCACCCTGGCCGCCACGGCGGACGCCATCAGCGCGGGCCAGAAGCTGGCACGCGACCTGGCCAACCGCCCGGGTAACGTGTGCACACCCACGCACCTGGCGGAGACGGCCCTGGACCTGGCCAAGCGCCACGAAAAACTTGACGTGGAGGTCCTTGAACGCGAGGACATGGAAGCCCTGGGCATGGGATCGCTGCTCTCGGTCGCCCGGGGCAGCCGCCAGCCGCCCAAACTGATTGTCATGAAATTCAACAACGGCGCCGACGATGCCGCCCCGATCGTCCTGGTGGGCAAGGGCATCACGTTCGACTCGGGTGGTATCTCGATAAAGCCCGCGGCGAACATGAACGAAATGAAATACGACATGGGAGGAGCCGCTTCCGTGTTCGGCACCATGGAATTTTTGGTTCAAACCAATCTACCAATAACCGTGATAGGCATTGTTCCAACATGTGAAAACATGCCTGATGGCGATGCAAATCGGCCTGGCGATGTCGTCACATCAATGTCCGGAAAAACTATCGAGGTTTTAAACACCGACGCCGAGGGGAGACTAATTCTATGCGACGCAATAACTTACGCGAAAATATTCAAGCCGAAGGAACTGATTGACATCGCAACCCTAACAGGTGCGTGCATAGTTGCCCTTGGCCGCGTCGCAACAGGCATGTTATCGAACTCAGATGAGCTTGCGGACTCATTAACGAAGGTCGGCCAACGCACTGGGGATCACACTTGGCGACTTCCTTTGTGGGAAGAATATGACAGCCAAATGGATTCACACGTTGCTGACATGTCAAACCTCGGCGGCCCCGGCGCGGGCGCAATTACAGCAGCATGTTTCCTACATCGCTTCGCAAAGGACTTGAAATGGGCCCATTTGGACATTGCAGGAACAGCATGGAACACAGGAGAGCGAAATACCGCCACTGGACGGCCAACCCACTTGCTGATCGAACATCTAATCCAATCCCATCAAACAAACTGACAACCCGCTAAAGATTATAGAACCATCGCAAAAGGAACAACTCATGGACAAACCACAGAAAAAGACATTCCGTCTAACCGAACCAGGAATCCTCGCAACGCAGATATCAAGCCCCCATTCCGGCGAATGCCCCTACACCTTATTCCTCGGCGCCGGGGCTTCGCTATCATCAGGCATACCCAGCGTCAACGAACTGATTGAAGAATGGAGCCAAGAGGCTTACTGCCACATAAACGACCTACCCACACCGCTACATGAAAACCACCAAAAGGGGTTTGAAAAATGGAAAAAAGCAAACGACGGATTCAAATTTTGGATAGAAGACCTTAAGGAGTACCTCGGATCCAACAGCACATATGGCACTTTGTTTCAGCACACAAGAAAAACAAGAGAAGAACGGCAAATGTATATTGAGCGCCTGGTCGGCGAAAAACGACCGGGCCCCGGATACATTTATTTAGCCGCACTTATCGCCGCGAAGAAGATCAACAGGATACTAACGACCAACTTCGACGATTTATTGAACGACGCTCTGGTCCGCTACTACGATATCAAGCCAATCAATTGCGCGTTCGATTCCGCAGTTAACAGCTTCAACAATTCCAGCCTTCGGCCAAAAATCATAAAATTACATGGCGACTTCCTTTACGACAACGTGCGTAACACAGATGACGAACTCACCGACTTATCTGAAAACATGGAAGCAAAATTAGTCGAAATGTGCGAGGACAAAGGCCTCGTTGTTATCGGATACAACGGCGAAGATGAAAGCATCATGAACCCCATCAGGGAAAACCTAAGAAAAAATAAAAAATTTCTCACCAAAGGACTTCATTGGTGCATCCACACGGGCAACAACGAGAAACGCATTCAGAGAGAGATACCAGAAGACCAAATCCCCGCGAGCCTCCGAGCCATTCGCAAACGACATCCCGATAAAGTTTTTCTTTACTCAATATCCGGATTTGACCGAATAATGGAATCCACATTCATTCGCGCCCAGCTAAAACTTCCACCCGCCGTTTTAAATCCATATGAAAATAATGTCGCGAACGAGTTCTACCGCGCATGCGAAAAACTGGCAATCGGGTCACGTCTAACCCCAACCATCCGACGCCACATGGTGGAAGCCCTTAAGCACATGGAAACCACCCCGGACAAGAAAGAAATCAAACTAAGACGGGCCAACCAAGTATGGGGCGATGGGGCGCACCTTAGAGATAACGAAAGCGATTTCACATCGGCTGCAAAGAATTTCAATGACGCAATTGCCATTGTTAATGAACTCCTCGCATCTGAAGGCCTGACAAAGGCACAGCGATTCAAGGCAACCAAGCGAAAAATTGGCTGCCTTATAGGCCTTGCCAAAGTATCGATAGCAACAAGAAAAAGCCCCAACAGTTTTTTAGATGACGCCCATGAATGCGCATCACCGCTTCTGACAACCAGCTACGAAAAACTTAACGAGACGGAATTGGAAGAATTACTTTCCGTGCAATTCAACACTCTGTGCTCACTCGGCCTCCGAGTTGAATCTACAAAAACCCCTCCGAAGGAAGTTATCGATGCGGTTGTCAAGATCTCTCGAAAGATGAGATCCAATACCTTGGGGCGCATCAAATTAAATAAACTTAAGGACGAACCGGAAATTCAATCCATACTCGACCTAATAAACAACGAACAAGATGAAGATCCTAACCCTAACTGATCACACGACTCATGGTGAAGGAGAGTCTATCTATAAACTCTTATCATCCCTCAATAACCATCGCAGCAAGCCACAGATCTACGTCGCATCAAGAGGACACCCGGAGAACCAAGATTTTTTTGAATGCTTCAACACGTCCACTGTGTATGCAAAAGCGGTCGACAGCGACTTTTTCTTCACCCGAGACAGAGCATGGTTCGATTCATCTTCGACAATCAATCTTGACCAGTTCGATGGTTTTTTCCTTCGAATTGACCGTCCTTTTTCCAATGGGCAGTTATCGAAGTTAAGCGATGCAGCCAAGGGCAGACCAGTCATAAATAACCCCGTTGGCATACAAACAACAGGCTCGAAGCGTTTCTTGCTAAACTTTCCCGATCTGACGCCGCCTTGTGGGTTATTAAGGACGGTCAAGGAAGCACATGATGCAGCCTCGGAGCGTGCGATCGTCATAAAACCAATCGAGGGATACGGTGGTACGGGGCTCTTGTATATGGATAAATCGACATTCAAGGTGGGTGACAGAACCGTCGACCGAACGACATTAGAACGAACACTCCAAGAAATGCTCAGAATCGACTCTGTAGCCCTTTGGATGGAGTACCTTCCGCAAGTCACCCAAGGCGATAAAAGAATTCTTGTCGTTGGCGACCAAGTAATCGGTGCAACCCTACGAATGCCAGCCAAAGGGTCATGGTTATGCAATCTCAAGCAGGGCGGTACCGCGACTTCAACATCGATTGATCCCGAGGAGTATGCTATTGCTTCTTCTCTGCAAGCCCCGATGACAAGCAATGGCGTTGTCATATATGGATTCGACACTCTGGTTGGGCCGCGTGGAAAACGCGTTCTATCGGAGGTAAATAGCCTCAACGTAGGTGGTTTCTTGCAGGCTGAAGGAAATTCATCGACGCCGATCTTTTACCAAGCTGCTGATCAGATCATGCGTGCTTTTAGCACTATCGTTTGACTAGGCGAATCCTAGTCCTATTCATCAATTCCGATATTTAGCTGGGCGGCGCATCGCCCGATGGACAAGCCGCGAGGGCAGGACGGCGTGGCTGACCACTTCCGCGGCCAGGGGCACCAGTCCGTTGATCCTGTCAGCGAGCAACTGGGCGGCAAACGGGGCCGCGATCATCCCCCGCGATCCGAACCCGGTCATCACATACAACCCCGGCGGGTAATTCATGGGTGGCAGGGGCTCACGCGCCGGCCCCAGGTGATAGCGGGCGTAGGCCTGCCGGGCCCAACGCCAATCGGGCAGAGGCCCAACCAGGGGCAGCCGGTCGGGGCTGGTGGCCCGAACCGAGGCACGCGCGCCGTGGATCTCCATATCCAGATGTTTGACCGCTGTGGGCCATTGCCGCCGCAGTTGTTCCAGGTTGCGCGCATCATCGTCCGCGCGCAGGTCCTCGCCACCATCCCCCGGGTCGAACGTGGCACCGATGAGCGTCGAGCCATCGACCCCGGGGATCAGGTAGCCCTCATGGCTGAGCACACAGCGCGGTCCGGCACTCGAACCGCCGAGCCCGACATCCGACACATCGGAATCGCGCAAGAAAGAAACCTGGCCCCGGGCCGGTTCAAGTGGAAGCAAGCCATCACCCGCCAACGCCACTGAACCCATGCCCGCCGCCAGGACCACGCTGTCCACCAATTCGGTGGCACCTGATGAAAGGTGCAGGGCAAAGCCCGAGTCCGTGCGCGTCAACGCCGTCACCCCATCGGCACGGACCTCAATATCCGTGAGCAGATGACGGCACAGTGCCGCGGGGCGAACCCAACCGCCGTGCCCCTGCCAGAGCCCACCGCCAGGCAGAGACACGCCGGCCTCGGCTTCAGCTTCGACTCGCTCCATCCACTGCGCCCAGTCAGGGCTGAAGCCCAGACCTTCAGGCATGGCCTGCAAACGGGCGAGGCGACCGGGCTTCCGGGGCAACTGAAGCACACCGTCCGGATGCCAGAGATCCGACTCCGCGGGCAAAGCATCCAGCATGCGAACCGTGTGCACATAGGCCTCACGGTAGAAGCGCTCGTAGGGTCCCCACCCCGCCACCGGCGCGGGCAGAATGGCCCCGGCGGGGTTGCCCGACGCCCCGGAACCGATCCCACGGCCCTCGAAGACGCGAACCTCCATACCCCGACGGACCAGTGCCTCGGCCGCCGAGGCCCCCGCTATGCCCGCACCGATGACCGCCACCCGCCCGGGTGGTCGCGCCGGTGGCGGTGCATGAAAGGCATCCACGCCGCGTTCAGCCGGACGCACCAGATCGCCGCGCAGCATCTGGCGTTTACGGCCATGCCCCGGGACCTTCTCAGGCGCGAAGCCCGCTGCCTCCAGGGCCCTGCGCACGCGGCCCGCCACGGTGAACGTGGCGAAGGTCGCCCCCGGACGGGACAGTCGCGCGGCTTGGCTGAACAGCGCCTCATCCCACATCTCCGGGTTCTTGCCCGGGTCGAAGCCATCGAAGAACCAGGCGTCCACCAAACCATCCGGGCCTGCCTCCAGTTCGGCGAAGGCCTCCCGGGCGTCGGCGAAGACAAGTAGCAACTCAACACCCGGCTCAAGGCAGACCCGGTGGTAGCCGGTGATCAACGGCGGATAGGCGGCGATCAGCGCCGCCGCCTCGTCCGCAAGTTCAGGCCAGCGGGCAAGGGCGGTGGACAGGTCTTCCGCGGACAAGGGATAACGCTCCACGGAGATGAAACGCAGCAATGCGTCAGCGGGACGCCGGTCGCGCGTTCCGCGCCATGCGCGCCAGGCCGCAAGAAAATTCAGCCCGGTGCCGAAGCCCGTCTCGGCAATGGTGAAATGCGCACATCCGGACCATCGGTCCGGCAGGCCGTTGCGGCCCAGGAATACATAGCGGGACTCATCCAGCCCGTCGCCGCGCGAGAAGTAGATGTCTCCAAAGACCTCGGAGACCGGTTCGCCCGCCTCCCACTGGAGGCGGGCGGCACCAAGCCCGGGGGGGCGATCAGCCAAAGTGCTCGATCATGAAGTCCAGATCCAGGCTCGGATACAGCACGAACCGGTCCAGCAAGGTCTTCACGCGCGCCCGGGCCTGCTCACGCACCCCGTCATCCAGGGTGTACTTGGCCTTGCTCGGGAAGGGCTCCTGGCCTTCTTTCTCAACCATCGTGGGCTTCATGTTCGATAACACCATCTTGGCGACCGCGGCGATCTCCTTCATCTCTTCCGGCCCCATGCCCAATGTGGTGACCGAGGGCGTGCCCAGGCGCAGACCGGAGGTGTACCAGGGGCCCTGGGGATCATTGGGGATGGTGTTGCGATTGAGGGTGAAGCCGCACTCACGCAGGCCCATCTCCGCCTGGCGTCCGGTGAGACCGAAGGGCTGCACGTCGATGAGCATGAGGTGGTTGTCGGTGCCGCCGGTGAGCACGCGCATGCCCTCATCCTGAGCGGCCTGAGCCAGGGCGGCTGCGTTCTCGGCCACGCGCGCGGCATAGGCCTTGAACTCATCGCTGTTGGCCTCGCGGAAGGCAATGGCCTTGGCCGCCATCATCTGCGGCAACGGACCGCCCATCATCATGGGGCAGGCCTTGTCCACGGACTCAGCGAACTCCTCGCAGGTCAGCACGATGCCGCCACGCGGGCCGCGCAGGGTCTTGTGGGTGGTGGAGGTGACCACATGGGCATGGGCCACCGGGTCGAAGTCACCGGCGAAGACCTTGCCGGCCACCAGACCCGCGAAGTGGGCCATGTCCACCATGAGTACGGCACCCACCTCATCGGCAAGCTCGCGCATCTGCTTGAAATTGATCTTGCGCGGGTAGGCGCTATAGCCCACCAGGAAGATCAGCGGCTTGACCTCGTGGAGCTTGGTGCGCAGGTCTTCGGGGTCGAGCAGGCCGGTCTCGGCGTTCACACCATAGTGATAAACATCGAACATCTGCGCCGACATGTTCAGGCGGTAGCCATGGGTCAGGTGACCGCCGGAATAGAGATCCATGGACAGGATCTTCTGGTTGCCCAGGGCGACACGGATTTTGTCCCAGTCCTCGCGGGACAGGGCCGCGGGGTTGGTCTGCCCCAGCTCGTCGAGCATGGGCACTTGCACGCGGGTACGCAGGATGGTCCAGAAGGCCAGCAGGTTGGCGTCGGAGCCCGAATGGGGTTGCACGAACGCATGGTCGGCGCCGAACAGCTTTTTCGCCTCTTCGGCCGCGATGGCCTCGATATCGTCCACGTTGTCACACCCGGCGTAGAAGCGGTGATGCGCGAAGCCCTCGGCGTACTTGTCGGTGAGCAGGTTGCTCATGGCCGCCTGGGTGGACAGCGAGCTGAAATTCTCCGAAGCGATGAGCTTCAGGTTGGCCCGCTGGTCGCGCAACTCATGCACGATGGCACGGGCGATGTCCGGGTTCACCGCGGAGATCTGTTGCAGGTTGGCGACAGCGGCAACCGCTCCGGCGTCGGCGCCGGTTCCGGCGGATTCGAGATAGGACTGGAGGGGCGTGGACATGGCGTCGTCACCTGCTGAGGGCTCGAAAAACGAAGCGCGCAATTATATCGGCGCCCCTTCCGGGTGTCATGGCTATGCGGACACCAGATGACCAGGACAGCAGTGCTCGGACAGGATGACCGGGACAGGCCATGCAGGGCTTACAATCAGCCCGGGCCGGATTGCGGCCATACCCCCGAGGCGGTGCATCGCCATGAGCGAGCCCCTGCAAAATGCCATTGCACGCCAGCGCGAGAACCTCCGTGCAATGCTTGCCGGCCCCCTGGGCAATATCGCGAACGAACTCGCGCCCCGTTGGCCGGACAAAGCGGCCACCGACGCGGTACTGGAGGCCCGCTTCCACACCATCCCTTACTGCAAGTATCTCTACGCCATGACCCCGGACGGCACCCAGATATCGGCCAACATCTCGGCTGAGGGCCGCCTGGAGTCGGATTTCGGTCGGGATCGATCACAACGGCCCTATATGTCGGAAGTCGTCCCGTCGGAGGACTTTCTGCTGTCCGAGTCCTACATCAGCATGCGCGCCCATCGGCCGTCACTGACCGCCGTTCAGGTGGTCCGCAACGCGGATCATGTGGTCCTGGGATTCGCGGGTGCTGATTTCGACCTGCGTGACCTGCCACTCACCCAACCCATCTACCGCGACAAGGACCACTGGCGTCAGATCAAGGGCGACCCGGCGATCCGCGGGAATCTTTTCGCCCAGAGCCGCTTCGAGAGCGTGTTGGACCAACACATCGACGAAGTCCTCCCGCTCATGGAGGAACTCGTTCTGGACCACGGCGTTTTCCACTACAAGATCCACTACTCCAGCAGCCGCGCCACCGTGATGACCATGCAGGACCCGTTTCGCTACCGCATCCTCGAAGCCGACGAACTCATCGACCCGGACACCGCGCTGGCCTACCCGCACAGGCCCTACCCCGCCGATGCCGAGATCCCGGCGGATGCCATTCCAAAAATCATGAAGACCTTCAAACGCCTGCGCTTCATGGACGAGACCATCTACCTGCGCTCCAGCACGGTGAATATCTTCAACGGCACCGTGGCACTCACCTTCTCCTGCGACGGCTCCCACTACATGCCCTGGGAGGAATTCCTCAACAAGGACCTGGGGTTCTGGATTGGCACAAGCACGCTGACCTGAACATCCCTTTGGACACCCTGCACTCCCTGTTCGGGCTGGCGAGCCTGACCGCGCTGGCCTGGCTATTCAGCGAAAACCGGCGCGCCGCACCGCAAGTCCGCGTGATCCTCGCGGGCCTCGGCCTACAGCTGGCCCTGGCCCTCCTCCTGCTCAAGGTACCGGGCGCACAGCACCTGTTTGAACTGCTCAACGCCGCGGTCAGCGCTTTGCTGGAATCCACCCAGGCAGGCACGCGCTTCGTGTTCGGCTACCTCGCGGGGGGCGATACACCCTGGCTCCACGGAAGCAACAGCAGCAGTTTCATCCTCGGCATCCAGGCCCTGCCCTTGATCCTGGTGATGAGCGCCCTGTCGGCCCTGTTGTTCCACTGGCGCGTCCTGCCCGTGCTCGTTCGGGGCTTCGCCTGGGGCCTACGCCGCACCCTGGGCGTCAACGGTGCACTCGGGTTGGGTGCGGCGGCCAACATTTTCGTCGGCATGGTCGAAGCCCCTCTGTTGATCCGACCCTACCTGGCCCGGCTGTCCCGCTCCGACCTGTTCGCACTCATGACCGTCGGCATGGCCACCAGCGCGGGCACCATGCTCGCCCTGTATGTGAGCCTGATCGGTCCCGTCGTTCCCGATGCGGCGGGCCATATCCTGACGGCATCGTTGATTTCGGCCCCGGCTGCCTTGCTGGTCGCACGGCTCATGGTCCCTCCCGGGGATCACACCGTGAGCACGGAGATCCCCACCACCGGAGCCCTCGACAGCGAAACGCGCAGCGCCATGGACGCCATCACCCGGGGCACGATTGACGGCCTGCGGCTATTGGCCCAGGTCATCGCCATGCTCATCGTTCTGGTCGCGCTGGTTCACTTGGCCAACACACTGCTCGGGGTTCTGCCGCCCATGGGTGGCGCGCCTCTGACCCTCGAACGGATGCTGGGTCAGCTCCTGGCGCCGCTGGCCTGGCTTACCGGTATTGACTGGGCGGAAGCCGGACACGCCGGTGCGCTGATCGGCACGAAGACGGTGCTCAACGAGGTGGTTGCCTATCTGCAACTGGCTGCCCTGCCCCCGGAAGCGCTGTCTGAGCGGGCCCGTACGATTCTCACCTACAGCCTGTGCGGCTTCGCCAACCTGGGCAGTCTCGGCATCATGATCGGCGGGATGGGCGCCATGGCACCCGAGCGCCGTTCTGAAATCGTCGCCCTGGGCCTGCGTTCCATCGTCGCCGGGACACTGGCAACCCTGATGACGGGCACGGTGGCGGGCCTTATGAGCTGAGGCCCAGGTGCTACGACCCAGGTGCTACCACCCAGGCGCCGCCACCCGCGTTCCGCGCCCGGGGCTCAGCCGTTGGAACCGGTCAGATTCCAGGCGAAGGTGCAATCAATCTGGCTGCGGACCGCGACCAGGCCGCTGGCACCTTCGGATTCACAGATCACCTGCAACGGCGGGCGTCCACCGAACTGCCGACAGGGCTTACGCATCCAGCGCGCGCCCATCTGCGCATTGGTCGGGTGCATGGTGCGCAGGGCATCCGCGATTCCCAGCAGGTGCTCGATGTGCAGGTCCACGTTCTCGTCCTCGGGCAGAGGATAGTCGTTGCGGTATTGCAGAAGTTTGCGTGCCGAGGTCTTGGCCGGCAGCCCCAGGATATGAATGGTCTGCTCCGAGTTCAGCCCCCAGTCCTCAAGCATCTCAAGCAGAACCCGGGTCAGGTCCACACGATCCTGGCCACTGAAACTTTTCATAGGGAATCTCCAAGGCCCGCTAGGCCAGGGTGGCCTCGGGGGCCATGAAAGACGAATTTTGGCAGTTTAGCCCGTGACAAACCTGTGCGGACCGCGCAGTCCTTGGGGTTGCCCCCAAGCGGCCGACAAAGCGTCAGTATTTTTTACAGACTGATCGGCTCGGTCATTCATCAACCACCGGAAATCAATCAGTTACGGGGCTGATTCAAGCGGCCCACATTTTGCTTACCTGCCTTGGAACACACGGACTCCCACTAAGGCAGGAACATGGACACAAGGAAACACCCCCTACGCACCGGACGCGCTCTCGCCCTGACCCTCTCCGTGCTCGCGGCCGCCCCGACCCAGGCTCAAGAGGTTTTCTGGAACGGAGCCTTCGGCAGTCCAGAGGACTTCACCTCCGCCGGGAACTGGCAGGGAAACACCCTCCCGGGTCCGGGCGACACCGCGGTATTCAACCTCAACGGCGACCAGCAGGTTGAACTGAGCACGAACATCTCAGTCGGCGCGGTGCGCCGCGACGCGGGAGATCTGAGCCTGCGCGTGTTCGGCGGTGCCAGCCTGTCCACCCAAAACGGATACGACTTTTCCTCGGATGCCGGAACGACCAATGCGCTCTCCATCGACGGCGCGGGCAGCAGCATCGATCTGGTGGGCTCGCACGCGCCGTATAGA
>JBMYTL010000045.1:16121-22179 GCA_049604295.1 Gammaproteobacteria bacterium
CCATCGACGGCGCGGGCAGCAGCATCGATCTGGTGGGCTCGCACGCGCCGTATAGCGATCTGAACGTGGAGGGAGAAGGGACCTCCAGCCTGAATATTCAGAATGGCGCTTCGGTCAACCTCGCCAACCGCCTCAACATCGGCAACAGCGCGGGAACGAGCGGGTCGGTCACTATTTCGGGCAACAGTGCATCGCTGATCACCAGCGAGGTCCTTATCGGTGAATTGGGCTTCGGCAGCCTCAAGGTATGGGATGGTGGCACGGTGCAGGCCAACTCCATCACCGTGGGCGATGGCGGCCGGTTGGAGGGCACGGGCACCGTCATCGGCGACATAACGGTTTCCGGTGAGCTGAACCCCGGCCAATCACCCGGTCAGCTGGATATCGTGGGCAACCTGACACTGGCGGATGCATCCAGCACCCTGATCGAGATCGAGGGTCTGACCCAGGGCATCGAATACGACTTCATCAATGTGGATGGCGATGTTTTCCTCGACGGGCTGCTGGAGTTCACCTTCCTCAACAGCTTCAGTGCCAGCATCGGCGACAGCTTCACCTTTCTGTCCGCCACCGGCGGCATCTTCGGCAGCTTCGACAGCGTGATCCTGCCCAGTCAGGTCGGCATCGATTTCGCGCTGATCAACGACGGCCTGGGCAACCTGATCCTCGAGGCCAACGATGCCAACGCCGCATCCGTACCCCTGCCCGTCACCCTATGGCTGTTGCTCGCCGGCTTGACGTTACTCGCACGACGAAACCGAGCGCTGTAGGAACGGGCTTGCCCGCGAACCGCTACCGACACCCCGAACCGGTGCACGGGGTGCACCCCACGTTAGGACCTTCGCGGGCCTGGCTGTGATCGTAGGGTGCACCGTGTGCACCGCAAGCCCCCTGTTCGCGGGCAAGCCTGCTCCTACAGGGGAGATTCCGCTGACGCTTTATCCCGCCCGATCATTCTCAGCTGTTGAAGCCCCAGCGCAACGGTGCTTCATCCATGGCGGCCATCTGCTCCTTGAGCGCCAGGATGTGTTCCTCCCAATAGTGCAGATCGCCGAAGTGGGGGAACGCCAGGGGGAAGGCCGGATCGTCCCAGCGGCGGGCGATCCAGGCGGCGTGATGCATGATGCGCAAGGTGCGCAGGGCTTCCACCAGGTTCAGTTCCGCGGCATCGAACTCACGGAACTGGGTATAGCCCTCCAGCAGGGCATCGAGCTGAACGCTCCGGTCCTCCCGGTCACCGCTGAGGAACATCCACAGGTCCTGCACGGCCGGGCCCATCCGTGAATCGTCGAAATCGACGAAATGAGGCAGATCATCGCGCCACAGGATGTTGCCCGGGTGCGCATCCCCGTGCAGGCGGAGATAACGAACCTCACCTGCGCGACGATAGGCCTCACGCACCCGGACCAGAGCGTCGGCACTGGCCCGTTCATAGGCTTCACGCAGGTCGCCCGGCAGCCAATCGCCGGACAGAATCAAATCCCGCGCCTCATCGCCGAATCCCTCGACGGTCAATGTCGGACGATGCTGAAACGCGCTGGCCTCACCAAGAGCATGCATGCGCGCCATGAATCGGCCGAGGATTTCAAGGTTGTCGAGATTGTCCAGTTCGGGCGCACGTCCACCGCGCCGTGCATAGAGGGCAAGGCGGAAATTCCCGGCGCGTACGAGCGTTCGTGCGCCATCAAGGACCAGCGGCGGCACCACGGGCAGGCCCGCGTCCGCCAGGGTCAGGGTCAACTGGTGTTCCTCGAGGATGGCCTCGTCGCTCCAGCGTCCGGGGCGATAGAACTTCGCCACCACCGGCTCACCCTCGTCCAGGCCCACCTGGTAAACGCGGTTCTCGTAACTGTTCAGAGCCAGCAGCCGACCATCACTCAGGAACCCACTGGCATCCACGGCATCCAGCACCTGGTCGGGACCCAACTCCCGGTATGCGGCGTGATCGGCGCTGTCTGAAATCATGAGGTGCGATTCGGTGATCTGAAGGGGCGCGCATCGTACCCCACGGATCACCTCAACAACGCGGTCAACAGCGTCAGGCTGACGAAAGAGATCACGGTCTGGGTTGTGATGAGGGTGGCGGTCAGGCGCACGTCCGACTTCATTTTGACGGCCAGCACGTAGGAGGACGGCGACGCCGGCATGGCGGCGTAAAGCACGACCACGGCCAGGGCGAGGTCATCGAGCCCCAGTGCCCACGCGAACGCAAGGGCAACCCCGGGCACACCGGCGAGCTTGAGCAGGCTGGAAAGCGCCACATCCGGGCGATGGGCCGGATCACCGGGCCGCGCCAGGGCCGCGCCGACGGTCATCAGGCCCAGAACAAGTGCCGGTGCGGCGACGGTTGCGACGAAATCGAGCCCCGTGCGCGGTAACGAGACATCCAGGGCATTGATCAGCACCCCCGCGCCGCTGGCGAGTATCAGCGGGTTCGTGGCCACGGCTTTGAGAATGCTTGTCGCCCCCACCCGCCCCGTCCCGAGATGGCTGAGCCCCACCACGCTGATGATGTTGACCGTAGGCACCACGGCCGCCACGCACAAAGCCATGAGGCTGACACCGGCTGTGCCCAGGACGGCATCGGCAAGCCCCAGGGCGATGTAGGTATTGGGTCGGATAGAACCCTGCAAAACGGCCCCGGCGACGGACCGGGGCCACGCGGGACGCACGCGAACCAACAGCGCCACCCCTGCGGCCATGACCGACACCGCGAGCACCGAGACCGCCACGGCTGATCCGGTAGCCGCGGCATCCAGGTCGACACGCAAGGCGTTGTGAAACAGCAGCGCGGGGAAGAACAGGTGATAGGTGATGTACTCCGCACCCGCCCAGAACGTATCCAGGGCACGCAACCACCGAGCCAGAGCCCAGCCTGTACAGATCAGCGCGAAAACGGGCGCGACCGCGATGAATATCTCGACCATGAGCTTTGTTGCAGCGCAAAATACCGGGTCCCGAGACTAGCAGATCACATCCCCCCCCCGTGCCCGAACGCTTCCGCAGCCCCGAATACTTTCTGTTGCTTATGGCTGCCGCCGTGTCCCTGGCGTTTTCCATCTGGCGTGCCCTGCTCAATAACTTCGCCATCGAACAGGTCGGCTTCACGGGGGTTGAGATCGGCGTTCTGCAAAGCCTGCGCGAGGTACCCGGGTTTCTTGCCTTCACCACGGTGTTCGTGTTGCTGGTCCTGCGTGAGCAGACCTTCGCCGTCCTGGCCACGGCCACGCTGGGCCTGGGCGTGGCACTGACCGGCCTGCTGCCGACCGAGTACGGGCTTTACTTCACCACGGTGCTCATGTCGGTGGGCTTCCACTATCACTACACCGTGCAGCAATCCCTGACCCTGCAATGGCTGCCCAGGGATCGCGCGCCGATCGCCTTGGGGCGGCAATCGGCCACCGCGTCGGTCGCCGCCCTGGTCGCCTTCGGCGGGATCTGGTTGGCGGTCGAACTGGCCGAGGTGCCCTACCTCTGGATCTACCTGGTCGGCGGATCCGTCACCGTCATCCTGGCCATGCTGGCTTGGCGCCTTTTTCCCGGTTTTTCCCATGCGGTGCCTCAGCACAAGCACCTGGTTCTGCGCCGCCGCTATGGCCTCTTCTATGCCCTCACCTTCATGAGCGGCGCGCGGCGGCAGATATTCGTCGTGTTCGCGGGTTTTCTCATGGTGGAGAAGTTCGGCTACTCGGCCGCCGACATCGCCGCCCTGTTCCTCATCAACCACGTCATCAACACCTTTCTGGCCCCCCGCATCGGCCACCTCATCAGCCATTGGGGCGAGCGCCGGGTACTGATCATCGAATACATGGGACTGATTGGCGTGTTCTGTAGCTATGCCCTCGTGGAACGGGCCGAGATCGCCGCGACCCTGTATGTGGTGGACCACCTGCTGTTCGCCATGGCCATCGGTATAAACACCTATTTCCAGAAGATCGCTGATCCGGCGGACATCGCCTCCACCGCAAGCGTCTCATTCACCATCAATCATATTGCCGCCGTCGTCATTCCCGCCGCCTTCGGCCTGATCTGGGTGTATTCGCACGCCGCCGTTTTCTTCGCGGGCGCAACCATGGCAGCCGGTTCCCTGGTGCTCGCTTTGCTGCTTCCGCGCACACCATCGCCCGGCAATGAGACCGTGTGGCGATCCCGCCTGCCCGATGCCGCGACCCGTGAGGCGCGCGCATCTTCCTTATCGTGAAAAAAATCAGAAAAACGCTTTATTAATAGAAACTTATCCAGCCCCTTCTTTTCGGCATTTTCGGGAAAAAGCGTTACAAATCGCTGTTACCTAGGTTCCCGCTTCCCGAGTTTTCTTGTAATTTCCGGGCCTCGTCCCACCCGGCCAACGCTACCGCAACATAGAATCCGGCACCGCTTCGCGGCCTGAGTGCGCCCCCCTTCCATCGAATGGAGGAGGCCAGCGTCCCCCAGGCAACGACAAAGACCGGACACCGGTTGAGCGAGTTTCAAAAGGAATTTAATTCGCGGCACGGAATCCGCATTTTTCAATGCCCGGAACAACCGGGCTTCGAATCCTTAAGAGGAGGATGAGAATGACTGACCGTAAAAACGGCAAGCCCCAGGGCTGGTCCCGCCGCGACGTCCTGAAAGCCGGTGCCGCCGCCGGCGCCGCGGGCGCCGCTCCCATGTTCTTCACCCAGAATGCCTGGGCCGACAAGGCCATCGGCAACTACCCGGTGAACGGTTCCGAAGTCGTCTTCGGCTTCAACGTCCCCCAGACCGGCCCCTACGCCGACGAGGGTGCCGACGAGCTGCGCGCCTACAAACTGGCCGTCAAGCACCTGAACAACGGTGGCGGCATGCTGGAGACCCTGTCTCCCTCCAAGCTCACCGGCCAAGGCGTGCTGGGTAAGAAGGTCACCTTCGTCTCCGGTGACACCCAGACCAACCCCGACGCCGCCCGCACCTCCGCCCGTCGCATGATCCAGCGTGACAAGGTGATCATGTTCTCCGGTGGTTCCTCCTCCGCTACCGCTGTTGCCCAGCAGTATCTGGCCCAGGAACTCGGCATCATCTTCATGTGTGCCCTGACCCACTCCAACGACACCACCGGTAAGGATCGTCGTCGCTACGGCTTCCGTTACTTCTTCAACGCCTACCAGACCGGTGAGGCCCTGGCCCCCATCGTGGCCAATGCCTACGGCAAAGACCGTCGCGCCTACCACCTGACCGCTGACTACACCTGGGGCCACACCCAGTATGCGTCCATCAAGGCCGCCACTGAGAACCAGGGCTGGACCACGGTCAACAACATCATGACCCCCCTGAAGTCCACCGACTTCTCCCAGTTCCTGACCCAGGTTCTGAACTCCGACGCCGACGTGCTGGTGCTGAACCACTACGGCAAGAACATGGTGAACTCCCTGTCCCAGGCCGTTCAGTTCGGTATGCGCGAGCTGCAGAAGAACGGTAAGAAGATGGAGATCGTGGTTCCGCTGTACTCCCGCCTCATGGCCCAGGGTGCCGGTGCCGCCAACATCGAAGGCGTGCTGGGTACCACCAACTGGTCCGACCAGCTCACCGACGCCGGTTCCCAGGCCTTCACCAAGGCCTTCCAGGCTGAGTACAACCAGCCGCCGTCCCAGGCCGCGCACACCGCTTACGTGCAGACCCTGCTCTACGCCAACGCCTGTGAGATGGCCGGCACCTTCTACCCGCCGGAAGTCATCAAGCAGCTGGAAGGCTTCGAGTTCGACGGTGTTGGCATGGGCAAGACCCTGTACCGTGCCGAAGACCACCAGTGCTTCAAGGACGTCCTGGTCGTGAAGGGTAAGAGCCCCTCCGCTTCCAAGAACGACTTCGACCTGCTGGAGACCGTCGACGTGGTGCCGCGCGCCACCGTCACCTACGACGACCAGAACAAGTTCTTCGTCGATCCCAAGACGGGCAAGGCCGAACTCGGCCCCTACGAGCCGGCCTAAGGCTCCCGGAAAAAGCGCGGCTTTCCGGCTCCCCGCCGGGGGGCCGCGCTTTTTTCCGTTCCCGTACCTTCCGTGGCCGCTTGCCAGCGGTCCACCGCCCCCGAGGTTTCCCA
>JBMYTL010000046.1:0-21524 GCA_049604295.1 Gammaproteobacteria bacterium
TTCCGCCACTCTCGCACGAAGCCGGGCATTGTAACCGTAATGCCTCACACGTGAAGCACCGTGGTGGCCTGCCCGCGAATTACCCGCCCGCGGGCAAGAAAAAACCCCGCCGCACGATGTGCGACGGGGTTCGATATGGGGTGACCGATGGGAATTGAACCCACGACCTCCGGAGCCACAATCCGGTGCTCTACCAATTGAGCTACGATCACCATTGAAATCGTCCTCGAACCCCGAACCGGGTGCGAAGCCGAAATTGGCGCGCCCGGCAGGATTCGAACCTGCGACCGTCGGTTTAGAAGACCGGTGCTCTATCCAACTGAGCTACGGGCGCAGAGCAGTACGCAGTGGTATTGGTCGGGGTAGAGGGATTCGAACCCCCGACATCCTGCTCCCAAAGCAGGCGCGCTACCAGACTGCGCTATACCCCGTGTCGCGGCGGCCGCGACCCCGCGAACGGGAACCCCCGGCCACGGGAGGGCGGCAATCATACGTATGCCCCCAGGGCAACGCAACAGAGGAATCAGGGTAATTACAGCCCCCCAGGAAAACGCCTCCAACCTTGTCGCACACCGGGTCCGTTGAGAGAATTCGCGCCCTCTTATCCTCCCCACCCCAACGGCGATTACATGACGGCAAACATCCTTGACGGCAAGGCCATCGCGGCCGAGGTTCGCGCTCAGGTCAAACAGGCGGTGGACGCCCGCACGGCCGCGGGCAAACGCGCCCCGGGCCTCGCGGTGGTTCTGGTCGGCAGTGATCCCGCCTCCCAGGTGTATGTGCGCAACAAGCGCCGCTCGTGCGCGGAAGTGGGTTTCATTTCCAAGGCCCACGACCTGCCTGTCGAGACAAGCCAGCAGGACCTGCTTGCCCTTATCGCCGAGCTCAATGACGACGAAACGATCGACGGCATCCTGGTCCAGCTCCCCCTCCCCGGCCACATCGACGAGCAAACCGTCACCGAGGCCATCCACCCGACCAAGGATGTGGACGGTTTTCACCCCGAGAACTTCGGCCGTCTGGCCGCGGGTTCCCCGCGCCTGCGTCCCTGCACACCCTACGGCTGCGTCACCCTGCTGGAACACACCGGCGAACCACTGACGGGAAAAGACGCCGTAGTCATCGGCCGGTCGAACATCGTCGGTCGTCCCATGGCCCTGGAACTGATCATGGCGGGCTGCACCGTGACCGTATGTCACAGCAAAACCCGCGACCTGCCAGGGAAGGTCCGCGCCGCCGACATCGTGGTCGCGGGTGTGGGGCGGCCGAAGTTCGTACCGGGCGACTGGATCAAGGAAGGCGCCACGGTCATCGACGTGGGCATCAACCGCACCGAGGAAGGCAAGCTGGTCGGTGACGTAGATTTCGAATCCGCCAAGGAGAAAGCGGCCTGGATCACACCGGTCCCCGGAGGTGTCGGCCCCATGACCATCGCCACCCTGTTGCGCAACACCCTGCACGCGGCGGATTTGCGCGATGGCTGACGCGTCCGGCGATGAAGACGGTGACTTCGAATCCATCGAGATCAGCCCGGAGCAGTTCGCCATCCACAAGGACGCCTTCACGACCTGGTACGACTGGTTCGCCGCGCGTGCCACCGTGGTGGTGCTGATCACATTCGCGGGCTATGGCCTGGGCTTCTGGATCTGGTACGGCGGTGACAACCTGTCGGCCATCATCGTGGTGACCACCTTCTACCTGCTGTTCCGCCTACACCGCCGCCTCATATTCATGTGGGCCGAAAAGCACTTCACCCCCGACCCCGCCTTTGCCGAACCGATCCGGCTGCTGGGTCGGCTGCGCCGCGCCCGCAACGAGCAGGCCGCGCTGACCCACCTGAAAGCTTTGATCGACCAGGGCTGAGCTCCCTTCACCGTTCAAATTTCAAAAGTCTTCAATCGCCATCCAAGGCATTAAAGCCCAGGTTAACCCCCAGCAAGCCCGGCAGCTCCCCCCCGGTCATCTCAACGAGATCGGCGACCATGCTCTTCAGAATCACCAACTGCGATCGTTTGTCCGCGTCGCTCACCGCGTCCGCCAGGGTGGCATCAATGGCATCGATCCGGGCAATGGCATCGCGGAATCCGGCGCGGATACGCTGGTCCAGGTCCCGGGCATGGGCCTGTTCCCCGACGGAGCCGAGCAGGGCCGATAGCCCCGTACCCTCCTCCACCCCGTAGAGGGCCTGGAGCGCCTCCAGGTTGGCGCGGATATTGGCCAGACCCAGCCCGGCACGCCAGGATTCCCCGCGCTTGGGTCGCGCCCGTTTCAGGGAATCACCCATGGGTCGCGCCAGTTTCAGCTCGACGATGCTGATCAGCGCGGTGTTCAGACTCTTCACCAGCTCCGTGGTGACCTGGGCCGCACCATCCTCGTAGGAGGCATTTCCGCCCTCACTGGTCTCGATCATGGCCAGGGAACCCTCATCCGGTCGCGTCCAGTTTTCCACGATGTCGGCGGACATGGCGTGGATGTTGTTGGCGATGGCGGCGAGGTAGTCGCAGCGAAAGCGGACGTGCCCGGCATCGGCGGCCGGTGTCTCGGCGAACACCAGGCGCTCAAAGGCCGGCAGTCCCTGCAGGGCCACGCTGCCATCGGCGAAACGCCGGGCTTCCAGGGATTCGGCTGTCGCCGCCTGCAGAAACAGGCGGATCTGTTTCGCACTGCGCCCATGCTTGTCAGGCCAGTACCAGATACGGGTTCGCCGGGTCAGGTATTCCACCGGCCCGAAGCGCCAGATCTCCGCCCGCATCCAGGCATCGACCACGGCCGGATAGGCCTTGCGCAGCGCCTCATCGTCCGAAACCCCGGAATCGCAGGCCGATTGAACCGCCGTCTGGAAATCCGCCGCGGCCTCCGCGAAGCGTTCATAGGACGGCACGATCTGGGTCCGCGCGATTTCAACATTCACCCCATGGGCCCCATCCAAGGCCTCGGCCGCGGGCGCCACCATCGCTCCCAGACACAGTGCCACGGCGGGAATCAGAGCCCATTGGCCGACCATCCGACTGCTGAACCCAAGCAGCGCGCGAGCGGGCGAAACCAGGGTTGAAGATGCCTTGATAAATTGCATGAAGAATCCGCCGTGAGGTGCTGCGTTCATAGACTGCGCAAAAAGGTGATGAGGGCATCCCGGTCGCCAGAGCGCAGGGCCACCACCGCGTCACGGCTGGCCCGGGCCTCCCCGTCATGCCAGAGAATGGCTTCCAAGAGGGTGCGGGCGCGACCATCGTGCAGGTAGGCCTCCGGCCCGACCGTGCCCGTGTAACCCAATCCCCAGAGGGGCGTGGTGCGCCATTCACGGCCGTTGGCCTTAGCCTCCGGCCGCTCATCGGCCAGGCCTTCGCCCATGTCATGGAGCAGCAGGTCGCTGTATGGGTGAATGATCCGCCCGGCGAGCCCGCCAGTGGACTCGCCGGTGGTGTAGTTTTCGGCAAGTCGCAACGACGGTCGGTGGCAGGCCGCGCAGCCTGAGCCGTGGAATAGCGCTTCGCCCCGATCCACGATGGAACGCTCGTTACTGTCCCCGGGGCTGTCCACGGGGATGGCCATACGCCGCGCGGGTACCGCCAGATGACGGGTGTAGAACAGGACCTCATCCACCACCCGGGGTCCGGCCTCCAGCCCCTCATGCTCGGGTGAATCACCGTGCGGGCCACGCAAACAAAGCGTTTGCGCCGTCGTGCAGCCCCCGTAGGCCTGGGGATAAAGCGGGACCGACAGACCGAGGTCCTCGTGAAAGGCGGACTGGTTCTGGTCGCTCAGGGTCGCATGGATGGCCTTGTGTCCGAACCGACCGAGGGCCTCCTTGCTCAGTGCACGGCTCCACGTCCTTTGAGGCCGACCGGATATCCCATCACCGTTGTGATCCCCCGGGTCCGCCCATGCCAGGATGTCCTCCTCCGCGACCGCATCCAGAAGGCCCATGCCCACCAGGGGCGGGGCGATACGCACCGAGCTCATCGCGTCGCCATCCAAGGGCCCGTAACCGAGCTCGACAAGGTGCTGTTCCGGCCGCCGCAGGCTGACCCAATCACCGCCCTCAAGCCCGACCAGGCGCTCGGTGTATCGAAGTTCAAGGCGCCCCTCCTCCACCTGATTCGCGGTACCCCGGGTTTGCATCTGCGTGCCATAGACCGGTTCGGGCAAAACGGCCTCGGTGGGCCCGGTGTTTCCCGGAACGGACAGTTTCACCACCACCGTGCGACTGCCCGCTTCCGGTAAGGCACCGCGCCCGTTTCGAATATGACATTGCAGGCAGGAACGGGCGTTATACAAAGGCCCCAAACCGTCGGCGGACCGGGTACTGGCGGGCGCACTCGCCCAGAGGCGCTCAAACAGCGCCTGACCGACACGGAAGCGCAAGCCATCCTCGCCAGTGAGGCCGGGCACCGGTTGACGCAGAGCCTCGCTGGCCAGGCGCGGTTTGACGCGCTCAACCCCATCGCCCTCCCCAAGCACATGCCCGGGGATCAGGCTGAGGGTTACCGCCAGAAGAGCGCAAAGGTAAGGAGGTTTCACCGGCACGGGCAGTCAAAAAGGGCGGAAACCGGTGGAATGATTCCCACCGGTTTCCTGAATAAAAATCACCGCCTGATTCAGGTGGTCTCTGAATGAGACGTCGCCTCAACGAGACGGCACCTCAACGAGACGGCGCCTGAACCAGACGGCGCCTGAATCAGACGGCGAGGAAGTCGCAAGTTGGAGACACGACTTACATGCTTGTTGGATAAGCGCTCGAACCGTTACTCACTGGAAAGTCGACCAGTTGGCGCGAGCGCTTATGCAATCGTCGTCGCGACCGACCACCGGCGGAGCATGTTTCCGCCGGGGCCAACGGTCGCTGGCTGGGACGCGGATCAGAACTCCACGGCCACCTGCAGGGTGAACACGTTCTGATCGTCGCCGGTACCGGCACCGGCACCACCATCGTTCAAGAAGGTATCGCCGGTGCCGTAGTCGGACTGACGCATCTACTCGACGGCCACGGTGGTGCCTTCGGCGACTTCAAAGCCCAGGGCGGTGATCAGACGATGCTCGGCCAGGCCCAGGGGGGCGCCTTCGTCGGTGCCACCGATGCCGATGGCGAAGGTGGCGGGCATGTTGCCGGCCTGGAAGGCATAGGCACCTTCCAGGTTCCAGGCCGAAGGCTCCGCGCCGTTGCCGTTGTAGGCCAGTTCAGTCACATCGAAGGCACGGGTGGCCTTCACGTACTCACCGACGACGCTGAACGGGCCGGTGCTGAAACCGGCGTTCAGAGCCAAACCGGGGACATCACGAACCATGGCGGTGCGCTGAGCGGCCACGACGTTCTCACCACCACCGGAGTCGGCGATGTTGGAGACATAGCCGATGCCGACGCCGCCGGAGGTATCACCGGACTCCCAGGCGTAACCCAGGTCCAAACCGAAGTGGTTCAGGTCATCGGCATCGTCACCGGCTTCGTTGGCATCACCGTTGTACAGGTAGGCCCCCGCTCCGAAGCCACCGCTCTCAACACTGGCACGTACGATGGTGGCGCTGATCTCGCCCAATTCCAGGGTCAGGGGATCGGAGATCATGTTGGACTCGTAGGCACCGAACACGGTGGTGCGGCCCATATCCACGATGACCGGCTCGAAGGCCATGGCGATCAGGGCCTCGTCGATGCTCAGGCCGTCGTTGTTGGTGCCTTCCTCGGCGAGGAAGGTGACCGTGCCGCTGACCCAATCGTTCAGCGCGGCATCGATGGTGATGGAGGCCTCCGCGACCGTGCTGTCCTCCGCGTCACCGGCGGCGGTGAAGCCGTTGGTGTGGCTGGTCTGAACGTCGATCAGGCCACTGACGGAGACACCCTTGGCGAAACCGCCACCTCCGGAACCACCGGAGCCTTCAGCCGCGGATTGGGCCGCGGTTTGGGCGGCGGCGGACGCCCGAGCGGCCTCACTACGGGCCTGGGCCAGTTCGGCGCGCATCTGCTCCATCTGTGCCTGCATCTGGACCATCATGGCCTCCAGGTCTTCGATCTTGCCGGCCTGCGCGGGCGCGGCGGCACCCGCGGCCAGGGCGATTCCGATGGACATCGGAAGGAGTTTTTTCTTAAACATGTTCATGTAATGGCTACCAGAGATCGGACAAAAGAATCCTTTGCGGGGCCGTGGGCGACCGCTTGAAAGGGGGGCAACAACGTTACGTTATAACGTCTTGAATTAGAGATTACTGTACAGCGGCGGGATTATCCAAGCTGTCGGAGCCTTCGAAACCGACGCTATCGAGACCCAGGGCGCTCACGGCGATTTCGATGGCCTTGGTCTGGTCGATCAGGGCTTGCACGGCGGACTCGACCACGGCGTTGCCCGCGGCGTTGCCGGACCCGAGCATCTGGTCATAGGACTCCACGGACTCGGCCCGATCGGCCAAAGCCTGGAAGCGCAACACGGCGGCGTTGAGGCGGGCCTTCAGAGTGGCATCGGCCTTCGCGTCCCGGGCGGCGACCAGTTCACTGATGGAAGGACCGATGACGCGCGAACCATCCACGCGCCGATAATGCCCGCTGTAGACGTTACGGACGCCCAACACATCGTAGTAGTGCGACCAATGGGTGTTGTCGGAGAAGCAGTCATGCTCTTCCTCAGGGTCGTGCAGCATGAGGCCCAGCTTCATGCGTTCACCCGCCAACTCGCCGTAGGACAGGCTGCCCATGCCGGTGACGATGGAGACCAGTGCCGCCTGGGGATCATTCAACAAACGTGTGCGTGCGGCACCACCCTCACTCCAGCTTGTGATCATGTCGCCCAGGTCCTGGATCAACAGCGTGGTCGCGGCCTTCAGGTATGCGCCGCGACGATCGCAATGGCCTCCGCTGCAGTTGGCGGTGTCGAAGTCGCTGGCCGGACGGTTGCCGGCTCCGGGTCCGGTACCGTTCAGATCCTGGCCCCAGAGCAGAAACTCGATGGCGTGATAACCGGTGGCCACGTTGGACTCCACACCATCCAGCTCGTGAAGCGACTCAATCACCGCCGGGGTTATGTTGGCGGCATCGACGTTCACGCCACCGGCGGAAATCTTCTCCCGGGCCACCACGTTCGCGGTGTAGAACGGGTTTTCCTCGTTCTCGTCGCCGTAGGTCCCACCGTCCACGTAATCGATCAAGCCCTCATCCAGGGGCCAGGCGTTGACCTTGCCTTCCCAATCGTCGACCTCGGGGTTGCCGAAACGAAACACCTCGGTCTGCTGGTAGGGCACTCGTGCGGCACGCCACGCGGCACGGGCCGCGACAAGATTTGACCCGTTGGGCTGGGCCAACAGGGCATCGACGGCATGCTCCAGGGTCCGTGCGGTGATCAACGAATCCTCGTAACCGGCCAACGCGATATCGGCGTAATTCTTGACGACATCGTCTACCGGGGCGGCCAGTGCCGAGGCGGAGAAAGTAAGGCCCAGCGCAAGCGCGGCACCTGGGATAAGCGGTTTGATCATGGAAAAGACTCCCAATTCATTGGTTTGTGTATCGGTTCATTTCCCGCCCGCGTGAACCTGCTCGGAACCCGCGCCGGGCTTCGTTCGTTCAGGCTTCAAGACGGGCCAGCAGGGCGCACCAGATCTGGCCACCCGGCTCCTGCTCCGGGCTGGGCCCGGTCAGCGACAGCAGGCAGCGCGCCTCGCAATCCACACATTCGAGTGCAAGCCGAGTGCGGCCGGCAAAGCAGCGGGAGACCGCGCGCACCGACTCCACCTGGCGCAGATCTAGACTGGCGCGCCAGTCCCTGCCCTTGACCTCGACCTGGTGGTCATCCGCGGTGACGGTGAAGGACTGGCCATCGACCTCCTGACGCCCCGCGCGGTTGAACAGGCGCACGCTCAGGGGCAGTTCCCGTTCCTCGGCAATGGACAACACGGCGCGGATGTCCGACTTGTTCAGCGCCCACTCCCCCACCCGCGCTCGCCCGGGCTCGCGCCCGGTGCCCGGGTTCGCAGGTGCTGGGGCACTCCTGGACGGAGCGGTGGCGGTCATCGGGAGTCCCTCCGACCGGGAACAGGTCTCGTACGCCCGGGGGTACGGCCGTCATCGACACGACCGCCTGACCGGATGCCGCGTTCATCACGCAAGGCATCGCGGGACAGGAATCGGATTCTCAGGGAAGGGGTTTTGGCTTCTCGCCGGATCATGGTTCTGCTCCTCTTGGGATGAAGACGAACCGTTCCGGCTGGCGGCGCGCATGAACCGCACGCTTGCTGGCTACTAACGGTGATTTAAGGAAACACAGGGCTTCCGTTGTTTGCGAATGGCTCTACCTCGGCACGGGGTATATGCCTACTTGGTCAATATCAGCTTGCCGTTACGTGTTTCGCGAAGACGGTATTCGCCATCCTTGTGTTCGATCAGGATTTCGCGGGCGCCCCGAAGCAACTCCTCGCTGCGGATTCGTCGCGGCCTGTTACGGCCCTGATCGACCTCCCGTTCAATTACTTCGGACATCTCGTTGCCGGGGATCAGTGTTGAAACGTTGGTGCGCATGATAATCGTTCGCATTTGCATGTCAACACCTTTAGCGGACTGTCCGCGTCACGGCCCTACCCACCCACTCTTCGTCTCATACGCACTGACGTAGACCCCGGAAACGCCCTGGAGAATCCACCCGCCAGATGGCGCACCATGATCGGAGGAACGCTTCTCAAAACATCAGGTGCGTTTCCCCTTGCCCCACCCGGCGCACCCCGCCATCGCATTTCCGCCAACCGACATTCCATACTCATGCCCTTTTTCGGCGTCCTTCCCGAACGGTCTCACCTGTTCACCCCCCAACCCCGCGCGCATATCGGGGTCAACGATGCCCACGCCTGGCGTCTGAACCCCCGGCACCACCAGGTCTACGACAAGCTCGGGCTCGCCCTGTGCCAGGGGCTTGTAGCGGCGCCCTGTGGCGTCTCGCCCACGGACTGTGGGCTCGCGGGCGATACCCCGCTCATGGTGAAACCCATCACCAACCTCGCGGGTATGTCCCTGGGTGCCCGGGTACTGGCCGCGAGGGATATCGAACCCTGGCCCGGGCACTTCTGGTCGCCACTACTGGAGGGGCCGCAGTTCTCCACCGATGCCCTGCTCCTTGATGGCACCGTGGTCTGGAGCGGACATACCCACGCCTCGGAGGAACGGGACGCGCAGCGACCGATTCATTGGTCCCTGGGTGTCGAAGCCCCCGATGCCGAGCGCTGTCTGCATCACCTGGCCGGGCACCTTCTGCGGGGGTACACCGGTCTGTGCAACCTGGAAACGATCGGCGGCAAGGCCATCGAGATGCACCTGCGTGGTTCCAACGGTTTCCTGGATTTTTACCCGGAAGGCTTTGTTCAGGCCTGGGTCAACCTGGTCGATGACCGTACGTGGCCCGGATTGAACCCCCTGGGCGAAGCCCATGTCCTATCGCTGTTCGGGCGCGGTACGCTGCCCACCGCGGCCATCGAACCCTGGCTGCAACGCGGCGTTTCAGTACAGGTCGATGGGCAAACTTCCGACCGTATCGCCATCATCCGGTGTTCGGACGGGACCCTGGGCCGGGACGCCCTTGAGTCCCTGCGTGCCGCCGTGATTCGATAGACAACAGCCCCACCAAGAGAGGCCCCCGATGAGAGAGTTTCCCGCCTTCCTGACCACCGTCCTGATGATCACCGCCCTGGGCGCCCTACCCGCCCCCTCCGCATGGGCCGGTGAGTCCTCCGACTGGCAATCGCCCGAGCAGGTGGACGGCTCGGTGCGCATCGACACCGAAACCGCAGTGCGACTGCATGCCGAGGGTGTGCCCTTCGTCGATGTGCGCAGCACCCGGCAATTCAACAAGCGCCACATTCCCGGCGCCCATCATCTCGACCTCAAATCCGACCTCACGGAGGAAAACCTGCTTAAGGTGGGGGGCAAGGATGAATGGATGGTCGTCTACTGCAACGGTGCCCACTGCGCGCGCAGTTACCACGCCATCGAATCGGCCGTGGAGTGGGGTTTCAAGAAGCTCTACTACTTTCGCGCCGGATTCCGCTCCTGGCGGTTGGCGGGCAATCCCCTGGAGATCGGCGGCGCTGACGGTGTCCCCCGCGAGATGCTCCCCGTTTCGAAGTAGGCAGCTTGAACGGTCCGGTGTGACGCTTTTCGTGGCGGCGCAGCCGACACAACCCCACTTCAAACTCCCGAAGAGGCTTTCCGCTTCAGATAGTGGTTGATGATGAAGGTCATCACCGGTTCGTTGTGCTGATTCACGGTGGTGTACCGCAGGCGCAACATGCCCCGGTCCGGCTTGGAACGCGACGGCTTCACCTCGAGTACTTCCGTTTCCGTGTGCAGCGTGTCGCCCGGGCGCACGGGAGCCAGCCAACGCAACTCATCGATCCCCGGCGAGCCCATGCTGGATGAACGCAGCATGCCGTCCTGGATGAACAGGCGGAACGTGAGCGCAAGGGTTTGTATACCGCTGGCGATCAATCCCCCGTACAGCGACTCCGACGCGGCGACCGCATCAAGATGAAAGGGCTGGGGGTCGTAGCGCAGGGCGAATTCGATGATCTCCGATTCGCTCAGGGTGATTCCCGGGCTCACGAAACGTTCGCCCACAGTGAAGTCGTCCAGGTACCGCTCGTCGCTCATGGAACTCTCCGGCGTGGCTCATGACGGATCGACCACGCTAACCCAGGGCCGGATGGATCGCGACAGGTGGCACAAAGCCCATTACATTTACCTCGCTGTGAATACCCGGGGTGTGGCGGAACCCTCACCGGGTCGAGCAAATCTCCGCGCCCGGTCGATCGGGAGCATGGCTCTCCATCACTGGCACTTACCCGGATCACCACCATGCGCCTGTCACTGACTCTGATTCCGTTCCTGTTCGCGCTGCTGCTCAGTGCCCCCGCCTTCGGCGCCGACAAGGACACGGGCTGGCGTTCACCCGAACATCTTGATGGTGCCACCACCATCGACACGGCCCAGGCAGCCGCCTTGCATGCACAGGGAGTCGTATTCATTGACGCTCGTAGCAGCCGCCTTTACACCAAACGGCACATCCCCGGTGCCATCCACCTGGACCTCAAATCAGCCCTGACCGAAGCGAATATGCAAGCTGTCGTCGGCAAGAACGATCCGGTCATCCTCTACGGCAACGGCGTGCACTGTTCTCGTGGCTACAAGGCCGTGAACAAGGCCCTGGAATTCGGCTATACCCAGGTCTACTACTACCGGGTCGGGTTCCGCAGCTGGCGCAAGGCCGGCCACCCGATCACGCGCGGCTCAAACCCTTGATCAGCATCCGTTCAGCCCCACCACCCGGGATACTCCCATGTGGCCCAATCCAACATGGATCAATCTTTCAACAGGACATTTTTAGGACAATCACGCCGCTTCGTCCGGCCCGCGCGGACGACTGACCTCTACAACCAGAAATCAATTACGCAACTTTGGGGGAAATTCATGAAAGCGATACTCATCGCCGCATCCTTGCTTCTGCCCGGCGCCGCCCTCGCGGCTGACATTGCCAACGGCCAGCGTCTCAGCGACACCTGTGCCGTCTGTCACGGCGTCTTTGGACAGGGTGCCTCCGGCCAACTCTCTCCGCGTATCGCGGGCATGCCCAAGGAATACCTGGTCAAGGCCATCAAGGACTACGTGGAGGGCACCCGCCCCTACGCACTGATGGTCTACACATCGAAGCTCGACCAGTTCACCGATCAGGACATCGAGGACGTAGCTGAATACTACGCCTCGCTCGACCTGCACAAAGATGCTGCCTTCAACATCAACGCCCTCATCGGCGACGCCAAGAAGGGTAAGAAGATCTACCGCCGCAACTGCCGCAGTTGCCATGGCAAGGACGGCATGGGCGTCGAGCGCAAAGAGGCACCGCCGTTGGCCATCCAGCACCCCGAGTACCTGTTCACCGTCATGGAAGGCTTCCGCACCAAGCTGCGCATCCACGACAACGATCCCGAGGACGATTCCTTCGAGGACTTCAGCCACCAAGACTACTACGACATCACCGCCTACCTGGCGACCCTTGATGACGAGCAGATTGTGGAGGGTTACCGCTTCGAACCGCCGCAGGTGAAGATGGCCAAGGCCGATGCCGCCATGCGGGCCCGTCCGGCCTCCGTGCAGATCACCAGCATCCGCCAGACGGTCGTGAAGATGGCTCTGGAAGACGGTGTTACGCCTGAGCAGGCAGCCGAAGCCATGGAGGCCAAGGCCGTTGCCATCAACCTCAAGAAGGTGGCCCGCCAGCGGGTATCACGCTTCCTGGAGAAAAAGGGCGTGGAGACCCCGCACCTGTCCATCTACCAGTTCTGCAACCCGATGGACGCCCGCGAAATGGTCATGGAGAACCCCGTCTTCTCCGCCTATATGCCCTGCCGCATCTCCGTGGTCGAAGACAAGACCGGCAAACACTGGCTCATGATGTTGAACCTCGACATGCTCATCAACAGTCAGCTCCTGCCGGCCAAGGTCATCGAGACCGCAACCCGCGTGAACCAGCAGATGCTGGAAGTCATGGTCGCCGGCGCCAAAGGCACGGCCGAATGACCTGAGCGACTTGAGTCGCGGCTGACAGAGCCCCCGGAGGCAACTCCGGGGGCTTTTTTGTTTCCCTGCCCCGTCGGCCACGTAATCCGCGCATCCAGCCACCGTCCGGCGCCGTAACGTTCTCAAAGGCCGAGATTCCGGGCGCATGAAATCGTATGCACCGGCATCCGGTCCCGTCGTTGGGACACACTGGAAGAGCGCATGGGGAACTCGAGACAAAACCGGCCATTCAGCACCCTTATCAGACCCGGCTGCGTGGCCAGGTTCCGGCGCGCCATAGCGGCACCACGCGTGGCTCGGGCATCAACCGAACGAGGAAGTCGGCACGGAACCCAACACCGGCCCCGACGAACAGCCCTCGCACTGTTCCTGTTCGTGGCCGTGTCCGTGGCAGGGACGGCGGCGGCTTTCGATCATCCCCGCTGGTATGACGCCCGTCATCTTGCCGCGGCCGCGCAACGAATCTCCGCCCTCCCCCATGTCTCCGCGACCGCATGCGCGCGTCCCTACGCGCCCATGTACCGTGACGGCACCCTGAATATCTCTCTCTTCTTCGGTTTCGCCGAACTCACCCACAGCGATATCGTCGTCGATCCTTACAACGTTCGAGCCTTTCTGAAGCAGCTCCGGAAACCCTGTGTCGGTGGTCTCCAGGCTTGCGGGTTTCATTGGTCCGGGCGTCCCGCAAGTGCGGACGCCCCGTTCGTTCTGACCCGTCTTCTGCCTTCATCCAGTGGTGTCACGCGCGCCCGCATACGACTGTTCGACTCCGCGGTGAACGACGAACTGGGGCCCATACTCGAACGATCACGGCGGCAACAAACGCTGAAAACCGAACGCGTCAGGGCACACTTCCGCAAGGCGCTCGTCGAAGAGGACGCGGTGTTCTACCTCGGTCATTCACGCCTGGGCAGCGGCCCGGGCTTCGGCACTTTCGAAACGCTGAGCGCCCCGTGGTGGCAGGCCATGCTACTGAATGGCGGGACCCGGGCCATGAGCGACGCACTCAGGGTACGTTCCTCCCCGTTACCCCTGTTGGGCCTGTTCTCCTGCGATTCCCGTGCACACTATCAACACACGGTGACACAGGCCTCGCCGGAAACGGCCCTCGTGGTCTCCGACGACACCACCTATGTGGACGACGACAGCGTGCGCCTGTTCGCCACCCTCAACGCGGTGCTCGCGCGCCAATGCGAACCGGCTCTGCGCGCCGCCCTCACCCCCGTCCCTACCCCCGTCCCCACTGCGGGGCAAACCCCACGCGAAACCATGGCGCGGTACCACCTGCCCGGCTGGTTCGAATCCGCACCACCTCCAATCAAACGCGAACCCACGCCCTTCCCCGACCTGGCCTGGGGCTCAAACTGATCGCATAGCGGACGATCCCCCCGAGCCAGTACCCGCTCTCAGCCCACCCCGGCCCCGGTGCGCGCGCGGGATCCCCATGGGCGAGAGGTCCTAGTGAGCGAGAAGTATTGAACCGGGGTTCCGGGCCCCGCCCGTGCCGGGCGTCTCGGCATCCGCTCAGCCGTCCTGGCCCTTGTTGCTTGCTACACCGTCATCATTCGCACGGCTGAGGAACAAGGCGCGTTCCTCCCGCAACAGGGCCAGCAGGGCCTCATCGGCTCCCTCGTCGGGTTCTTCATTCAGACGCGCGCGCAAGCGCGCGGCCAAGCGCCACATTCGCCGGGCACCGATGCTGCGACAAGCGCCTTCCCAGGTATGAATCAGTTTGCGCAGACGGCCGCGGTCACCCTCAGCCAAGGCCATGCCCATGGCGTCAATCAAGTCCCCCGTCTGCGTGGCGAATACCGCCACAAGCTCCGCGAAACCCGGGCCCAGCAGCGTCCGCATCTGGTCGATCCGCTGTTCGTCCAGGGGCGCATTGTCATCGGCCCTGGTAACGTCATCGGCCTCGACCACCGACGCGCCGGAATGCGATGAATCAGGCGCTACGCCCGAGCGGCCCTGGGCCCATTGACCGATCACGGCGCGCAGATCATCGATATCGATGGGCTTGGTGATGCAGTGGTCCATACCGCAATCGCCCATGCGCTCCTCGATCGTATCTGGTGAATAGCCGGTCACCGCGATGATGGGCACGGGCGTACGGCCCAGTTCACCCTCCACGCGGCGTATGGTCTGAGCCGCCTCAAACCCGTCCATACGCGGCATTTCGCAGTCGAGCAGGATGAGGTCGAAATCCCGCGATTCGGCAGCGACCACCGCCTCCTGCCCGTCAGAGCAGATTTCGGGCGAACAACCGATCTGAGCCAGCATCTCGCTGATCACGGTCTGGTTGATGGTGTCGTCCTCGGCCACCAGCACGTGCACACCCTCGAAACGCGGTGGTTCCCCGGGCGCTGTTTCCTCCGCGGGCTCGCGCAGGCCAAGGGCCCGTTCGACACCGGCGCGCAACTTGGCCGGCGTCAGTGGCGTTTCCACCCAGAGGGGCTCGGCCCCAGGCTCAACGGCACCACCCGACAAGGCCCAAACCGCGAGGTTGGGGGTGGCGTCGTCCACACCGGCACCCTCCGAACCGGAGCGGGCGGAAGCGCCCGCCGGGTAGGCATCCCGGTTGCCTGCGATCAACAACGAGTACCCCCTTACGCTGTTACGGGGCTCCTCATCGGCAACATGTCCCGCGGAATGGGTCACGGCCAGACCCCATTGCTGAAGTTGACGCCCAAGGGTGGCCCGGGCATTGGCATCCGCCTCCACCAACAGAACCCGGTAAGAGCCCAGGTCCGGTGCGACATCCGCTGTCGGCTGAAGCTCCGCGGCCTGTGCCAGGCGCGCCGTGAACCAGAACCGGCTGCCCTTGCCCACCGTGCTCTCGAGCCCGAGTTCGCCCTCCATCAGCTCGACCAGCTGTTTTGCGATGCTCAAGCCCAGGCCAGAACCGACCGGCCCACCCCTGCCGGTGAAATTCGCCTGCACATAGGGATCGAACAGTTCCGACTGTACGTCAGCGGGAATGCCCGGCCCGGTGTCCCGCACATCGAATTGCAGGCGCACGTAAGGGCTGACATCGCTGCGACGGGAGATACGCAGTACCACCGACCCGGTATCCGTGAATTTGATGGCATTACCGATCAGGTTCACCAGTACCCGACGCAGGCGCTGAGCGTCACCGCGCAGGGCCACCGGCACGTCGGCATCGATACCCACTACCAGCTTGATGCGTTTCTCCTCCGCACTGGCGGTGAAGATACGCGTCGCATCCTCCACCAGGTCCACCAGCGAGAAGTCATCGTGAACGAGGGTCAACTTGCCAGCCCCCATGCGCGAGTAGTCCAGGATCTCGTTGATCACCGCCAACAAGGCCTTGCCCGAGGACGCGATGGACCCCAGGAAACGCCGTTCCGTCGCATCCCTGGCGTTGCGCTGGAGGATATGGGCCATGCCGAGGATGCCGTTCAGCGGCGTGCGGATCTCGTGGCTCATCCTCGCGAAGAACTCGGTGATGGCCTGGTTCCGCTCCTGGACCTGGCGTGCCAGGTGGTCCTTTTCGATGGCCAGTTCCACCGATCGCCACAGGGTGCGGCTGTAGCGTCGGCTGGTGATGAAGGCGGTGGACATGTAGATGATCGACAAGGTCGCCGTGAGCACGAACATGCGTTCACCGGAGAACAGGAACCACACCGTGATCGGCCCCATGGCCAGCAACATGAAGCGGGCGAAACAATGCGCGTAGACACCCAGCGTGGCCATGGAAGCCCCGAGGGCGCCCGCAACGATCATGTTCGCGATGATCGGATAGATCGGGTCCGGCGTGTGAATGGTGAGCAAGGTGCCCACGCCCCAGAACACTCCGCTGACCGTGCCCATGGTGCACGACAGGCGCAGTGCGCGAACGTCAGCCGGGCGGTTGTTCCAGCGGAAATCCAGCCAGATCGCGGCACGCACCAGCAGGCTGAACACAAAGGCGCCGTACCAGACCGAGAGGTGAAGGTGCGATACACCGGGCCAGAGCAGGGCGATGTAGGCCCCTCCGCTGGCGAGATTGCCCAATACCGCAAACGGGATCTGTTCATAGAACAGGCGGACACGCTGGGCCTGAACCGGGTCTATGGACCCCGCCGATGCCACTGCCACGTCGGGGCCGGTCGAGGTTTGATCATGTACTGAATCGCGATCCATGACGGTGTTCTCATGCTGACCTTCCATGGATATGAGTGTCCTCTCCACTTCCCCGGCGAACCTCCAACGAGGCGGGACCGCCCTCCCCCTGGAGTACGAGCCGGAGCGCAGTGGACTCTACTGCACCCCCGGACTCACGGCCAACAGGCACATGCTTCAGGAAGCATTTTCAGATGCCGAACCGGGTGCGAACCCGCGAGACGATCCGCTCGACAGGCCAATCCGCGGGCACGACGCACATTGACTCCGGACAGGCCGACCCGGGTTCCTCGAGGTCCGTGAACTGGCTGTCCACCAAAGCCACAGGCGCGAAATGCCCCCGGCGCGTCGCCACCCGGTCGCGAACGAGCCCCGGCTGCGCGCGCAGGTACACCACGTGCAGGCCGTCGCCCTCTCCCAGTACATGCCGGTACGCCGCTTTGAGCGCTGAACAGGCCAACACCACGTTCCCGCCAGCGCGTTCCTCCCGACGGCAGGCCGCGATAACGCGCTCGAGCCACGGCCATCGATCCGCGTCCGTGAGCGCGCCCCCCGCCGCCATGCGCGCGATACACGACGGATCGTGAAACGCATCCGCCTCCACGTAGCGCCACCCGAGGTCGGTGGCCAAGCGCGCAGCCACGGTGCTCTTGCCGGCCCCGGCCACTCCCATAATCAACACGATCACCCGCGCACACTCACCATGGGATGCGACCGGCAGGGAAGCAGGGGCGAACAACGCGATACTCGCACCGGAACGCACGTCACCGAGCCTATCAGCACGCCGGTTTCACATCTGACGTACTCATCGCCCGGGCCACCTCGTGGGCCTCCGTGATGTCCGCAAACAGCCAATGGCTGGGAGCAATGACCGCCTCGACCGCCACCGCAATGAGTTCCCTGTCATCGCCGTGTGCCCCGAACAGTTCCTTGGGCGACACATCGGGCCTGCCATCGGCGCTCACCGTCACGAGCCCGCACAACACATTGCCTGAAATCGACTGTTTGACGGCATCGGTCAGCATCGGGGGACACACCTGGAACACGGAGCTGTGAGCATGCAACCCCACCACCTACCCCTCAACTCCCTCGCCTGGCCTTCGCGTACCGCCAAACGACCGGTGAAAACCGGGCGCACTCAGGGCGCTTCCATGTACCGGACCGAATCTTCCAGTTCGTTCTGATCATCGGCCTTGCGCGGCAGGTGTGGAGCGAGCGTGTCGCCCAGCAGGCGCACCCCTTCGACCACGCCCCCGGCCAGATCGCCACCGCGGATGGTTTCCACCACCCGGGCGCATACCGCGTCCCAGTCCGACTGGTCCAAGTGGCGGGCCACGCCGTCATCTCCGAACACCCGCACCCGGTGCTCGTGCAGCGAGATGAACAACAGCACGCCGCTGGCGCCGTCCGTTGCCCGCAGCCGGAAACGGAAGAAGGCCTCCATGGCCCGGCGTTCCACCTCGGCATCCATCTCGGCACGGGTGATGAAAGGTAAGCGCAGCACCGTAAAGTGACTGGCCAGGGCCGCGCCGATCAGAAAGGAAACCAGGAACGCCAACAGATAGCCCCAAAGCGGCATGGTTGCGGTCACCTGCCCCCAGGCATCGACGCTGAAGGACTGGAACCCAAGGTGCAGGGCGCCCACCAGAACCAGTGCGCAGACCACGCCAAACAGGTCTTCGGCACGGTCATAGCGGCCCGAGGCAGGGGTGATCACCGGAATGATCTCGGCCTCGGTCCGGGCCTCGGCCGCAATGATCGCGTCACGAACCCGGGCCTCATCGGAGGCGGACAACAGGCGAAGGGAATCATTCATGGTTTCGATCTCGTCGCGCGCTTACCAGGACCCCGTGGCGCCACCGCCACCGGATGAACCACCGCCCAAGCCGCCCGCGGAACCGGCCACGCGTAACAGGAAGAACAACAGGACCCCGACCCCTATGATCAATGCCCAGGCCCAGCCCGAACGCCCCGTCTTGAACAGGTTGACGATCATCATCACGAACAGGATCACCGCCACCCCCAGCGCGGGCAGCACCCACCAGGGCTGGGTGGGCTTGGGCAGGTCCTCCCCGCGCGCCATGGCATCCAGGCCGCGCACCCCGTCGGCGATGCCCAGGGAGAACTCGCGGGCGCGGAAATGCGGGATGATCAGGTCATTCATGATGTTGCGTGTCGCGCCATCGAGACGGCCGTCATAACCCGCACCCAGCTCGATCCGGGCCTTGCGGTCGCCGCGGGAGACCAGCAGCAGGATGCCGTAATTGAAGTCCTTGAACCCGACCCCCCAGTGGTCGAACACCTTGCGCGCATAGCTTTCGATATCCAGTGAGGCCGCATCGTAACGGGCCAGGGATTCGATGGTCAGCACGTACAGCGCAACGCGCTCCTCCTCGAGCAAGGTGGCTGCCAAGCGGTTGATGGCATTGGCATCGTCCGCCGTGACCATGGTCGCATTGTCCACCAGGAAGGCACCCTCCTCCGGTGGCGGCGGAAAATCCACCGCATGGGCTGGCAGCCAAAACGCAGCGACCAGCAACAGCAAAACCCTGAACATACCCATGCCTACGTGCCTCCATGGGCCGTATATTCGACACCACGGTCGGTGTGAAAAATCGCGCCTCGCTCGGGACGGCTCCGCGCCAGCGCACACCTGGGCGCCGTGCAGGAAAGATCCGTCGTTCGGGTGCGCTGCAACGACCCGACAATGATCGGTCTCGAATACAGGTCCAACACCACCGCAAGGTAACACCAACACTGTTCGGTCTTCAGATACGTCACATTGGCCGCCGGTTGCTGACCCGGGCCCGGGGCCGCGCATCCGTTCAGCCGAAGGTTTTCTCCCGCCCGCTTGAACCGCTTCCGACCGAACTGGCGCCGTGTGAGCTGCACAACCAGACCTTGCAGGCCCTGTACACGCACACTCGGTTCGCGCCGCTCCCAGGCATAGAAACCGCTGCGCGACACGCCGAGCACGTCACACAGCGTCTTAACGGGGAAATCGGTTCGCAGCCGGTCGATCATTTCGAACCGGACATCTCCTTCTCGACTACGAACCGTTCGAACTTTTTCAGGATGTCGTTCTCCTCCTGAGCCCGCTTGAGCTGGCGCTCAAGCCGCCGGATCGTCTCCTGGGCTTCGCGAAGATCCGACGCCGGTATCGTGACGGCATCTTTCCCCGTCAGCTTCTTCTCTCTCATCTCCTTCTTCCATCTCGATAGCATGAAGGGGTGAATGTCCAAGGCCTCCGCCACGTCCTTGACCTGAATCTCCGGATGCAGTGCCAGCATCACCGCCTGGCGCTTGAAATCAAGGCTGTATGTGTTGTGTTTTCGATCTCTCATTGAACACCTCGTTATCGTTAATGATGAGGAGGTGTCCACTTTTTCAGGGGAAGTTTCGAGCCATGCTGGGCGCACTTGTTATGAAATTACTCATTGTTGTCTATCCTGCGTAATTCTTCATCGAATAGCTCGGTGGCTGCAGCTTTCGAAAAACAATACATAGGTGTTTTTTCGTTCCCCCTCCATTCCGCACCCCACAATCTGTTCATGTCACGATCCAGATTCGATAACATTTCCGCTTTCTTGGGATCATCATCCGCTTCTTTCTTTATGGCTAAGAATGATTTCTCCAATCGAATGACGTGCTTCTTAATCCATGATTCGAATTGAGGATCGATATTTGGTAGAGATCCATGGTGGTTACGAGCACAGTGCTCGTGCAGTTCTTTGAACCCGTAGTAAATAGTTACTACCCCAATTCCGTTTTTCTCTGCTCCGACACCCAAAGGCATCATTGAAAGCAGAAACAGTAGAAAGAACCTGTAGCTCATAACGAGGACGCCTTTTTGTGTTCATAACGCCCATGTTCAGCGGACCCGAACGTAGCGAGGCATTTACGCAACAATGCCGAAGGCATGCGCAAAAAGCCGCGCGGAGTTTGGGGTCCGCTGGAACTGCTTGTTATGTGGTTCACGCTGCAGACAGACGTTTAACTTGCAATTCTTGCCGATGCTGCTCGGCCTGCCAAAGATCATATTGCGATTGTTGGTTCAGCCAACTTTCCGAAGAGGTATCAAAAGCAATTGACAGCCGAACCGCCATTTCCGGACTGATACCGGCTTTGCCATTGATAATGCTCGAAAGCGTTTTACGACTTACGCCAAGAGCCTTTGCGGCATCGGTGACTGACAGACCAAGCGGCTCAAGGCAGAGCTCTTTGATAATTTCACCGGGATGTGGGGGATTGTGCATAAGCATAGCGTTGCCTCAGTGGTAATCTTCGTAATCGACAACCTCGGCGTGAACACCATTGAACCGAAACGTAACACGCCAATTGCCGCTTACTCTTACTGACCATGTTTCTTTGCGATTCCCCGTGAGTTGATGCAAATACAACCCCGGTAAATTCATATCAGCCACCGATATAGCCGCATTCAGACGGCCCAGAATCAGCCGTAGCCGATCAGCATGTTTTGCTTGGATTCCGGCCTTCTTCCCTGTTTTGAAGAAGCGCTCCAAACCCTTGTGCTTGAAACTCTGGATCATACGCCAAAGCGTAACCCGTCACGTTACGCTTAGCAAATCCTTTTTACACATAACGCCCTTGTTCAGCGAACCCAAACGTAGCGAGGCGTTTGCGCAACAATGCCGGAGGTATGCGCAAAAAAAGCTGCGCGGAGTTTGGGGTCCGCTGGAACTACTTGTTATGTGTCGGCACCTCGGTTGATACTTACGGCAGCCCTTTGGATTGCTGAGGTGCCCTATGGCCACACGTGAACTTTCTATGTTGCGAGAAGGCGCGCTGGCTTTACTAACTTTCACGAAAGTAGAGTCACATTCGAGTGTACTGTAATTCCGGT
>JBMYTL010000047.1:0-20878 GCA_049604295.1 Gammaproteobacteria bacterium
CCAGCAACTGGAGGAACACCTGGGCGCCGATTTGCTGCATCGCGGGCGCAAGGGAGCGGTGCTCACCGAGATGGGGCGGCTGGTCGAGGGCGAGGCGCGCAACCTGGTCGCCCGCTATGACCAGATGCGCGAGCAGATCCGCGCCCACCAGGGCCTGGAGGACGGCACCATCCGCATCGGCGGTGGCGCGACGGCCGTGTCGTACGTGCTGCCCGAGGCCATTGCCCGTTTTCAGCAGGCGCATCCCGGCGTGCGCTTCCAGCTCAAGGAGGCGGGCAGCGCGGAGGTCGCGCGCGATGTACTCAGTGGTCAGCTGGAACTGGGTGTCGTCACCCTCCCCGTTCAGGGGCGCGATCTGCATATCACGCCCCTGGTCATGGATGGCATCGTGCTGGTGGGGCGCGCCGACCATCCCCTGGTCGATCACCCGCGCGTACGCATTACCGATCTCGAGGGTCAGTCCTTCGTGGGTTTCGAAGCGGACACCGCCGTACGTCAGATCATCGACTCCACGCTCAGATCAGCGGGAGTGAGCATGAACGTGGTCATGGAGCTGCGCTCCATCCCCGCCATCCTGCGCATGGTGGTCACCACCGGGAACCTCGCCTTCGTCAGCCGCATGGGCGTTGAGAGCCAACAGGGTGTGCGGGTGATCGCCGTCGAGGGGCTGCGCATCGAGCGGGAACTGGCAGTGATCACCCGTCGCGACCAGGTACTCTCGCCCGCGGCCCGGACCTTCTCCGAGGGATTGGCCGACCAAGCCGTGAAGTGATTTGCACGGGTGCTCTTTCGTACCGTCGCACGGTAACTGTTCTCCGTCGCTGACGGCGACGCGCGGTCCGGTGCCAACCCGGTTGTCCAGCCATTCGCTCGCGCATTGATCTGGACCGGGAACCCGCCTCTCCGGCCGCACTAGACTCCGGCATCCTTTGCCTCAGCGGTTGCGCCATGTCTGACGAAAAACTTCAACGCGTACTCGATCTCATCGACGAAGCCAATGCACAGGACCCCAACGCGGACACTGACCAGGACGGCAACAGTTTCCCCAAGGAATGGCTCTACGGCCGCCGTATGACCGATATGCTGACGCGCTTCTCACCCGCTGCCGATGCCGTGCAGCAGATCGCCTGCCGGGCGCAGCACATCGAACGTTGGAAGTCCCCGCGTAGCGACTATCCCATGGACAAAAAGGGCTACCACCTGTGGCGCACCCGGCTGTATTCGTTTCACGCGGACACGGTGGCCGGACTCATGGAATCCGCTGGATACGACGCCGAATCCATCGAACGGGTGAAACAGGCCGTGGGAAAGAAGGCCCTGAAGAAGAACCCGGACACCCAGATGCTCGAGAACATCGCCGCCATGACCTTCATCGAGCACTACATGCACGATTTTGCCGGCCAGCACCCCGAATACAGCGAGGACAAGTGGATCACCATCATCCAGAAGACCTGGAAGAAGATGGACGAATCCGCCCACGCCTTCGTTCTGGGCGGAAACGTGAAACTCCCAGAACCCCTCGTCCCCCTGATCCAGAAGGCGCTCGCCGCCTGAACACCTCGCCTGAACACCTCGCCTGGAAACCTGCGCGGCAGAACGGGTGAAGACCGAGGATTATCAGGTTCGAGAGCACTTGGGTGCTCGTCTGAGGCGAACTGAACGTTCGATTCAACGAAAACGAGCACCGAATGAGCGTAGTTTCAGGTGGCTGTTGAGCATGATGGCCAACACCACGCCCAGGCCAGCGATCGCGGCAACCGGGCTTGGCCTTTCACCCAGAATCAGCCAGACCAGGGCGGTGCCCAGAACAGTCTCCAGAGGCAGAAACACGGCGACCTCGGCGGCGGGGACGAAGCGCGGCGCGAGCATCAGCAGGGAATACGCCGTGGCGACGAATACACCCAGCATGGCTGCCAGCCCGAGCTCGCCCGGGCTCACCTGACTCAAATCCGCCACGGGCAAGCAGCCCAGCGCGATCAACAGCCCGCCCAAGGCGACCGTGGCCAATCGATCAGCTACCCGGGTCCGGCGGGCAAGAACGAAATTGAAGGCCATCGCCAGCGACGCCAGCAAGGCGTAGAAATCCCCCCTGAGCGTGCTCTCACCGCCCTTCTCCCCGGTCACGGCGATGAGACAGATAAACACCACGACCATGGTGATACGTGTGCGCCGGTCGACGGCCTCACCCAGTACGAGGAAGGCCAGCAACGCCGTGATGATGGGAATGGACCCCACGATGATCAGGGTGTGCGCCACGCTCGTGGTTTGGATCGCCGCAACGAACGCGGTCATGCCCACGCTCATGCTGACAGCCATACCCCAGCCCGGAGCGTCGAAATGAAACAGACGCCGCACGTCATGCCAGCCCCGCTTCCGGATCCCGTGCACCCATCCCAACCAAAGGCTGAGGAAGGCAGCGATGAACAGACCACGGAGAAAGGCCAGGGTCCAGAGATCCAGGTCGATCATGCGGATCAGCAGACTGTCAGGGCTTAGCGCGACAACCCCGCCGGCAGCCAAGAAAATCCCCTTGGCGTTGTCGCTGACTGGACTCATGATGGCACCTCAAGGGAAGCCCGACGGCCCGCGAGGCGCATCTTCCCCCTGTCCGATCCGACAGGATAATCTCTAATTAATTTTAATATATTCAATTATTTATCAAACTTTTCCAATCTATATTATTAATACGAGAAAGGACGCCATACCCGGCCCCGGAGGCCATCCCGGAACCCCAGTTCTCATATCCCCAGTTCAGGAACCCCAATGCCCTGCATCCACTTCATCGGCGGCGAGAAAGGCGGCGTCGGCAAGTCTGTCACCGCTCGCACCCTCGCCCAGTATCACATCGACCAGCAACTGCCCTTCCGGGTGTTCGACAGCGACGCATCCCACGGTGCCATGTTGCGCTTCTATTCCGATTTCACCCAGGCCCTCGATATCGACAGCTTCGAGAGCGCGGACCAGATCATAGAGACCGTCGCCGAGCTGGGCTGCCATGCCATCGTCGACCTTGCCGCGCAGACCTCGCGCTTCCTGCGCACCTGGATCAAGGACAACGACCTGCCGACCCTGGCCGAAGAGCTGGGTATCAAACTCATGTACTGGCACGTGATGGACGATGGCCACGACAGTCTCGTATTGCTCGATACCCTCCTGGACGACTACTCCGGCACCCTGAACTACGTTCTGGTACGCAATCATGGCCGGGGAAAGGACTTCACCGCCTTTGAGAAATCCGAGGCACGCGCACGCTTCGCCGCCAAGGGTGCCCATCTCATCGATCTCGGCGCCCTGCATGCCCCCACCATGCGCAAGATTGACCATTTCGGAAGCAGCTTCTGGGCCGCGGCCAACAACAAAGATGAAAGCCTGGGCCCCACTCTCGGCATCATGGAACGCCAGCGCGTCCGGGTCTGGTTACGCAACGCCTACGAGGAGATCAGCGCCCTGCCCTGTGAAACCGAAGGCGCGGGCCCCGTGGGCGGTGCGGACGAAGACACCCAATTGCGCCACGACTGACCGTGCCGTCACCCCGGATCGGTCTGATCCGGGGCACGGTAGAGGTGGCACGCAACCTGCCGCCCGCTGCCCATGCCCACGGCGTCCGGATAGACCGCCCGACACTCACTCATGGCCTTGGGGCAGCGGGGATGGAAATGGCAGCCGACGGGGGGCGCCGACGGTGATGGAAGCTCGCCCTCGAGGCGGATCACCGCGCGCGCCTCACCGTCCCCGATCCGGGGTACGGCCGATAGCAGCGCCTGGGTGTACGGGTGCAGGGGCTCAGCCAATACGCGCTCAACCGGACCACGTTCGACGATCCGCCCCAGGTACATGACCGCGACCTCATGGGCCAGGTAGGACACCACCGCCAGGTTGTGAGTGATAAACAGATAACTGAGGCCAAGATCGGCCTGAAGTTGCCGCAAAAGGTTCAGGATCTGCGCCTGTACGGAAACATCCAGCGCGGACGTGGGCTCGTCACAGACGATCATCTCGGGGCGCACGGCAAGGGCCCGTGCAATGCAGATTCGCTGACGCTGACCGCCTGAAAACTCGTGAGGAAAACGGTCAGCCGCCCCGGCATCCAATCCCACCTGCTCCAACAGCATCCCGACCCGGCGCGCACGCTCCTGCGCGCTTTCCGCCAGGGCCAAAGAATCCAGGCCCTCCGCGACGATATCGCCCACACGCATGCGCGGGTTCATGGACGAGAACGGGTCCTGAAAGATGATCTGAAAATGTGCGCGTGCCCGCCGCAGGGCCTCGCCACCGAGCGCACCGAGGTCCTGCCCCTTGAAATCCACGCGCCCATCCGTAGGCCGAAGGAGTTGGATGATCCCCTTGCCGGCGGTCGTTTTCCCACATCCGGACTCCCCCACCAGGGCCAGGGTGCGGCCCCGGGGAATATCCAGATCCAGCCCATCCACGGCCCGCACCTGGCCGACCACGCGTTTGAAGACGCCACGCGTGATGGGGAAATGTACCTTCAATCCACGAACCCGCAGCACCTCCCCGGTGTCGCCCTCCCAGTCAGGCGGTGCGTCCCGGACATCGTCCACACCGTCCCGCGCCGCACTGCCCCCCGCGTCGGTATAAAGGTGACAACGCACACGATGCCCCCGGGACAGGTCTGTAAGGTCCGGTTCCTCCTCGCGACAGCGTGCGAAGACCGCGTCACAGCGCCCCGCGAAACGACAGGCATTGATGGAACCGCGTAGATCAGGGACCGAACCGGGGATGGTGGTCAGGGGTTCATGACGCTTGTCCGCGCTGGGCAGCGACTCGAAGAGTTTGCGGCTGTAGGGGTGCGCGGGACGGGCGAAGAACGGTTCACGATCCGCTTGCTCGACGATCCGGCCCGCGTACATAACCCCCACCCGATCAGCCATGCCCGACACGACGCCGAGATCATGGGTGATCAACAGGATCGCCATGTCGCGCTCGCGTTGCAGGTCGCTGAGTAACTCGAGCACCTGGGCCTGCAGGGTCACGTCCAGGGCCGTCGTCGGTTCATCGGCAATGAGGAGGTCCGGTTCACCCGCCAGGGCCATGGCGATCATGACCCGCTGCTTCATGCCACCGGAAAGCTGGTGAGGGTATTCATCGTGGCGGCGTCGGGGATCGGGAATGCCGACCGAATCGAGCAACTCCACGGCGCGGTCCGCGGCCCCGCGGCCCCGTAACCCCTGGTGCACACGCAGGGATTCAGCGATCTGCCACCCCACCGTCAGCACAGGATTAAGGGCGGTCATGGGCTCCTGGAAGATCATGGCCACGCGCCCGCCGCGCACCCGGCGCATTCGGGACTCGGACAATGAAAGCAGGTCTTCACCCTGCAACTCGATCCGACCGGATGTCACGCGCCCCGCGGGCCTTGGTACCAGCCCCATGATCGACAGCGAGGTCATGGATTTGCCGCAGCCGGATTCCCCCAACAGCGCGTAGGTCTCGCCCCGTCCAATGGTGAAGCTCACGCCATCGACCGCGCGCACCGCCCCGGGGCCCGTGCCGAACCGGACGCGCAGATCGCTAACGCGCAACAGCTCGTTGTCAGCCCCGGTGGTCGCCACCTCGGCCTGTGCGGCAGTCACCGGTTCAACCTCGGGTCGAAGGCATCACGCACCGCGTCGGCCACAAGGTTGGCGGCCAGAACCAGGCCGAGCATGAATGCAAAGGCCGCGGCCAAAGACCACCACACGACCGGCTCCCGGGACAATTCCAGGCGCGCGGCATTGATCATGTTTCCCCAACTCATCATGGTCGGGTCCACACCGACGCCGACATAGGAAAGCACCGCTTCGGCCAGAACCAGGCCACTGAAATCCAGGACCACGGTGATCAGCACGATATGCATGACATTGGGCAACACATGACGCAGCAGAATAACCCCGTGGCCGAGGCCCAGGCTCGTAGCGGCCTGTATGTAATCCGCTTCGCGCAGTTTCAGGGTCTCCGCGCGCAGCAGGCGCGCAAGCCCCGTCCAACTGGTGATACCGAGGATCAGGCACAGGGCGAGCAGCCGGAGGTCAGCGCGCTCCTCCACTGAGTCGAAGGCATCGGGGTTTGCATCCATCTGTACCTGCATGACCAATACCGCCGCGGCGATAAGCAACACACCGGGGATCGAATTCAGGGTGGTGTACAGGTACTGGATCACGTCATCCGCGCGTCCACCGAAGTAACCGGCGGCAATACCCAGACCGATACCCAGCGGCAGAACGACCAGGGTGGTGATGGAACCGATGACCAGGCCCGTGCGGATGGATTTGACGGCCTGGTAGAGCACGTCCTGACCGACCTTGTCCGTACCCAGTATGTGGTAGAGGCCAGCGAACTCCACCACCACGGCAACGATAAGAATCACCGTCACCACACTGGCAAGGAGGGACCGCCAAGGCCAGTTGAACTCCCCCCGCAGGACGCGACGTCCGGCCTCTTCGGTCGCCAGATCGTGTCGCCGCGCGAGGGAATGGGTCAGTACCAGAAGCAGCAGGGCGACCGTGAGAACGGTGACGCCCAGCGCCCGCACCAGACGCCAGGCGATATCCCGCGCCCGATCGTTTTCGGGGTCGACCAGATGTGCCCCACCGTAGGTCAATCGCGGGTACATACGCACCGAGCCCGTATCGGTCTCCACGGCCACACGTGCGTACCCATGGGTGGCGAAAGGCGCCGAGTACGTCGTTTCGACCTGGGAGCGCAGACTTCCCATGCCCAGATCGAGCAGGCTGACCACTTCGGCGTCGCGGCTACGCAGGTGGATGGAATCGAGCAGGCCGATGACGATGAACACGGCCAGGAAGACTGCCGCCGAAGCAGCGACCGGGCTTTCACCGACGCGGCGCCAAGCGGCACGCAGATGAGCCTTGCGCCGCGCGTGCAAGGCGTAGCCGAGCACCATGGCGGACACCAGGAATACGAGTGCGTCCGTCCAGAACAGTACCGGCGTCACGTGTGGACCCCGCTCATTGCAACCTCACGCGGGGATCCACCAGCGTGTAGGAGATATCGGTCAGGAGCAGGCCCAGGATGTAGAGCAATGACCCGAGGAACACCATGACACGAACGATGGCGAAATCCTGCCGCTGAATGGCATCGATGGTGTAACTGCCCAGCCCGGGAATACCGAAAAAAGACTCCATGACCAGGCTACCCATGAACAACAGGGGAATGACCACGACCACACCCGTAAGGATGGGCACGAGGGCATTCTTCAGAACATGGCCGAACAGGACGCGCAGTTCTGACAGGCCCTTGGCACGCGCGGTGCGCACGTAATCCCGGTTGATCTCTTCCAGGAACAGCGTCCGATACCAACGGGTGCTGGAGCCCATTGAGCCCACTATGCCGATGAGGATGGGCAGGATCAGGAAGCGCCATGCCTGAAGGCCCTCGGCATACCCGGAAATGGGCACCAGGTGAAACAGTTTCCCGATCAGCCACTGCCCACCGATGATGTAGAACAGCGTGGAGATGGACATCATGAGCACGCACAGGACGACACCCCAGAAATCGAGATAGGTGCCACGAAAGAACGCCAGCATCAGCGCGAAGCTGATATTGACCAGCAGGCCGACCAGGAAGGTGGGCACTGCCAGGGCCAGACTCGCCCACATGCGCTGGGAGATGTCGTAGCCGATATCCCGGCCGCTATCGGAGCGACCAAAGCGGAACAGGAACAGGGACAAGGATTTGCTGACGAACAGGGTCTCGGTGAGCACGCCCGCGCCCTGTGCCTGGGGATTGAACAACAGCGGGCGGTCGTAGCCGCGTTCCTTCTTCCACAAGCTAATGGCCTCGTCCGTGACCCGCTTGTCCCCCAAGTGCGCCCGCGCCATGTCGTCGGGGCTGTTGATCGTGAAGAACAACATGAAGGTCAGCAGGTTCACCCCGATCAGAATCGGGATGGCGTAGAGCAGACGCCGGAGTACGTAGGCCCCCATCAGGAACGCTTACCGACCGCGCCACGTTCGCGCTGGCTGACCCGCTCGGCCCGCCACCAACCGATGGCGGCGGGCACCGTGAAGGCAATCAGAATGAATCCGCCCAACCACAGGGGCCATAGCACCGGTTGATTCCAGGCCTGGCGCTGACGCTCGCGCAAGGCGGTATCGATCCGACGGTACTTCAGGGTGTTGTGGGCCATCAGGTTGGGCTTAACGTTGTGATACCAACCGTGGTTGAGGCTGTAATCCTTGGGGTGATAGCCCCAAAGCCAGGGGCTGTCCTGCCGTGCTATCCGTACCATGCGATCAATGATCGCCTGGCGTTGCGGGCCATTGGCCATGTTTTTCATCCGCTCGAACAGACGATCGAACTCAGGATTCCGGTAATTCGAGGCGTTCTCCCCCTTGTGCAGGGCCTTGGCCTGCTCGCCGTGCAGCAGGAAAAGGAAATTCTCCGGATCGGGATAATCCGCGTTCCATCCCCACATGAACATCTGCCCCGTGCCATTGAGCATCTTGTCCCGGAAACGGTTGTAGTCCGTGGAACGGATAACCAGCTGGATACCCAGCTTGCGGAACTGTTTGCGGAACCAGTCGAACTTCGCTTTTGAATCCGCCGACGAACCGGAAACCGTGTCGAAATTGAGCAGCAGGGAACGTCCGGTGGCCGCATCGATCCCGTCCGGGTAGCCCGCCTCCGCAAGCAGGCGTCGTGCCTCGGCCAAGGGTTTGCGGCGCGGTTTTCCATCCTGCCATCGGTAGACGGCCGCGTTCATTCCCGCTTGACCGGCGCGATGACCAAAGATCCCCGGTGGCAAGGGCCCATGGGCCACTTCGCCCCGTCCGTTTTGGAAAATGCTGACGTACTCCTCCCAGTCCAAGGCAATTCCGATCGCCTGTCGCAGGGCGCGCCGACGCGCGTCGAGCCCCCCCACGGTTTCATCCAACATGTTGAAGCCGAAGTACACCGAACTGGTCGCCACGGACGTCGTCAGGGCAATGCCTTTCGCCGCCAGTTCGGGGCTGACGGCCGCATCGCCCTCCCCCGCGTAACTCACCGCCTGGTCAAAACTGTCCGAGCTGATGGCCGAGGCGTCATACCAGCCCTGGAGAAACTTGCTCCAATACGGAATGCTTTCCTTCTCAAGACTGTAGACGGCCCGCTCGATGAAGGGCATCGGTCGTCCGGCATCGGCCAACATGCCCACCGCTTCGTCGTCTGGCATTCCCTCTGACGGATACGGCTGGGTGCGGAAGTTGGGATTGCGCTCGAGCACCATGCGCCGGTTCGGATTGTTCTCGGTCAACATGTAGGCGCCGGTACCGATGGGAAACCAATCCAGGCTGATATTGCGCCCGTCCAACCCGTCCTGGGCGTAGAAGGCATCCGCTTCGGGGGGCATGGGCGCGAAGAAAGGCATCGCCAGCCAGTAGACGAACTGCGGATAAACCCCCTTCAGGCGGATCACCAGGCGGTGATCACCCTCGACACGGACCCCGGGCAGGGACTCGCCGCCCAGATCCAGCGTTTCCCCCGCGTCCTGTTTGGCCTTGAGCCGCTCGCGCAAGCCTTCCAACCCCACGATGTACTGGCCCATGAGGCCGACTATGGGCGAATGCACCGTAGGGTGGGCAAGCCGCTTGATCTGGTGCGCGTAATCCGCGGCACGCAGTTCACGGGTGCCCTGGTGCTTGAAATCGGCGAGGCCGCGAATGGAGGCGATCGTTGCCGCATCGAGGTCGTGATAAAGCAGGCGACCACGCTCGTCGGTGGCAAAAGCGGGGTGCGGCTGGTAGCGGATTCCCGGTTTCAGATCCAGGGTGTACTCGCTGAATGCGGCCTCCGCCACATCGGTCCCCGGCTTCAGCGGTTGCTCCTGCTCATCAAGGAAAACAGGCTCCGGCACTGCGCGTACCGTCAGCGGCTGCAACTGGTAGGGGCGTTTCAGGTAGTGGTATTCCAGCGGAGGCTGATAGATCTGACCGATGAAACGAAACTCATCGGAACTGTAGGCACGTGCCGGATCAAGGTGCTTGGGGCGTTCGCGGAAGGACTGATAGAGGATGGCCGCCGATGGGTCCTCGCCCGGATAGGGGTTGTTCCACACCTCTCCGCAACCGGGCAGGATCAGCAAGGAAACGACCGTAAGTCCCCCTACCAAAAAAACCGACAGCGCCGACAATCGTCCCGACACCGGGCGAACACGGAAACCGATCCCGTTCAGGAATGAAAACACTGCACTTGGTGAGCCCATGGCCGCGCAACAGTAACACCACCTGCCGCCACCCACGCAGCCACAGCCGCGGGCTAAGACCCATGCGCGGGCCAACGACTGTCCCCAACAACCTGTTAAAGTTGCACGCGCCTTGGCGGACCGGAATCTCCGCGCCGGGGCGTCCCCTCTGAAGCAGTCATAACAGGTTTAACCCATGGGATTTCTCGACGGCAAGCGCGCCCTCATCGTTGGCCTGGCCAGCAACCGATCCATCGCCTATGGCATCGCCAAGGCCATGCACCGTGAAGGTGCCGAACTCGCCTTCTCGTACCAGAACGAGCGCCTTGAGGGGCGTATCAAGAAAATGGCGGGCGACTTTGAATCGGAAATCTGCCTGCCCTGCGACGTAGCGGAGGATGCCCAGATCGATGGCCTGATGGACGGGCTCAGCAAGCACTGGGATGGATTCGATATCGTGATCCACTCCGTGGCCTTTGCACCCAAGGAGCAGCTCGAAGGACGGTACATCGATAACGTCACGCGCGAGGGCTTCCAGATTGCGCACGACATCAGTTCGTACAGCTTCACCGCACTGGGCCGTGCCGCCGAGCCCCTGATGAAGGACCGTGCCGGCGCCCTCCTCACCCTCTCCTACCTCGGCGCGGTCCGCTGGATGCCCAACTACAACGTCATGGCCCTGGCCAAGGCGAGTCTTGAGGCAAACGTGCGCTACATGGCCGCCGACATGGGCCCCAACAACATCCGGGTCAACGGCATCTCCGCGGGGCCTATCCGCACCCTGGCGGCGGCCGGAATCACGGGCTTCAAGAAGTTTCTGGAATACAGCGAACGCAACAGCCCGCTGCGCCGCAACGTCACCATCGACGAAGTAGGCAACACCGCCGCCTTCCTGTGCTCGGACCTCGCGTCAGGAATCACCGGCGAGATCACATACGTGGACTCGGGCTTCAGCACCACGGCCATGAACATCGCCGACGCAAGCTGATAGGGACCGCGCGGTGCGCCGCACGGGGAACCGTGTGGCGGACCGAAACCGTCCGGGCATGCTTTGGAAAACAGCCGGGGGGCTGAATAGTTCGGACATGGAGACCCGGAGGGATCGGCGGTGAACTTCGGCCGCTTTGCGCGCTCAGGAAACTCCCGAAACTCCGCCCGCACAGGCTGCGGCCCTGCCTGAATATCCCTGCCACGCTCACGAGGCGCACGGGCGAGGTAAGCCGCGAGCAGCCCCTCTCAAACAGGCTTGCAGCTTCCGAGCGGTCGAGACAGCACGGGCGCTGCCCGAACCCAGGCCGGTGCCGCGATCTCAGAGGTTGTCCCGGTTGATGGTGACTTCAGCGCGCTCGCGCAGGTGACGTACATAGGCCTCGAACTCGGTACTGCCCGCCAGCCGCGCCAACCCTCGGCGTGCAAAATCCATCTCCGCCTCACCCAGCTCGCTCGCGTCACCGTCCTTGACGTTCAAGACCCTGACCACCGCATGACTTCCGTCCTCCAGCGCAACGGTGTCGATCGACGGTTTCCCGTCATTGGGTTTCGGCATACGGAAGGCCATGTCACGCAGCGCCTCGGGAATTCCGGGACTGATCCGGCTCAACTGGCTGTGACTGCGCAGTTGCCCACCCAGCGCTTCCGCAACCTCGGCGGCCTCTTCGCCGGCCTTGATTCGTTCCATGGCCTGGATCGCCAAAGCTTCAGCCTTCTCCGATGCAGCCTGCTTGGCGAGGATCACGCGGATTTCCGAAGCGACCTCATCAAGGTCCTTCTGGCGTGGCGGTTTCAGATCCGCCAGGCGGAGAACGATGACCCGGTCGTCACTGATCCGTATCACGGGGCTGTTCAGGCCTTCACTACGCACATCGTCGGAGAATGCCGCCGCACGGACGGGTTCAAGATGCGACACGTCTTCCGGTGGAGCCAACGGGTCATTGGGACCGTCAACATGGAAATAGACGCTGGTCTGGATCTCAAGACCGATGGCCTGAGCCGCACCCAGCAAACTGTCCGCCTCCTCGTAGGTGAGGTTGGCGAGATCCTGTCCCTTCGCGTAGAACTCGTCGTTACTGCGCTCCGCGGTGAGTTGGGCAATAGCCTGCTCACGCACATCGGCGAGCGGTCGGACCTCTCCGCCCTCAATGTCGAGCAACTTGAGAAGATGCCAACCAAACGGCGAACGGACCGGATCACTGACCTGACCCACTTCAAGCTGATTCATTGCAAGGGTCAATGCGGGATCGAGGTCACCCTCCTGGACGAAACCGAGATCCCCCCCTTCGGCGCCCGTGCCCGTATCGTCTGACTCCGTTTTGGCGAGCTCGGCGAACTCGGCACCGTCTTTCAGCTGGGTTTCAAGGGCCAGAATCCGCTCGCGGGCCGCACTGAGTGCGTCCTCGTCTGCATCCGATGCCACGGAAACGAGAATATGGGCAACACGTCGGCTTTCCGCCGAGGTGAACTGCTCCTTGTGAGACGCGTACCAGGCCTCGATATCCGCTTCGCTGATGTCCCGATCACCGCCCATGGTCTTCGCATTCAGGTCCAGATACTCAACCTTCACCAGCTCCGGAGCCTGGAAGCGATCGCCATTGGCTGCGTAATAAGCCTCGATATCAGCGTCGCTGATAGCGTCAGGATCGGCAAGAGCCGCTTGCTCAAACCGGATCTCATCGATATCGCGAGCCTGTCGTTCCGCTTTGAGAAATTCCAGAACGGCCTCGTCAGGAAGCAGACTGGTGCGTGCAATCGCGTTCTGAACCTGATCGAGACGCATGGAGTTCGCTTGTTCAGCCTCGAACTGCTCCTCCGACATACCGTTGTACTGCAGCATCTGGCCATACAGTTCACGGGAGAAGGATCCGTTCTCCCGAAACTCCGGCATGGACGTGATCGCCGCCCTCAACTGCGCGGGACCGATGGCATAGCCCTCTTCCAGGGCAACCCCGTTGAGTAGCTGTGCCGTGATCATGGAGTCGAGCACCGACTCCTTGAGGCGTTCCTGATCCTTGTCGGTCAGTTGTCCCTGCCGCTGCTGCGTCATGTTCGCCAGCATCCGGTCGTACCGGTTGCGGAATTCGCGCTGGGGAATCTCGTTCCCGTCGATCACGGCCACGGGGAGACTTGAATCGGCCGAGAAGTACTGCTGTATTCCGAACAGTGCAAACGGAATGGAGAGCAGGATCACGATTATCCATGCGATCCAACCGGTCGCACGATCACGAATGGACTGAAGCATTCCAATCTCGCTATTCGAAGCCGACGATTGCCGTGTCGCCGGGCCGGTGGACCTCAGGTTCGCACCGGACCCGGCAAACGCAGGCAAGAAAAAGGGCGTCCGCTAGGACGCCCTCGAATGTTGGCGGAGTGGACGGGACTCGAACCCGCGACCCCCGGCGTGACAGGCCGGTATTCTAACCAACTGAACTACCACTCCTAAAATCAATGACAAACGATCTTGGTCGACGCGCCTTCGAAGAGGCTTATGCATCGCAACCGATTGAATCGGCTAGAAAAAACAGATCGTTTGGTGGGTGCTGAGGGGATCGAACCCCCGACATTCGCCTTGTAAGGGCGACGCTCTCCCAGCTGAGCTAAGCACCCGGGAAAGCCGACTAGTTTAGAGCATCTTTCAGAGCTTTACCAGCGGTAAAGGTAGGAACTTTGCGCTCCGGAATCTCAATGGACGCACCGGTCTGCGGGTTACGGCCGGTACGCGCGGCGCGAGTGGACGACTTGAACGTACCGAAACCGATCACGGAGACAGAGTCACCGCCTTTCAGAGCGCCGGTAACGGCATCAAAAACGGCATCGACGGCACGACCGGCAGCAGCTTTGGAAATATCGGCCTGTTCAGCCACCGCGTCGACAAGATCAGATTTCTTCATTGATGGACTACCCCCTTCGGATTGGACGTGTCACCGGGTCCCTCGACCCAACGACCATGAATTCTGCAAATGCGCGTTGCGCTTTTTGTTGTTCGCAGTGTTCCCCGGCACTACTGCCGCCCCGGCGTCGGACAAACCGAAGCTGGTATGCATTTGATGACGGGTACCGCTACGAGACGAGCGATAGTGACACACCGGGGTGGTTCCCGCTCAAAAATCCTGGGAACACCCGCAGGAATTTCGCCTTGGAAGCCTGGGCTCCCCTGCGAGCCGCGACTTTATACCAAGGCGAAAAATCCCGTGTCAACAAGGTTTCCGGCCCCTTAGTGATGCCGTGGAGTGCTCTTGCCCTTAGCACTCTCTTCGACCTTCGATTCCTTCTTACCCCCCTCCTCGGGGACCTCAGGTTCGTGTGGCTGTGGCTTGCTCTTCAGGGCTATGTCCAGGACCTGATCAATCCACTGCACGGAACATATATCAAGCTTGCCCTTGATGTTCTTGGGAATGTCCGCAAGGTCTTTCACGTTGTCCTTGGGGATCACGACCGTCTTGATACCACCTCGGTGCGCAGCGAGGAGCTTTTCCTTCAAGCCGCCGATAGGCAGCACCTCGCCACGCAGGGTGATCTCGCCTGTCATGGCGACATCAGAACGCACCGCTATGCCCGTCAGGGCCGACACCAGGGCCGTGCACATACCGATCCCCGCGCTGGGTCCGTCCTTGGGTGTAGCGCCCTCGGGGACATGTACGTGAATGTCGTGCTTGGAGTGGAACTCAGGGTCGACGCCCACAGCGGCTGAACGGCTGCGGACCACCGTCATGGCGGCCTGGATCGACTCCTGCATCACGTCACCGAGTTGCCCGGTGTAACTGAATTTGCCTTTTCCGGGCACAACTGCCGTCTCGATGCTGAGAAGTTCCCCACCGACCTCGGTCCAGGCAAGCCCGGTAACCTGGCCCACCCGATCCTCTTCCTCGGCCCGCCCGTAGCGGTAGCGGGGCACACCAAGATACTTCTCGAGCGATTTCGGCGTCACGCTGGCGCGCTTGGTTTCCCCTTTGAGCACGTGGGTCTTGACCACTTTCCGGCAAATGGTAGACATCTCGCGTTCGAGATTCCGAACCCCCGCCTCACGCGTGTAGTGCCGCACCACATCGCGCACCGCCGCTTCGGAGATCGAGACCTCCGTCTCTTTCAGACCGTTGCGCTCCATCTGCTTGGGAAGCAGGTAGCGCTCGGCAATATTGACCTTCTCATCCTCCGTGTAGCCGGGAATACGAATCACCTCCATGCGATCAAGCAGCGGTGCGGGAATATTCAGGCTGTTGGCGGTGGCCACGAACATCACATCTGACAGATCACAATCGACTTCAAGATAGTGATCGTTAAAGGCGTGGTTCTGCTCCGGATCGAGCACCTCCAACAGAGCAGACGAAGGATCGCCCCGGAAATCCATGGACATCTTGTCGATCTCATCCAGAAGGAAGAGCGGATTGCGCACCCCGACTTTGCTGAGATTCTGGACAATCTTGCCCGGCATGGAGCCTATGTAGGTGCGACGGTGCCCGCGGATCTCGGCCTCGTCACGGACGCCCCCAAGGGACATGCGCACAAATTTCCGATTGGTCGCGCGCGCGATGGATCGGCCGATGGATGTCTTACCCACCCCGGGCGGACCCACCAGGCAGAGGATGGGGCCACGCAGTTTCTTGACGCGCTGCTGGACAGCCAGGTATTCCAGTATCCGTTCCTTGACCTTCTCAAGGCCGTAGTGATCGGTTTCCAGTACCGACTCCGCCTCGGCGAGATCGCGACGGACCTTGGACTTCTTGCGCCACGGCACCGATGTCAGGGTCTCGATGTAGTTCCGAACCACCGTTGCTTCGGCGGACATGGGCGACATGAGCTTGAGCTTCTTGAGCTCGGCGTGTGCCTTCTCCTTGGCATCCTTGGGCATGCGCGCCTTCTCGATCTTGTCGGTCAGTTCCTCCACCTCGTTGGGTGCATCCTCCATCTCACCCAGTTCCTTCTGGATCGCCTTCATCTGTTCGTTGAGGTAGTACTCGCGCTGACTCTTTTCCATCTGCTGTTTCACGCGGGAACGGATCTTCTTCTCAACCTGCAGAACATCGATCTCACCCTCGATCATGTTCATGAGGTGTTCCAGGCGTGCCTGGACGCCATCAATCTCGAGTATGTGCTGCTTGTCCTCAAGCTTCATGGCCATGTGCGCGGCAATCGTGTCGGCCATTCGGCCGGGCTCATCGATGCCGTTGAGTGAGGTAAGAACCTCCGGAGGAATCTTCTTGTTGAGCTTCACGTACTGCTCGAAGACGTTCATCACCGAGCGGCTCACAACCTCAAGCGCACGCTCATCCTGACCATCGTCCGCCTTGAGCATCTCCACCTGCGCCGAGAAGATGGATTCATCCTTGCTGAATTCTTCGATCCGGGCTCGTTGGACGCCTTCAACAAGCACTTTCACCGTGCCATCGGGAAGCTTCAGCAACTGGAGGATCGTGGAGACGGTACCAATCCGGTAAACATCCTCAGGGGTGGGGTCGTCGACTTCGGCGCTTTTCTGGGCAACCAGGAGGATGCGCTTGTTCGACTCCATAGCCTGATCGAGCGCCTCAATGGACTTCTCGCGTCCGACGAACAACGGAATGACCATGTGCGGGTACACCACCACATCGCGCAGCGGAAGCACGGGGACAGTGAAATTGGTTTCCAGGATTTCTCCTGCGGAACCGGATTCGGATTCACCCATTCAGGGATACCTCGAGAGTCGTTGGTCGCCCCAAGGCCCGTTATTCCATCAGGCCCGGGGAAAAGACGTGCCGCCAGACCGCGGCACGGCAGAGATTTCAATCGGACACGGCGCGCTTGGCGTCGTCGCGGGTGCGCACCAGGAAGGGTGCGGATTCACCCGTGATCACGGATTCGTCGATGACCACCTGCTCCACGTCGGCTTCCGAAGGCAGGTCGTACATGGTGTCGAGAAGGACCTGTTCAAGAATGGTGCGCAGACCTCGCGCCCCGGTCTTGCGCTCCATGGCCTTGCGGGCCACCGCGTGCAAGGCGTCATCGCGGAATTCCAGAACAGTGTCTTCCATCTCAAACATGCGCTGGTACTGCTTCGTCAAGGCGTTCCGGGGTTCAGTGAGGATGCGCACGAGTGCTTCCTCGTCCAGCTCCTCAAGCGTGGCCACAACGGGCAAACGGCCGACGAACTCAGGGATCAGTCCGAACTTGACCAGGTCATCAGGTTCGACCTGGGGCAGTACATCGGCAAGAACCACGTCGGTGTTCTTGGCCCGAACCTCGGCATTGAAGCCTATGCCACCCTTCTCCGAGCGATCGCGTATTACCTTTTCCAGCCCCGCGAACGCGCCCCCGCAGATGAACAGCATGTTCTTGGTGTCGACCTGCAGGAATTCCTGTTGGGGATGCTTGCGCCCACCCTGGGGCGGTACCGACGCAACCGTGCCTTCGATGAGCTTCAACAAGGCTTGTTGAACGCCTTCCCCCGAAACGTCGCGGGTGATCGACGGGTTTTCGGACTTGCGCGAGATCTTGTCGATTTCATCGATGTACACGATCCCCGATTGCGCCTTCTCCACGTCGTAATCGCACTTCTGGAGAAGCTTCTGGATAATATTTTCCACATCCTCGCCCACGTAACCCGCCTCGGTCAGGGTCGTGGCGTCGGCGATGGTGAACGGAACGTTGAGCAGGCGGGCGAGCGTCTCCGCGAGCAGGGTCTTGCCCGAGCCGGTGGGCCCGATCAGCAGAATGTTGCTCTTCGCCAACTCAACCGCGCCCTCCTCCGCATCAGCGGAGGCCATCTGACGCTTGTAGTGGTTGTAGACGGCAACGGCCAGGATCCGCTTCGCGCGCGACTGACCGATGACGTATTGATCCAGGATCGCGTCAATCTCGTGGGGCTTGGGAAGTCCTTCTTCCGAGGGCGCGTCGGTATCCTTGATCTCCTCGCGAATGATGTCGTTGCACAGCTCGACACACTCGTCACAGATGAAGACCGAAGGCCCCGCTATGAGCTTCCGAACCTCATGCTGGCTCTTGCCGCAAAAGGAACAATAGAGCAACTTGCCGTTGTCTCCGGCGGAGCTCCCATTGTCCGAGTCGTTCGCCATTAATTCTGCCTGCTCATTGTTGAACGAATACCGCCAACGGACGGGCGGTTAACCTGTTGGCTATTCAACTACGGCCCCGTGTCACAGACAAGTAAACCTTGGGCCCGCGCCGGGTAATGCGGGGCGAGGTCAACGACGGGGAGAGAAAACGAGAGCGGGGCCGGGTGGAACATCCGCCACCGCGGTACAGGCCGCGGTACAGGCGCCCCGCCCCCGCCGCCGCCCACGCGAAGATCCGGTGCCGGACGGCGGGTAAAGGAAGAGGATCAATCCTCGGAGGGCATCTCGCGACGGGAGAGGACCTCGTCCACCAAGCCGTATTCCTTTGCTGACTCGGCACCCATGAAGTTGTCACGGTCGGTGTCACGCTGAATGGTCTCCATATCCTGACCGGTGTGGTCGGCAAGAATCTGGTTCAGTCGCTCACGGAGGTGAAGAATCTCTTTGGCGTGGATCTCGAAATCGCTGGCCTGCCCCTGAAAACCACCCAGGGGCTGGTGAATCATCACGCGAGAGTGAGGCAGAGCGAAGCGCTTGCCTTTCTCACCGCCCGCGAGCAACACCGCACCCATGCTCGCTGCCTGGCCGACCACCATGGTGCTGACGGAAGGCTTGATGAACTGCATGGTGTCGTAGATGGCGAGGCCGGCACTGACCGAACCACCCGGCGAGTTGATGTAGATGTGAATGTCCTTATCGGGGTTCTCAGACTCCAGGAACAACAATTGGGCAACCACGAGGTTGGCCATGTGGTCTTCCACAGGACCAACGATAAAGATCACACGCTCCTTCAGAAGGCGCGAGTAGATGTCGTAGGAGCGCTCGCCGCGCGCGGTCTGCTCGATCACCATGGGGATCAGGCCCAGGGCCTGGGCACCCAGGGCACCGCCCCCCATTCCACCGTAGCCCATCACGCCGGAACCCAGCGCACCCTTGTCATGCATGAAGCTCATTTAGCCACCTGTTGTGATGCCGAATCGAATAAGGGCGAGTGTCCGGGCAGGAAACGGGGGAGTAAAGCCCGTTTCCTTCTGGAAAGCCCCTGCCCGATCAAGTCCCGCCACTACCGACCCGATGACCGGACGGTCGCGTACTGAGTCAGGCCGCCTCGGCACCCATGGGATTCATGAGTTCCTCGAAGGACTTGTTCACCTCGGTAACTTCGGCGCCTTCGTAGACCCACTCAACAACCTGTTCTTCCAGGGCAGCGCCCTCGGCCTGCTGCATGAGGTTGCGGTCAGCCTTGTACATCTGCACGACGGCAGCCGGGTCCTCGTAGGTCGAAGCCAGGGATTCGATACGCGCATCAACGCGCTCGCGATCCACGTTGATGTCGTTGGCGCTGATGATCTCGCGGATGATCAGCCCGAGCACCACACGGCGGCGCGCCTCTTCCTCGGCCCCTGAATCGTCGCCCATATCGGGCATACCCTGGGCCTTGCGCGCCTCTTTGACGCGCTCGACCTCTTCGCTCACCAGTGCGGCGGGCGCATCGACCTCGTGAGCCTCGAGCAGTGCATCCATGACCGCGTTCTTGTTGACGGAAGAAACGCGCTCGGCGAGTTCACGATTCATGTTTTCCAATACCTGGGCACGAAGGGCATCGACACCCTCTTCCACACCCAGGGCCTTGGCGAACTCGTCGTCAATCTCGGGAAGGCGCGGCTCGGCGACCTCGTGGCAGGTCACCTCGAAGGTAATGGTCTTGCCCTTGGCATTCTCCGCCGGGTAATCATCAGGGAAGGTCACCTCGAAGGACTTTTCCTCATCCTTGGTAATACCCGTGAGCTGGGTTTCAAACTCGGGGAACAAGCGTCCCTCGCCAAGCACCACGGAGGTGTTTTCCACCGCTGCGTCCTCGATGTACTCATCACCTTCCTTACCCTTGTAGGACACGGTGATCTGATCACCGGCCGCGGCCGGGCGCTCTACGGCATCCCACTCGCGACGCTGGCTGCGCAGGCGCTCCAGCATGGTTTCGACATCGGCGTCACCCGCTTCAGCCACGACACGCTCGACCTTCACCGAACCGCGGTCGGCCAACTGGACTTCTGGAATCACCTCGAAGGTCGCGACATAGGAAAACGCGCCGTCTTCAGAATCACCAGCCGGATCGATGCTGGGCATACCCGCCGGAGTGATCTCCTCCTGGGCGAGAGCTTCGAAGTAGGACTTCTCGATCACCTCACCGAGAACCTCCTGGCGGATCTGCGGTTCGTATTGGCGGCGCACGATTTTCATCGGCACTTTGCCCGGACGGAAGCCATCCATCTTCACCTGCTTGGCGTACTTGCGCAGGCGGCTCTCCACCTCGTCATTGATCCGCTCCGCCGGGACCTCAACGGTCATTTTGCGTTCCAGGGAGCTGGTGGATTCAACCGAAACTTGCATCGGGATGCCTCTGTATCTCGTATCGTGTTCGCGTGAGTTGTTCTGGGTGCGCCCGCGCCCCGGCACCTCACGGCGTGCCGGTTCACGGGTCTGGGATCCGACCCGCGCGCCCGGTGACCCGTTATGTGGTCGTGCCAGAGGCCGTGTCAGATCGAAGGTCTTGTTCGGCTGGTGCGAAAGGAGAGACTCGAACTCTCACGGGTTACCCCACTGGAACCTAAATCCAGCGCGTCTACCAATTCCGCCACTTTCGCACGAAGCC
>JBMYTL010000048.1:0-19985 GCA_049604295.1 Gammaproteobacteria bacterium
GCGAGCATGGTGAATTCATCCTGTTCTGCCGCGAACGCGACCCCGAGCGGGAAACCTGGGACGGAAAGCGCGCGGGCCAGGAGGGCGCGGTCAACGAGTATGGTGCCGACGATTCCTTTCCCATCGACGATATCGACGAGATCCTTCCCGGCATCCTCGAACGCCGCGAGAAGGTCTACTACACCTTTGGCGCCTACGCCGAATTCGATAACCAGCTCATGGGTTGGGTGAACGCCCTGCGTCAGCGATCCCGCGCGGGCGCGCGGGCGCCCTCGGAATTCGTCGCCCTGGAACATCTGTTGCACGAGATGCGACTGTTCAAGAGCGCAGCCGAGGTCAAGGTGATGCGCAAGTCCGCGCAGATTGCCGTGGCGGCCCATGAGCGCGCGTTGGCGGCCTGCAAGCCCGGTATGGGGGAGTGGGAGATGGAGGCCGAGTTCCTGCACCATTTCCGTTCCCAGGATGCCGAACCGTCCTACCCGTCCATCGTGGGCGGAGGTGAGAACGGCTGCATCCTCCATTATATCGAGAACAACAGTGTCCTGCGCGACGGTGACCTGCTGTTGATCGACGCCGGGGCCGAGTATGACTACTACGCCTCGGATATCACCCGCACGTTCCCGGTGAACGGTCGCTTCAGCAAGGCCCAGAAGGCGGTCTACGAGGTGGTGCTGGCCGCCCAGGAGGCCGCAATCGCCGAGGTCCGTCCTGGTCGCCACTGGGATGACCCGCATCGTGCCGCGGTACGCGTGCTGACCCAGGGCATGGTGGACCTCGGCATCCTCAAGGGGGATGTGGACGCCCTCATCGAGAACGAGGACTACCGCCGCTTCTACATGCACCGCACCGGCCATTGGCTGGGCATGGATGTGCACGATGTGGGGGATTACAAGGTCGACGACCAATGGCGCGAACTAGAACCCGGCATGGCGCTGACGGTGGAGCCCGGCCTGTATATCCCGGAGGGCAGTAAGGGGGTGCCGAAGAAGTACTGGGGCATCGGCATCCGGATCGAGGATGACGTGTTGGTCACGCGGGACGGTAACGAGGTGCTGACCGGGGCACTGGGCAAGAGCGTGGCCGAGATCGAAGCACTGATGGCGGTCTGAACAGCGTGAGCCGCGACTACGACATTGCCATCGTTGGCGGTGGACTGGCTGGTGCCAGCCTCGCCTGTGCCCTGGAAGGACGCGGCTGGCGTACCGTGCTGCTTGAGGCCCACGCCCCCGATGCCTCTACCCGTCCCGGATTCGACGACCGCGGGATAGCCCTGTCCGAGGGGTCCAGGCGCATCTTCGCGTCCATCGGGCTTTGGGGGCACCTTGAGAGCGGTGTTGAGCCCATCCGCCAGATACACGTGTCTGACCGTGGCGGGTTCGGTTTCACGCGCATGGTCGCCGCCGACGAGGGCTTGCCCGCCCTCGGATACGTTGCGCCCGCCCGGGTGCTGAGCGCGACCGTGGTGGCGGCACTCGAACCCTTGCGCGATACCACCGTCATCGCCCCCGCGCGACTGACCGACGTTTGCATGCGGGCGGACAGCGTGGCCTTGTCCTGCGATGCCGATGGTGAGCGCTTGGACATCCAGGCGCGCCTGGTGGTGGCGGCGGACGGGGCGTTCTCCACCGTGCGCAATCGTCTGGGGGTGGCCACGCGCAGCCGTCCCTACGGCCAGCATGCCGTGGTTGCCAACGTCGTTCCGGGCAAGGCCCATGGTGGTGTTGCCTATGAGCGCTTCACCGATACCGGTCCCCTTGCCCTGCTGCCCCTGACCGAGGGGCGTTGCGCCGTGGTCTGGTCGGTGCTCGACGATCAGGTCGATGAGCTGCTGGCGCTGTCCGACGCGCAATTCCTCGCCGGTCTGCAGGAGCGTTTCGGTTGGCGCCTGGGGCGTTTCCGCCGTGCCGGGCGTCGGCAGTCCTTCCCCCTGCGGCTGATGGAATCGACGGAGCAGGTGCGCCCGCGCATCGCCATCGTGGGCAATGCCGCCCATGCCCTGCATCCCATCGGCGGCCAGGGCTTCAATCTGGGTTTACGCGACGTGGCGGCCCTGGCTGACGTCCTGTCCGACGCGCAGGTTGAGGCGGAGGCTGACAGCGCTTCGGTGGACCCGGGTGAGCTGGCGCTTCTGGAGCGTTTTGAACGCGCAAGAGGCGATGATCTGCGTAACGTCACGACCTTCACCCACGCGCTTGCGCGGCTGTTCAGCAACCGCCAGCCTGCCTTGCGCGCGGGGCGGAACCTGGGGTTGTTCACCTTGGACCTGATGCCCTCGGCCCGGTCGCTGCTTGTACGTCATGCGGCGGGCATAGCCGGTGACCTGCCACGGGCCGCCCTCGGCCGTGGCAGCCGGTTGGCGCGGGAGTGGCGCTCATGAGCGTGAGCCGCCCGCCGCTGGATTCCGACGTCACCATTGCCGGGGGCGGCATGGTCGGTTCGGCCCTGGCCTGCGCCCTGGCCCAGGGCGGTTTGCGTGTGGCCCTGGTCGAGGGCCATGTTCCACCTGAACTTGATCGCGACGCGCCCGCGGACCTACGGGTCTCGGCGCTGTCTCCTGCCTCGCGGCGCATGTTCGAGCGCATCGGGGCCTGGCAGGCGATGGTGGAGCGGCGGGTAACGCCGTACGAGGCCATGGAGGTATGGGACGCCGGGGGCGCCGGTCTCATCCACTTCGACAGTGCCGAGTTGGGGGAGCCTACCCTGGGGCACATCATCGAGAACCGCGTGGTGCAACTGGCGTTGCTGGAGCGGGCGAAGGCGCTGCCGGATGTGCGCCTGTACACCCCCTGTCGGGTGGCCGGTTTCGACAACGCCGACGATCACAGCGTGGTGCGTCTGGATGACGGTAGCGCGCACCGCACCGCTGTCCTGGTGGCGGCGGATGGTCGGGATTCCCAGCTTCGGCAATGGGCGGGCATCGGCACCCGGGGGTGGGAGTATGACCAGCACGCCGTGGTCACCACCGTGGCCTGTGAACACGGTCATGGGAACACGGCGTGGCAGCGCTTCCTTCCGGGCGGGCCCCTGGCGTTCCTGCCTCTGTGGGACGGGCGTTGTTCCATCGTCTGGTCCACCAGTCCTGAGCACGCACGGGAACTGCTCGATCTGCCTGATGAGACCTTCCGTATCGAGTTGGCGCGCGCCTTCGATCACCGCCTGGGCGCTGTGCTGGAGGTCGGCAAGCGCGCGGCCTTCCCCCTGCGCTACATGCACGCCGACCGGTATGTGGCTGGTCGAACCGTGCTGGTGGGTGATGCCGCGCACGGCGTGCATCCCCTGGCCGGGCAGGGCGTCAACCTGGGGTTGCTCGATGTGGCTTCCCTGGCCGAGGTGATGCTCCATGCCCGGGCCCGCGGTGCCGACATCGGTGATCCGCGTGTGCTGGCGCGCTATGCCCGTTCACGGCGCGGACACAACATGGCCATGGGCCTGGCCTTCGACGGTTTCAAGCGCCTGTTCGGCAGCCAGCAGGTGCCAATGCGGATCGCACGCAACATCGGCATGGGCATGGCGGGGCGTTTCGCGCCCGCGCGGCAGCGCTTCATGCGCGCGGCCATGGGATTGGACGGCGACCTTCCCCCGCTCGCCCGTCCCTAGCCCCCATCTCGACAGTCCATGTGTCCTGGCATGGCGGAAGGATCGGCGTCCGCGGCAGAACGGTGGTGAGCGATGCGGGCCGGAGTGATGTACCAGGGGGGGAGGCGGGGTCGTGCCCGGTCCGGGTCGGGGTGTGTCAATGATGCTCACCCTCTGATCGCTGCTGGAAATCCCGTATCCACAACTTCCCCGATGCCGACAAGCTAGACCAAACAGGGGTGGGCGGTGTCAGGTCGCGCGGCTCCCGGCCGGAAATTCGTGCGCTGTCCCGCGTGGCGCGGTTCGAATCAACCGGGGCCGGGAAGCCTGGGCTTCCGGGTCACGCCTCGCCCGCACAACAACACGCCGAAATCGAGACGCCAGGGATCGAGCGACACGATCACGCTTACTCGCCGGAGGGAGGATTCTTGCTCACCCGACTGGAGGCATGGCTCTACCGATTCCGTTACATCGGCTTCGCGGGGTTCACCACCCTTGCGATTGCTGCCCTTGTAGCGTGGGCCGGCTATGAGCGTCTGGATGTGCTGCAGCGCTCCGAGACCAGCCGTATCCTCCAGTCCGCCTCGGCCGCCTCCGCTGAGATCAGCCTGGTGGTGAACAATGTGCGCCACGATGTCCGTGTGTTCGCGGAGGAGAACGAGGTTCTGATCCGGCGGGTGATCACGAACGAGGATGACGAGGTGCTCCAGGAGTTCCTCGAGACCAAGGTCCGGCGCCACTTTCCTGACTCCCACGGCGTGACGGTGACGGATTTCGTGGGCAGTGCCTACATGGAGGAGTTCGAAGGCCGTATCGGCGATGTGTGCCTGCGGGACATCCGCGCCTTTGCCGATGATCCGGGCCATGTGCCCGAGATCGTGATCCACCCCAACCCCGTGGCCTACCACTACGACCTCATGGCGACGACGCCGGACGCGGTGTTCTTCGTCAGCGTGTTACCCGACGCCATCGCGGCGGTGCTTGAGCGGCGCAGTTTCGACGGGCATCAGTTCATGTTGGTCAACAGGCGTGTGGACGGGCTCATCGAAGTGACCGCCAGGGGCAGCCGCGATCGCATGGATCGGGAGTTTCGACTCAGTGCGGACGAGCTCAAGCAGGTCAGCGTTAAGCTGCCGCTGGAGAACACGGTCTGGGACCTGGTGGCCCTGCGTAACCCCGAGGTCATGCAGGATGCGCGTGAGTCCATCATCTTCAAGGCCGTGGCCATCATCACCCTGGTCGGCGTTCTGTCCCTGATCATGGCCTGGTTCCTGCACCGCATGGAGCGTCAGCGCAAGGCGGCGGTGGAAGCGGATCGGCGCAAGACCGAGTTCCTGGCCACCGTCAGTCACGAGATCCGCAATCCCATGAACTCCATCGTTGGCATGGGGCAGTTACTGCGCACTTCGCGTCTGGATGCGGATCAGCGCGACTATGTCGAGGGCCTGTGCAACGCCAGTGAATCCCTGTTGGCCCTGCTCAACAACGTGCTCGACCTGTCCCGGATCGAGGCCGACCGGCTGGAACTGGAGGAGGCCGAGATGGACCTGCGCGCCATGGCCGATGGTGCCATGGATGTGGTCAGTGGCCAGTTGCGTGGCAAGCCCGTCGATGCCTTCGTGCGCCTTGATCCGCGTCTCAAACGCCTGCGCGTGGGCGATGCGGCACGCGTGCGCCAGGTGCTGGTCAATCTGCTCGGGAACGCGGTGAAGTTCACCGAGAAGGGCCACATCGTGCTAAGCATGGGGCCGGTGCCGACCTCTTCCGAGGATCCCGATGATTCCTGGGTGCGCTTCACGGTGAGCGATACCGGAATAGGCCTGACGCCCGAGCAGGCGGCGCGTCTGTTCAAGCCGTTCAGTCAGGCCGATGCCTCGACCGCCCGGCGCTTTGGCGGCAGTGGGCTTGGCTTATCCATCTGTCATCGTCTGGTGGATGTGATGGGTGGACACATCGACCTGGAGAGTGATCCCGGGGTAGGCACGCGCTTCTGGTTTGATCTCCCGCTCACGCCTTCCGAGCGCGATTGGTTGCCCGAGCCGGACCTCGCGGGGGCTCATGTCATCGTGGTGAGTACGGACAGGGGCATCGGCATCGCCCTGAGCGAGCTGCTTGAGCCCCATGAGGTCAGCCTCTCCATCACCTCTGAGGTAAAGGCGGTCAACGACCTTATCGATCCGCGCGCGAAGCCCAAGGTGATCTTCTGGGCGCTGGAGGAGGCACCGCCCGCGAAGTCGCGCTCGCGCCGTTGGCCACCGCTGATCCAGGTGTCGCGATCCATGGATGCGACCTCCAGCGTTCCGCGGCGGTTCGAAGCGCGTCTGGCGCTACCCCTCACTGAGTCCATGGTGATCAGCGGCCTGCGTGAAATCGCCGGGGAGCACGCGTCGGAGCCTGATCTGGGGGTTGAGTCCTGCGCCGAACGGCGTGTTCTTGTGGTGGATGACGACCCCATGAACCGATCCGTGACCGGACGCATGCTCAAGCGTCTGGGCTGCGATGTGACGACCCTCGATGGTGGTGAACAGGCGATAGAACTGCTGAGCAAGGGCTGCGTCGACCTGGTGTTCATGGATTGCAGGATGCCGGGTTTGAACGGTTTTGAGACCACCGGACGGCTGCGCAACGAGATCCTGCCCGGCGGCCCCTGTGCGCGCCTTCCCATCGTTGCCATGACCGCGGATGCGCTTGAAGACGACAGGCAACGTTGTCTGGCCGCGGGTATGGACGATTTCATCACCAAGCCCGTGCGCATGGAGTCCCTGCGACGCGTCCTGACGCGCTGGATCAGCGCGACGGGCAAGCCTGCCGCGGCTGGCTTGGAGCGGGCCACCGATGCCCTCGAGTCGCCGCCCGCCAGCGCGGGCGAGGTTCTCGATCCGTCCATGCTCAAGCGATTGCGGGCTATGGGGAACAGCCCCGAGGAGGATTTCGTTGGTGAGTTGTTCCGCCAGTTCCGCGGCGAGGCGGAGCAGAGGATGGGGCGGATTCGGTCGGCCCGCGCGGAACACGACGCACGCGCCGTGTTCAACGAGGCGCACGGACTCAAGGGCGCCGCCTCGGTCATCGGGGCCAGCATCCTGGTCGAGAGCTGTCGCCGCTTGATGGCACTCACGCAGGGCGGGCGTCTCGACGGTGCGGACGATGAGATCGAGCAGCTCAAGCGCGCCCTGGCACAGGTCGGAGACTTCATCGATGACGCGGTGGCGGATGGGGAGCAGGCGCGTCCGGGGTCCGACGGGTGATCCCGTACGGTGGCCTGTTTGCGTGCCCCCTCCGGCTGGGGCATAGTCGCGGCCTCAACGTCATGTCTCCGCGGGAGAGAGCCGGGTCACCGGCCGCCGAAGGCGCAACCCGCCCGGAAACGCTCAGGCAAAAAGGACCGCGGATCGACAGTTGGCTCTGGAGAGTGGCGTCGCCCCACGTGCATGTGGGGCCCCAGGCGCCCACCGAAGGGGGTAGGGTGGAAACGGCGCCTTGTCGGTTCCACCGCAAATCTCTCAGGTGACCGGACAGAGGGGTGTCGTGGCGCAGGCCACAGACCCGATTTAGTCACGGTAGCGAGCATTCACCATGGGCCAACGCACCCCCCTTTACGATACCCACGTGGCCGCCGGCGCAAAGATCGTCGATTTCGGCGGCTGGGATATGCCCCTGCACTACGGTTCCCAGGTTCAGGAACACCACGTGGTGCGTCAGGACGCGGGCATGTTCGATGTCTCGCACATGACCGTCGTGGACATCACGGGCGATTGCCGTGGCTACCTATCCCACCTGTTGGCCAACGACGTGGCCAAGCTCAAGACCCCGGGCAAGGCCCTGTACTCCCCCATGCTCAACCCCGAGGGGGGCGTGGTCGACGACCTGATCGTCTACTTCATGGGTGATGACTGGTTCCGCATGGTGGTGAACGCCGCCACGCGCGACAAGGACATGGCCTGGCTGCAACAGCACACCGAGGGTTTCGAGGTCACCCTCAACGAGCGCTCCGACCTGGCCATGATCGCTGTGCAGGGCCCCAACGCCCGCGCCAAGGCCGCCGACGCACTGGGTGAGGAAATCGCCCCCGCCGCTGCACTCAAGCCCTTCTTCGCCGCCGAATGCGGCGAATTGTTCGTGGGCCGTACCGGGTACACCGGTGAGGATGGCTTCGAGATCATGGTGCCCGCCGGACGTGCCGCGGCCGTCTGGGATGCACTGGCCGCCGTCGGGGTTGCCCCGGCCGGTCTGGGGGCCCGTGACACCCTGCGCCTGGAAGCGGGAATGAACCTCTACGGTTCGGACATGAACGAAACCACCAGCCCCTGGATCTCCGGCCTGGGTTGGACCGTTGCCCTCGATCCGGCGAGCGAGGGCGATCCCCAGCGTGATTTTGTCGGTCGCGCCGCTCTTGAGGCCGAGAAGGCCGCGGGTATCACCCAGAAGCTCGTCGGCCTGGTGCTCGAAGGCAAGGGCGTCCTGCGTGATCACCAGAAGGTGTTTTGCGAGGCGGGCGAGGGCGAGATCACATCCGGGAGTTTCTCGCCTACGCTCAATGTTGCCATTGCATTGGCACGGGTGCCCCGGGGCATCGGTGAGCGTTGCGATGTGGAAATCCGCGGCAAACGCCTGCCCGCCCGCGTCGTCAAACCTGTTTTCGTACGCAACGGCAAGGCGCAGATCGACCTTTAAGGCCGGTTGCCCCGGTTGGCGCACCATTGTCTTTCCAACACACCATTCCGCCCTACGAACTGTTCGGTGATTTATGAGCGAAATTCCCAGCGACCTGCGTTACACCAAAAGCCATGAATGGATCCGCGTCGAAGATGACGGCAGCGTGACCATCGGCATCACCGACCATGCCCAGGAATTGCTGGGTGACCTGGTATTCGTCGAACTGCCCGAGGCAGGGGCCGAGGTCGCCGCCGAGGATGCGATCGCGGTGGTGGAATCCGTGAAGGCGGCCTCCGATGTCTATGCCCCGCTCGATGGCGAGGTCACCGCCGTCAACGAGGCCCTGACCGACGCACCCGAGACCATCAATACCGATGCCTTTGGTGAGGGCTGGATCTGGAAGATGACCCTGACCGATGCCGGTTCGGTGGACGAACTCATGGATGCCGAGGCCTACGGCGAGTTCTGCGAAGACGAAGACTGAGCCGGGCCGGGTCGGGCGATGCCAACGCTTGGCGGTAAGGGTAGGGGCGGCGACGCCGTGCCATCCGCGAAACGCTGGTGAGCGACCGGCCCGAATTTTTGGTTTTGAATTTTGAATTCGTGTGGTGTCCGCCTCGCGGACGCTGTGTTGATGGTGGGACCCCACCGTCGCGGTCTTGATCGAGACGATTTCATGGGCCCGGACATGCCGTGCATGGCCGTGCGGAGCTGACTGTTATGCCTTTCATTCCCCATACCAAAGCCGATGAGCAGGAGATGCTGGCCGCCATCGGCGCGGACAGCATCAATGCCTTGTTTGACGAGGTGCCCGCCGAGCTGCGCGCGAAGGGCATCGACGCGGTGCCCGAGGGCATCAGCGAGATGCAGATCGCGCGCCTCATGACCGAGCGTGCCCAGGCCGACGGTCTGGCGCTTAATTTCATCGGGGCCGGGGCCTATGAGCATCACATTCCGGCGGCGGTCTTCGAGGTCACCACCCGCGGCGAGTTCTACAGCGCCTACACGCCCTACCAGGCCGAGGCCAGCCAGGGCACCCTGCAACTGATCTACGAGTACCAGACCATGATGACCGGGTTGACCGGTCTCGATGTGTCCAATGCCTCGCTCTACGACGGGGCCACCGCCCTGGCCGAGGCGGTGCTCATGGCGATTCGCGCCAACCGCAAGTCCAAGTCCCGGCGCTTCCTGCTGCCGCGCACCCTGCACCCCTACTACCGCCAGACCGTGCGCGCCATCGTCGCCATGCAGGGCGTTGAGCTGGTCGAGCTCGATTACGACCCCGCCACCGGTACCACGCCGGTCGCCAGCCTCGACGCCTACAAGGACGAGGACATCTGCGGCGTCATCATCGCCCAGCCCAACTTCTTCGGCGCCCTGGAAGACGTCGATGCCATGACGGACTGGGCCCACGCCCATCAGGCCCTGGCCATAGCGGTCGTCAACCCCACCAGCCTCGCTCTGCTCAATGCGCCCGGTTCCTGGGGCTCCGACGGAGCGGACATCGCCTGCGGCGAGGGTCAATCCCTGGGCGTGCCCCTGTCCTCCGGTGGCCCCTACTACGGTTTCATGTGCTGCAAGCAGGCCCTGGTGCGGCAGATGCCGGGCCGCATCGTCGGCCGCACCGTCGACCTGGAAGGTCGCGAGGGCTTCGTACTGACGCTGCAGGCCCGGGAACAGCACATCCGCCGCTCCAAGGCCACGTCCAACATCTGCACCAACCAGGGCCTCATGGTCACCGCCTCGACCATCTACATGTCCATCGTCGGGCCCGAGGGGCTCAAGCGCGTGGCCGCGGCCAGCCATGCCAATACCCGCGACCTCGTCAACCGGTTGGCCGAATTGCCCGGGGTGAGCCGTGCCTTTGAGGGCCCCGTGTTCCACGAGGCGGTGATCCAACTGGAGCGTCCCGCCGGGGAAGTGCTGGCTGCCATGGCCGAGGCCGACGTCTTTGCCGGCCATGATCTTGGCGCGGATTACCCCGAGCTCGGTTCCGCCATCCTGGTCTGTGCCACCGAGACCAAGACAGGGGCCGACCTGGACCGCTACGTGGACACCCTGAAGAACGTGCTCAGCGCGGCCTGAACGGCCTGAACGATTTACCACCGAGGAGAGAACGAACATGGCAACCGTCACCCTGAACGGCGACCCCCTGAACACCAACGGCGACCTGCCCGCCGTTGGCGCCGACGCCCCCGATTTCAAACTCACCGCGGGCGATCTGTCCGACAAGTCCCTGGCCGATTTCGCGGGCAAGACCGTGCTGCTGAACATCGTGCCCAGCCTGGATACCCCGGTCTGCGCGATTTCCACCGAGAAGTTCAGCGAGGCCGCCAAGTCCCGCGATGACCTGGCCGTTCTGATCTGCTCCGCCGACCTGCCCTTCGCCGCCGGGCGTTTCTGCACCGACAAGGGCATCGACAACGTGGTCACCCTGTCCATGATGCGCAGCCGCTCCTTCGCCAAGGACTATGGCGTGCTCATCCAGGATGGCCCCCTGGCAGGTATCACCGCCCGAGCCGTCGTGGTCGTCGGTGGTGATGGCAAGGTCAAGTACACCGAGATGGTTCCTGAGATTGCCCAGGAACCGGATTACGAAGCCGCTTTGGCCGCCTGCTGATCCGCTTGGCTCCCGGGGTGCGTTGAGGTCTTCGCCCTCGACGGAGCTTGGGAGCGGCTTCCACTCATGAATTTTTTGTTTTGAGTCCTTGAGGTGTCCGCATCGCGGACGCCGTGTTGAATCTGAACGATGCCTCCTTCTGGCCCCCCTCTCCCTCCGGGAGAGGGGCCGGGGGTGAGGGGCGGCGATGGAAATGGGTTCGTCACCAAGACCAGCATCGCCTCAGCCTGAAATCACGAGCAAACACCATGACCGCATCACCCGCACCCGCTGACAGCCCCTCCGCCGACGGCCTGGAAAAGGTCATCGAACGGCCCGTGGGACTGATCTTCGACGAGTCCCGCGAGGGGCGTCGATCCGTGCCCCAGGCGCCCATGGAAATGGCGGATGTCTCCGACCTGCCCGAGGGCCTGCTGCGTACGGACAAGCCGACGCTTCCCGAGGTGTCGGAATTGCAGGCGGTGCGCCATTTCACGCGCCTGTCCCAGCTCAACTTCAGCATCGACACCCACTTCTATCCCCTGGGTTCGTGCACCATGAAGTACAACCCGCGGGCCTCCAACACCCTGGCCATGCTGCCGGGCTTCCTGGCGCGTCATCCGCTGGCCCCGGCGTCCCACGGTCAGGGTTTCCTGGGCTGCATGTTCGAATTGCAGGAGATGCTCAAGGAGGTCACCGGCATGGAGGCGGTGTCCCTCACGCCCATGGCGGGCGCCCAGGGTGAGTTCACCGGTGTGGCCATGATCCGCGCCTACCACGATGCGCGGGGCGATCACGAACGCAAGGTCATGCTGGTGCCCGACGCGGCCCACGGCACGAACCCGGCCACCGCCGCCATGTGCGGGTTCAAGGTCAAGGAGATCCCCACCGATGCCAACGGCGACGTGGATATCGAGGCCCTGCGCGCCGCGGTCGGTCCGGACACCGCCGGCATCATGCTCACCAACCCGTCCACCCTGGGTGTGTTCGAGCGCTCCATCGCCACCATCGCCGGCATCGTCCACGAGGCGGGCGGCATGCTCTATTACGACGGCGCCAACCTGAATGCCATCCTGGGCAAGGTCCGCCCGGGTGACATGGGGTTCGACGTCATTCACATGAACCTGCACAAGACCTTCTCCACCCCGCACGGTGGTGGCGGTCCGGGTTCCGGCGCCGTGGGCGCGGGCAAGCGCCTGGCGGAGTTCCTGCCCGTGCCCATGGTGGGCGAAAGCGAGGGTGCCTACCGCTGGCTCACCGCCAAGGACCGTCCCAACAGCATCGGTCGCCTGTCCGCCTTCATGGGCAACGCCGGGGTGAACCTGCGCGCCTATGTCTACGCCCGCATGCTCGGCCGAGACGGCATGCACCGGGTGGGCGAGTACGCCGCCCTCAACGCCAACTACCTGTCGGCCCGCTTGCGCGAGGCCGGGTTCGAGCTGGCCTTCCCCCAGCGCCGTGCCAGCCACGAGTTCATCATCACCCTCAAGCGCGAGGCCAAGGCCCTGGGCCTGACCGCGACCGACATGGCCAAGCGCCTGCTCGATTACGGTTTTCACGCCCCGACCATCTACTTCCCGCTGCTGGTACCCGAGTGCCTGCTCATCGAGCCCACCGAGACGGAAACCAAGGAGGAGATGGAAGCCTTCGTGGAGGCCATGGTGGCCATCCGCGACGAGGCCCGGAAGGACATCGCCTTCGTCAAGGGTGCGCCCTGGACCATGCCCGTGCGTCGCCTGGACGAGGTCAAGGCCGCCAAGGAACTGGATCTGGCCTGGCGCCCCGCCGACTGAGAACCGTTCCTGTCATGGATGACAACGCCCCTGTAGGAGCGGGCTTGCCCGCGAACCGATTCATCGGGCCGGCAACAGCGAGCAGGTAGCTTCCTGCATCGCTGCGTGAAGCGGGTATTGTAGATCCCCGAAACGAGTCACCGCGCCGTCCGGAAACCCTCCCTGAACATGCCCTCCACCCCGCGTTCCTCCCTCTTCGAACGCCACCCGCGCAGCACGCTGAGCGTCATCATCCTGGTCGCCCTGCTGGTCCTGGATGTCATCGCCGCGAACCTGGTCCATGCCGTGCTTGGCCAGCCCCTGCGCGAGCACCTGGAGGCCCGGCGCTCCGCCCCGGATCGGGTGTTCCGCACGCCCGATGTGCGCTATCACCACGGTTTCAAGCCCGACATTGCGCCGCTCACCGCTCATTGGGGGCACGCCGACTACATCATGGCGACCAACAGCGAGGCCATGAAGGATGCCGCCCCCCGGGAGATCGCCCCACGCCATGACGGCCAGCGCATCCTGCTCATGGGGGACTCCTTCACCGAGGGCATAGGCGTCAGCCACGGGCAAACCTTTGCCGGTCGTATCGCCGCCGCCCTGGCACCCCGGGGCATCGAGGTCCTGAATGCCGGGGTCAGTTCCTACGCCCCCATCATCCACTGGCGTCGTCTCAAACACCTGCTGGAAGAGCGTGGTCTGCACATCGACGAGGTGGTGATCTACCTGGACCTGTCCGATGTGCGCGACCAGGCCATCATCTATGGCGAAACCCCCGAGGGGAACGTGGGGGACCTCAAGGTCGCGGGTACCCGTTCCGACCCCGTTCCCGGCAGCATTCCCGCGGCTTCGCCCTGGATCAGCCGACACACCCTGGCCGTTCGTGCCCTGCGCGATCTGGCCGTGGGCTGGTGGCAGGGTGTCGCCCATCCCGAGAAGGCATTGCGCGACCGCTACGGGCTCGATCAATGGCCGGCCCGTTGGACCTTTGACCAGGCCGTGTTCCACACCGTCGGCGCCAAGGGCATTGCACGCATGAAGAAGTACATGGACCGGGTCGCGGCCCTGTGCGACCAACACGGCATCGGTCTCACCGTGGCCGTCTATCCCTGGCCCGACCAGACCGCCCGTGGCGAACTGGATTCACTCCAGGTGCTGATCTGGCGGGAGTGGGCCGAGGAACACGGGGCCGGGTTCATCAACCATTTCCCGGACTTCATTGATCCCGCCGCGAGCGTCGAGCAGCGCCTTGAAACCATCGCCCGATACCATATCCGGGGTGATAGCCACTGGAACGAGGCGGGCCATGCGCGTATCGCCGAGGGTTTTCTCCGGCGCTGGCCGGATACCAGTCCCTGACACCGCATGACCACCATCGCACGACCACCACCGCCGGGGGGAAGAGCCATGAGCAGTTTCGAAGACCAGAAAAAGGCGGGCGAGACCACCCGTCGTGAAGTCATGGGCGACGTGTTCGTCGACCGCGCCCTGAACAACGCCAACGGGTTTGATCAGCCCCTGCAGGACATGGTCATGGCCAATGCCTGGGGTGGCCCCTGGCAGCGCGATGACCTGCCGCGCGCGACCCGCAGTCTGGTGACCATCGCCATGCTCACCGCCCTGCGTGCCACCCAGGAGCTGAAGGGCCACGTGCGCGGAGCCCTCAACAATGGCTGTACGCCGGAAGAAATCCGCGGCGTGATCCTGCACGCCACGGCCTACTGTGGTTTTCCCGCTGCGCTCGAGGCCATGCGCGCGGCACGGGAAGTGGTGGATGGCTGGGAGGGGTGATTGCGGTGAGACCAGACATGGGGCGAGAGGAAAGAAACCGCGACGAACTTTCCGTCGCCGCTGTTTAAGGGAAAGTTAATGCAAGAAACTTTCCGTTAAAAATTCGCAAGGGAAGTTTTATGGCTCCAAGTTCCCGTATGTGCCCAATTCGCCGATTGGCTATGCGCGCCCATTGGCTACGCGTCGAATAGCGTCAGATAGCGTTCGAACAGGAAGCTGCGGTAGCGGCTGCGCCCGGTCATCTCGCGCAGGATGCCCACATCCACCAAAGCCTGGATCAGGTCACGGGCCGTGCGGGGCGTGGTTTCCAGCAGCTCCGCCGCGCGCGGTGCGGTGATGATGGGGTAGGCGTACAGCGCGTTGATCAGTCGGTTGGCGTTCTCTGCCCGGCGGCCCAGGGTCACGACGATGGCATCCACGTCCTGGCGCAGGCCTAGGATTTCCTCGAAGGTGCCGCGCCCGCGCTTGGCGGTCTCCAATACGGCACTCAAAAAGAACTTCACCCAATGCAGCATTTCGTGGCGGGTGCGGACCGCCATCAGCGCGTCGTAGTAGGCGGAGCGATGGCGCTCGAAGAAGTCCGACAGGTACAGCGACGGCTTGTTGAGCAGCCCCCGACTCACCAGGTAGAGCGTGATCAGCAGCCGACCGATACGCCCGTTGCCGTCCAGAAAGGGGTGCACCGTCTCGAACTGGTAGTGACTGATGGCGATGCGGATCAGGTCCGGCACGTCCACTCCCTCGTTGTGCCAGAACTTCTCCAGATCCGACATCAGCTCCGGCACCTCATCGTCTCCCGGTGGGATGAACACCGCGTCGTTGATGCTGGAGCCTCCGATCCAGTTCTGGCAGCGACGGAACTCCCCCGGGTCCTTGTGCTCACCTCGCACCCCATCCATGAGGATGGCGTGGGTCTGCTTCAGCAGACGGTTGGACAGGGGCAGGGTCTCGAGGTCGGTGATGGCCCGGTTCATGGCCTGCACGTAGTTTTGCACCTCCTGCCAGTCGTCGCGCCGCTCAGGGGCGACCTGGTCCCTCTGCATCAGTGCTTCGTCCATCTGGGTCTGAGTGCCCTCGATGCGACTGGAGGTGTTGGCCTCCTTGACGATGTGCATGTGGATGTAGAGGTCCACGTCCGGGACGATCATGGAATAAGCGTCCAGCTCGCTCAGGGCCCGGGTGGCCTGCTCCAACAGGGTGTTGACCTTGGGGTCCTCCCAGGTCCACTGCCGGTTCACCGTCACCGGAGTGAAGCTGCGGTACTGGTACTGCTGGCGGTAGCTGCCGGATTTGAAGGTCTCGATCTTCATGCCGTAAGCATGCTCTTGGTCGGCGGGAGCAACCCTTTGATGATGCGCTCCGCATGATCGAAGTTGCGTGAACGTTTGGCTTGGCGGGCGGCTTTGAGTGTTTTATGGAGGTTTTCGATTTTGACTCTTCTTGACTTTGGCGCGGACCAGCCCCCCGTTTCAAGAGCCTCCATGAACTGGAAGAAGTAATTTTCCAGGTTGGCCGTGCCGAAGACGCGCAATCCCAAGAAACCGTGGGCAACCACCTGCTTCTCCAGTTCAAAGGATTCGAAGGGGAAGCCTTGGAGTGCGTTCCAGTATTTCACCAGCCGGACCAACCTCTTTATCTGGCTGCCGTTGGCTTTGTTCGCCTCCGTAAGATCGTTGTTCAGCGATCTGGGATCGGTGGTCTGCCAGTCGTCATACCCCGATGCCCTGGATGGAATGCTATATCCGATGAGGAAAGCAGATGTCGCCGGGACGAGCTCAAAGCGGATGTGGTTGAGCGAGAGTTGGATAGTCGGGTGGGCCTGTTGGATCTCGGCACGGGTGTAATAGGAATCGACGAATCGCCTCAGCCGGTCCAGATAGGTCTGAGGGCGAAGTCCCCTTTCCTTGAAGACAACCATGTAGTCGATATCCGAATTCGCATCCATGGAGCGGGGCAGGATGGTGCCACGCCGAAACGAGCCGAAGATGAACTGCTCCGTGATGTCGGTGCCGAAATAGACCTTCAACCGGGTTGTCAGCGTATCGACGGAGCGACGGATCAGGTACTTCTCCCGGTCCCGAAGGATCGCCGCATCAGCCAGCTTGGTGAGATAGGAATTGACCGTCATTCAATCCTCCTTGTCCACGGAGTAGGTGGCACGTCCGGTGTTGATGTCCTTGCAGGCCCGCTCATAGGCCCGGCGGGGAATGGTGGGGCTGCCCTCGTTGAGTTGGTCGCGGATCTTGGCCAGGGCGAAGAGCTTCTGGCGTAACTCCTGTCCGGGGCTGTCGCCGATCAGGTCGATCTGGCGGAACATACGCGCCTGATTGCGCAAGGACTGGTAGGCCGCGCCGGCCGCCTTGTGGCGCTGTTCGTGGTCGCTGGGGTTCAGGCTGGTCAGAGCAGCGATCAGGACGACCGACGCGACGGCGGCGATCACCGTGATGGCATCGCCCTCCGCGAAGATGCCCGCACCGGCGACGGCGGAAGCGACGCCCGCCGCCAGGCCCAGTCCCAGATGAAACCAATGCCAGGGGCGTGAGGCGTTGTAATGGCCCTTGAAGGAATGCTCCGCGTCCTCCTCGATACGGCGTGCTTCAGCTTCCAGGTTCTGGATAAGGGGCGAGGTCATGACGGGGTCGTCTCGGTAGGCACCCTGATCTGGCCGGTGAGGAGTTTTTGCATGAGACCTGTTCCCTGAATCATCAGCTGACGCGGTCGTTCTTCCGGCAACGCGATTTCGTGATCGAAGGGTTCGAACACCTGAGCGATTGCGATGTGCTCTGATTGCTCCGGAAGGCTGAGTCGGACCCGCGAGAAGTTCGGAAATCTGAGATTGAATGTGTTGTCTTCCAGTCCTTGAGAACGACGCAGGAACGGGTTGATCCCCCGGGGGGGCTTGAGGAAGCGAGCCAGAAATTGACCATGTACGTGTCCTCTCTGAGGCTCAGGATATACGCAGGGCGGCGTGACTTCGATTCAAGGTGAACCGATGAGAAATCTCGACACATGGTCCGGTATCTCGATACCCGCCAGGTTGCGTGCATCAGCAACCGGCATGCCTTGGCCAGGTTCCAGGGGCACCACCCCTGCCCAGACCGGGTGATCGTAATCCGCTTCGTCATCGATGGGCCCGCCCGTCCGGACCTTGGCGGATGCCTCGCTGATGGGCAGTGACAGGACCGTGGTGGCCTTCAGTTCCTGGGCGGTGATGGGACGCAGGCTGTCCCAACGGCCGGGGTAGAGCCCTTCGATAAAGGCGCGCAGATGTGTCTCCTTGGCTTCGGGGTCGGTTACCGCCTCCGGCGTTCCGAATACCATGACCGAGCGGTAGTTGGCGGAGTGGTGCATGGCCGAACGTGCCAGAACCAGGCCGTCCAGCAGGGAGATGGTGAGGCAGGTTTGTGCGCCCAGGGATGCCTTTATGGCTCTGCCCGCGCGGGAACCATGCCAGTAGACACGATCGCCCTCGCGCCAGTGAAAGGTGGGCATGACCACCGGGCTGCCGTCGACCACAGTGCCCACGTGACACATGGGGGTGGCATCGACGATGGCGTGAATGGTTTCGCGGTCATAACGGCCGCGTTGGCGGGCCCGCCGCAGGCGCGTGCGTTCGCTGCTGGGAAGGGGGTTCGTGAGAGCGGCTTGATCGGTCATGTCGGAAGGCTCCATGTGCGGTACGGGCGCTACACTAGGGAATAATTGGCATGTGTGAATTGCCAATTATTGACATTTTTAGCAGTCCAATATGCCCGTCAGTCATCTCATCCACAGCATCGATGCGGCCCGTGACCTGGGGCGTCCCCTGGCCCAGGCCCTTTACGAGGCCCTGCGTGCCGCCGTCGTATCGGGTGATATCGCGGCCGGGCAACGGTTACCCGCTTCGCGCAGCCTGGCCCGGGAGCTGGGCCTGTCGCGCTCAACGGTGGTGACGGCCTACGAGCAGCTCGCGGCGGAGGGCTTTGTGGAGGGGCGGCGCGGTGCCGGTGTGTTCGTTTGCGCGATCGGCGAGGTGGAGGTCCCCGACGGCGCGGCGTCGCTGTCCGCGCCGCGTCAGGAACGCGCTCGAAAACCCGTTCCCGGGCCCTGGCCGGACAGGCGGGAGGGCGCGGATACCCGTCCCGATGTGTTGCCCCTGGCACCGGGGCAGCCGGACATGGCCTTGTTTCCCCTGCGCCCGTGGGCGCGCTGCCTGGGGCGGGTGGCGCGTTTCGAGCCCGATGCCCTCGTCATGCCCACGGATCCGTTCGGGGACCCACGTCTGCGCGCGGCCGTGGCGGCCCACCTGGCCCAGTGGCGGGGCATGCGTGTGCGCGCGCAGAACATTGTCATCACCGCCGGTTCCCTGGAGGCCTTGGAGCTGTGTCTGCGCGCCCTGGCGTGCCCCGGCGACGGTATTGCCGTGGAGGACCCCTGCTACCCGCCGGTCCGTGACTACCTGGATATGCTCGGTATGGGCCGCCTTGACCTGGCGGTGGACGACCAGGGAGCGCGCGTACCGAGCTCGTCCGAAGATCCGATACTCACGGTGCTCACGCCTTCCCACCAGTTCCCCCTCGGAGGTGCCATGCCCATGGCGCGGCGGCGGGCCTTTCTCAACTGGGCCGTGGAGCGGGGTGGGCAGCGCTGGATCATCGAGGACGACTACGATAGCGAGTTCCGTTTCGGTGGCCGCCCCATCGCGGCCATGCAGAGCATCGACGCGGTCGGGCGGGTGATCTATGTGGGCAGTTTCTCGAAGATCTTCAGCAGCGCCCTGCGCCTGGGGTACGCGGTGCTCCCCGATGCGTTGGTTCCCGCCATGGAGGACCTGTTGGGCCGATACGGCACCCGGGCTTCCATCGCCGTCCAGCGTCCCCTGGCGGTCTTTATGGAGGAGGGCGGCTTTCATCGCCATTTGCGCCGTGTCCGGCGTATCTACGGGGAACGCCGCAAGGCGCTGCTGCATGCCCTGGGCCGGTACCTGCCCGGTCGAATCCGTTTCGTTGATCACCAGGCAGGCATGCAGATCGCGGTGCGGGTGACCGGTATCACGGACGACCGTGTCCTCGTCGAGGCACTGCGGCGCGCGGGTGTCGAGGCGCAGCCCATTTCCCGCTACAGCGCTTCTGACGACGCCTTTGGCAACACCCCTGGCAACGTCGGCGGGCTGCTCCTGGGCTTCTGCGGTTTTGAGCCGACCGCGATCGATGCAGCGGTACGACGTTTGGCCGAAGTGATCGAACGGCTTTGAATATCGGCCCGGTGGCGGGATCATGCTCACCCAAGCCCGTGCGCGCCGTCCGGCCCGCACTTCCTGGACTGAATCCCGATGCCCGGTTTATCCATGATTTCTGCCCCGACGCCTTCCATCCGCCCCGGCGCGCGCCGCTGGACCACCGCCCTGCTGTTGGCGGCGTTCCTGTTCGGCGGGGTGTTGCCCGTGACCCCGGCCCAGGCCGAACGCCTGGATGTGGTGGGCTTGCTGGATAACTCCGGCAGCATGCGCGATGGCGACCCGCGCAAGACCATCCGCGACCTGTTCGGACGATTCGTTGGCTCCATGCGCAGTGGTGACCGGGTCGCCCTGTTGCGGTTCGATGAACGCC
>JBMYTL010000049.1:0-19203 GCA_049604295.1 Gammaproteobacteria bacterium
TTGGTGGGCGTGCCAATCGCGGCGGGACGCCGCTCCAACGGGTGGGTTTATTGAAACAGTTCCCGACTCTTGAGGGGGCGATCGCCCAGGTGCGGGGCCAGGGCCGTGCGCATGAGTCGCTTGGCCTCACGGCGGATTTCCGCGCTGCCCAGCTCGCCCCGATCCAGGGCCAGCAGGGTCGCACCGGTCACCGGCAGCGATTCGCCGTCGTCTTCGGCACCAGGCCCCTGATCGGGCCGGTAATAGTAGCGCGCGTCCGCTTCGATGGCGGCACCGCTGTCCACCGCATGATCGAGGATCAAGCCATAGCCGCAGACCTCGAGCAGATCCCGCTCGAACAGGCGCAGGGTGGGCTCGGGATCGTCCGCCTCGGCGAGCACCGCCAGGGTTTGGACATAGACCTGGAACAGGCCCTCCTGGGGCTCGTCCCGACGTACCAGCCGTTCGAGCAGTTCATTGACGTACAGGGCGCTCCACAGGGCCCGCCCGGCCAGCACCGGGGCGGGACCGGCCGCCTCGGCTCCTGTGAGGCTGCCCAGGTCACCCCGCCCGCTCCAGGACACCAGGATGGGCCGACAGGGCTGGAGCAACGCCTTGAGTGGAGACTTTGCCCTGCGCGCGCCTTTGGCCACCACGCCCTTGCGCCCCTGGTGGGCGGTGAGCAGTTCCACGATCAGGCTGGTCTCCCGGTAGGCCCGGGTGTGCAGCACGTAGGCGGGTTCGAGATCGACCTTCAGCGACATGGCGGGGTCAATCGCGCAATGCCCGGACTCGCCCGGCACAGGGCAAACGCATGAGCGCTCCACGGGACGTTACCCGATGGTCCGACAAGAGCCCACGGACTTTGCGCATGCCCACGGTTCAGATCATTCCCCATGACGGGAGCTCAGGAGTCGTAGCCCAGACCCTGCAAGGCGCGTTCGTTGTCAGCCCAACCGGATTTGACCTTCACCCACAGTTGCAGGTGAACCGGCGTTTCCAGCATGTCGCGCAGTTCCAGCCGCGCCTTGCGGCCCACATCCTTGAGCACCGCCCCACCCTTGCCGATAACGATGCGTTTCTGGCCGTCGCGCTCCACCCAGATCAGGGCGTGGATCTCGATCTTGCCCGCCTCGTCACGCTTGAAGGATTCGATTTCCACCGTGATGGCATAGGGCAATTCCTGATCCAGGGCCATGATGAGCTTCTCACGCACGATCTCGGCGGCCAGAAAGCGTTCACTGCGGTCGGTGATCTGGTCCTCGGGGTAGAAACGGTCGGTATGGGGTAACAACTCACGCAGGGCGGTCTCGAAGGCATCGATGTTCGACCCCTTACGCGCCGACAGGGGCACCACGGTGGCGAAATCGCGCCGCTCACCCAGGGCCTTCAGGTGCGGCAGCAGGGCCTCTTTATCCTTCACGGTGTCGATCTTGTTCACCACCAACACCACGGGGCCGTGGAAGTTGGTCAGGCGCTTGAGCACATCCTCGTCCTCGTCGGTCCAGCGCAGGGCGTCGGTGACGAACACGGCCACGTCCACTTCGGCCATGACATTGGAGGCGGCGCGGTTGAGGTAGCGGTTCATCGCCCGCTTGGCATTCAGGTGCAGGCCCGGGGTATCCACGAACACCGCCTGCATGTCGTCAGTGGTGTGGATGCCCAGGATCCGGTGACGGGTGGTCTGGGGTTTGGGCGAGGTGATGGCGATCTTCTGCCCAAGGACCCGGTTCATGAGGGTGGATTTGCCCACGTTGGGTCGGCCGAATATGCCGACCATGCCGGAGCGCAGGGCTGGAGAATCGGTGGCGTCAGTCATCTGAGTTCGGTGCTCTGCTGTCCGTGCCCGGGCGCTCAATGCCCGGACGTCAGGTTATCGAAGGCGGCCGCGGCCGCGGCCTGCTCCGCCTTGCGTCGGCTGCCGCCCTCGCCCAGGAAGGGTTCCTCACGGTCCTGGATGAAACAGGCCACCTTGAAATGACGTTGGTGATCCGCGCCGGAAGCGTCGACGGTCTCGTATCGGGGAAGCCCCAGGCCATGGCCCTGCAGCCACTCCTGAAGACGGGTTTTCGGGTCCTTGAGTGACTCGGCCGCGGGCAGGTCTTCCAGGCGCGAGGCGTAAAGGTCGAGGATCACCGCCTTCACCGCCTCCATCCCCGCATCGAGAAACACGGCGCCGAACAGGGCTTCCATGGCATCGGCCTGGATCGATTCACGCCGTCGTCCACCGGATTTCAATTCACCGCTGCCCAAGCGCAACAACGGTCCCACGGAAAGGCTTTTTCCGATCTCGGCCAGGGTGGCACCCTTGACCAGGGTCGCGCGCAGGCGGCTCAGGTCACCCTCCGCCGAATCCGGTCGGCGCTGATAGACCGCCTCCGCGATGACGAAATTGACGATGGAATCGCCCAGGAACTCCAGGCGCTCGTTGTTGCGCGCCCCGACGCTACGATGGGTCAGCGCCTGTTCCAGCAGGGCCCGGTCCGTGAAGGCATGCCCCAGGCGTTCCTCCAGGCCCGCCAGTGGATCAGGCAACCCGGAGTTAATTGATATCGTTGCCAATGCGGCTCCAGTTCGGCATCCAGGAGGCCGCCCAATCCCAGCTCATCCAGATCATGAAGGCCTTGCCGACGAGATTTTCCTCGGGAAGCGGCCCCCAGCAGCGGCTGTCGTGTGAGGCGTCACGGTTATCGCCCATGGCGAAATAGTGCCCCTCGGGCACCACGTACTCCCCCCGGGCGAGAACGACGCAGCCGTAAGGCAGGTCCGGCGTGTTGGGATTCACCAGAATGTCGTGCTTCACGCCGTCGAGGTCCTCGCGCAGATAGTGGTAGCCGGTCATTTCGGTTCCGGAGCCGAACCCCGTGTAGACGCCCCGCGGTTCCAGCTTTGCGGGCTCGCCATTGACGAACAGCGTCTTGCGGAAATAGGACACGCGATCACCGGGCAGGGCAACGATACGCTTGATGAAATCCACCCGGGTGTCGTTCGGATACTTGAACACAGCGACATCACCCCGCGCCGGCTCACCCATCTCGAAGAACTTCGAACGGGTCACGGGCAGGCGTAACCCGTAGGCGTACTTGTTCACCAGGATGAAGTCGCCGGTGAGCAGGGTCGGCATCATGGAGTTCGAGGGAATGCGGAAGGGCTCCACGATGAAGGAGCGCAATACCAATACCACCAGGATGATCGGGAAGAACGAGCGCGACCAATCGACGAGCATCGGCTCGGGCGCCCTGCCCTCCTTACCCTCGGCGGCCCAGGCCTCGTCGCGCGGTTTGCGCCAGAAAAAGATATCCAGCAGCCAGATCACGCCGGTGACGGCGGTCAGGATGACCAGGATGGTGGCAAAGTCGAAACTGGCGGCTTTATCGGGCATTGGTGTCCTGGAATTCGGGCCATGCGTTGGCCGGTCGCGGGAATGAGGAACCCCGCCCCGGCCGGGCGAAGGGGCGGAGTTTACTCACCGCCATCGGCGCTGCGCCACCGACGGGCGGATGTGATCGCCCAAAGGGTCACTTGTTATCCACCTGGAGTACGGCCAGGAAGGCCTCCTGGGGGATCTCGACGCTGCCCACCTGCTTCATGCGCTTCTTGCCCGCTTTCTGCTTCTCAAGCAGTTTGCGTTTGCGCGAAGCATCACCGCCGTAGCACTTGGCCGTAACGTTCTTGCGCAGTGCCTTGACGTTGGTGCGTGCCAGGATCTTGCCGCCGATGGCCGCCTGGATGGCCACCTCGAACATCTGCCGGGGAATCAGCTCTTTCATGCGTGCGGTGAGGTCGCGGCCGCGGTAATCGGCGTTGTCCCGGTGCACGATGATGGCCAGGGCATCGACGATCTCGGCGTTGATGAGGATGTCGAGCTTCACCAGGTTGGCGGCCTGGAAACGGGTGAACTCGTAGTCGAACGAGGCATAACCGCGACTCACGGACTTCAGCCGGTCGAAGAAGTCCAACACCACCTCGGACAAGGGCAGCTCGTAGGTCAGTTGCACCTGCTTACCCATGTATTGCAGGCCCTTCTGGACACCGCGTTTCTCGATGCAAAGGGCGATCACGTTGCCCACGTAATCCTGGGGCAACAGGATATGGGCGGTGATGATGGGTTCGCGGATCTCCTCGATGACGTTCTGGGGCGGCAGCTCCGCGGGGTTGTCGATGTTGACCACGGTGCCGTCGGTTTTGGCTACTTCGTAGATCACCGTGGGCGCGGTGGTAATCAGGTCGAGGTCATACTCGCGTTCCAGGCGCTCCTGCACGATCTCCATGTGCAGCATGCCCAGGAAACCGCAGCGGAAGCCGAAGCCCAGGGCCTGGGAGTTCTCCGGCTCGAAATTGAGCGCCGCATCATTCAGGCGCAGCTTGCGCAGGGCCTCGCGCAGGTCCTCGAAGTCGTCGGAGGACACCGGAAACAGACCGGCGAACACCCGCGGCTGGACGCGCTTGAAACCTTCAAGGGCCTGATCCGTCGGCTTCTGGGCATCGGTGATGGTGTCGCCCACCGGGGCGCCATCGATCTCCTTGATACCGGCGATGATGTAGCCCACCTCGCCCGCTTCCAGGGCCGGTTTTGCGGTGCGCTTGGGGGTGAAGGCGCCGACCTCATCGACCGGGAACTCACCGCCGGTGGACATGACCTTCATACGGGTGCGCTTGCCAATGCGTCCCTCAAGCACACGCACCAGGGACACCACGCCCACGTAGGGGTCGAACCAGGAGTCGATGATCAGCGCCTTCAGGGGCGCCTCGCGGTCTCCCACCGGTGACGGAATCCGCGCCACCAGGTCTTCCAGCAGGTCCTCGATGCCGATACCCGTCTTGGCCGAGCAGCGCACGGCATCCGCTGCCTCGAGGCCGATGATCTCCTCGATCTCCTCGATCACGCGTTCGGGGTCGGCGGCGGGCAGATCGATCTTGTTCAGTACCGGGATGACCTCCAGATCCTGCTCGATGGCGGTGTAGCAGTTCGCCACCGACTGGGCCTCCACGCCCTGGGCGGCGTCCACCACCAGCAACGCGCCCTCACAGGCCGCCAGGGACCGCGATACCTCGTAGGAGAAGTCCACGTGCCCGGGGGTGTCGATGAAGTTGAGCTGGTAGGTCTCACCGCTACGGGCGGTGTAGTGCAGGGTGACACTCTGTGCCTTGATGGTGATACCGCGCTCCCGCTCCAGGTCCATGGAGTCGAGTACCTGCTCCGCCATCTCGCGGTCGGTCAGCCCCCCGCAAACTTGGATGAACCGGTCGGCCAGCGTCGACTTGCCGTGGTCGATGTGGGCGATGATCGAGAAGTTGCGGATGTGATCGAGGTCCAAAGGGAAGTCTCAGGTAGTCAAGGCTCGAATGGGTCAGCCAGGGACACGACGTAGGTCATGTTCCGGTTTCGGCTGGATCATGACCTGCCGAACCGGGGCCTACCGTCCGATGGGACGGGTCGGGGCGATGCGCCTTTCAGTTCGGGGCCGTATCGCCCTCGTTCGCGGCCAGAAAGCGCCGCAAGGCGACAAGATCAAGCCAGTAGTGACAGATCTCCGTTCCGTCCTCAGCAGTCAGAACCGGTATCAGCGTCGCGTAACGCCCCCGGAGCTCCGGATCGCGATCGATGTCCACGAAACGCGTTTCAAAATCCAGTTCCGGCGCCCACTGCGCCAGCGCGGCGAGCATGTCGTCGCACAGGTGACAGTCGGGCCGACCATGGACGATCAGTCGGGCGGGGGCGGATTGCGCCATGTTGAGGGCCGCTTGGCAAGCCTCCGTTCCGCTCAGTCCGCGAGCCGCAGGGGAACAAACATCGGTCCGCCATCGCGATGCACCAGGATTGCGACGGTCTTGCGGTCGTCGGGCAGATCACGCAACAACTCGCGCAGGTGCGTGGCCCCTTTCACCTCCGAATTATCGAACAGGGTGATTACATCACCACGCTGCAACCCCGCGCGCGCGGCTGGGCCGCCGCTGACCTCGGTAATCACCACACCACCGGATTCGATGCCCATGGCCTCGCGGCGATCGGGCACCAGGTCGGAGACCGTCAACCCGAGGCGTTCCGATTCCACGCTGCGCGGCTGTCCACCAACACCTACCTGACCGCCCTCCTCCGGCAACTCACCGATCGCGATGCCGAGGATCTCCTCGCGTCCCTGGCGAAGCACCCGCACTTTCACGGACTTGCCCACCTCGGTCTGGCCGACGATGGGAGGGAGGGCCGCTGAATCGGTGACGGGCTTGCCATCGAACTCGAGGATGACATCCCCGACCTGGACACCCGCACGCGCCGCGGGCCCGTCCTCGAGCACCTGCGCCACCAGGGCACCGGATGGTTTGCTCATCCCGAACGACTCCGCCAGATCACGATCCACGTCCTGGATCAGAACACCCAACCAACCGCGGCTCACACGCCCCTTGTCCCGCAGCTGGTTGACGACGTTCATTGCCACATCGATGGGAATGGCGAAAGACAAGCCCATGAAGCCACCGGTACGGCTGTAAATCTGGGAATTGATGCCGATGACCTCACCGTCCAGGTTGAACAGCGGCCCCCCGGAGTTGCCCGGATTGATGGCGACATCGGTCTGGATGAAGGGCACATAGTTCTCGCTGGGCAGGCTGCGCCCCAGGGCGCTGATGATCCCGGCGGTCACGGTAAAGTCGAATCCGAACGGCGAGCCGATGGCCAACACCCATTCCCCCACCTTGAGGTTCTTGCTGGTGCCAATGGTGGCCGTGGGCAGCCCTTCCGCATCGATTTTCAGCAGGGCGACATCGCTGCGTGGATCGGTCCCCACCAGCTCGGCAACCATCTGGCGGCGATCGCTCAGGCGCACGAGGATTTCGGTTGCCCCCTCGACCACGTGGTTGTTGGTCAGGATGTAGCCATCATCGGAGACGATGAGTCCGGAGCCCAGGGATTCCGCTTCCTGGCCGCTGTCCGGTGGCGAATCCGGACCCTGGGGGCCGGCACCGCCCTCGCCCCGCTCCCCGAAGAAGCGACGGAAAAGCTCGTTGAATGGATGATCCTCGGGCAGATCCGGGACGCGGAAATTGCGGATGACCTCACTCGCCTCGGATCGACCGATGGTGCTGATATTGACCACGGCCGGACTGTTGCGCTCGGCCAACTCGGTGAAATCGGGCAGCTCGGCCGCTTGGGCCAGCCCCACGGGAAGAACCAGGGGCATAAGCAGCAGGACCGCCAGTGCCTGAAAACGGGAGCGAACCGAAGCCATTCGGTTGAGGACTGAAGCCATAGTGCAAACCATCAGATTCTGAGCCGGGTCACGTGCGTCGCGTCGGGCTTACGGGGATTAACGTCGGGAAACGCCACGGTTGTCACCGTGGGCTGAACTGGAATCGGGTGTGGCCAGGGCCCCGGAATCGACCCCGGAATCGATCAAAGGGCCCATATCGGCCCCCGAGAAGCGCACCTCGACCGATTCACACGGAACGCTACGGAGTATCACCGCCTGGTAGCGCTCATCGATACGAACGCGATCAGCGTGTCGGCGGCTCCAGGCGATCCCCAGGGCGAGCCCCAGAGCCGCGGCCAACGCTTCACCGGGCACCGTGGCCCCGACCAGCAGACGCAGGCCGAGAGCACAGGCCAATGCCGCGACCAACGGCACCATGTACACGGTCATGGCACCGCGCAGGTAGGCCCCCTCGTCGACACCCACGGTAACCTCCTGACCAATCGCCGCCCCTGTCGGGTTAAGGGCCCTCATGCGGGTGACGCGCCGCCCCAGCACCTTGGACAACACGGAGGTCCCGCAGCCACCGCGCACACCGCAATGATCACAACCGGACCGGCGCACCGCCTCCACCTCGGCATGATCGCCGTCGCTAGCCACCACCCAGGCCTGAGTTTCGATCATGGTCAGGGGCGCCGCTTCAGGGATTCCGCCATGAGGCGAACGGTGGCCACCGGAACCTCACCGATCGCGGTGATACGGAAGCCGTCCAGGGCGCGAGCCCAGGAGTTGAGCGCGCCGAGTTGGATGGCCTCATTGAGCCCCTCTTCATCGCTCAAGGGCTCCACGAATACCGACACGGTGGCCAGGCCATCGCTGTAAATGAACTGTTCCAGCCCCGGGCCATCCTCGTTTCCGTGGCGGCGCGAGAGGCGGTAGCGGAATCCCGGCGGCACATCCATGACCAACCAGGGAGGCACCAGCTTTCCGTCATCGGTGTCTTTGCTGCGGGCCCAATCCCATTCGTAGCTGGCCGGCATGGTTTTCGCCGCGGCCGCCACGGCAGCCTTCTCGGACACCTCCAGCTCCGTGAACATCATGCTTTCGACCAGGCGCCCCGTGCCGTCGAGCATGTCGAAGCGGACCAGCAGGCCCGTATCGATGTCCTGCCAAAGACGATAGCCGTAGCGGTAACCGTCCTGGGCTTCGAAGGCCATGACCACGGCATCGCGCCCGGCCACGCGGTCCGTTCCATCCGCCTTGATCGCATAAAAATTGGCCAACCAATCGAGGTTCAGTTCGGCGAGCTTGGCCGCGGTACCCGGCAAGCCACCTTGCCGCACCAGGACCTGCTTACTGTCGGGCAGGATGCAGGTGATGCGTTCTCCCTCGCGAATGACCTCCCGGGCGGAGCCGTTGAGTGCCTGCAGGTGCTCATGTTCCCGCCCGTTGTCGAAGCGATGGGTCACGCCGATGGTCTGCACGCCCCCGGGGTGTGAGTACACCAGCACGCCCGAGTAATTGAGTGTGCGCGCCACCTGGGCCATACGCTCCAAACGCCCCCCCACATCGGAGGCGGTCTCCGCGTACGCCGCGGTGGGAATCGCAGCCGCGGCAACCACGGCCAGCGCGGTGCCAATCAGAAACCGGATCGGGACACGCATCGCGCGGCTATCGATCATAGATGGCTGCCGCGCCGGCTATCCGTGCATAGGGCATTGCACCGCGCCCGCCGGTGAACACCGCGTGCTGGTTGTGCTCGACCATATAGGCGCTCAGCCTACGCGCGGGCTCCGAGGTTGCGAATCCCGATTGCAGCCCGACCGGCATGACGTCGGGCAAATCGCGCCCCGCACCACCCGTGCCCAGCGTCGCCACGGCAGGCGTCGCGATCAGGGCCTGCCCCGTGACCTGACCTGGGGCGGTGGACACCTGAGGCTGGGCCGTTTGCACGGCCAACTGCTGCGCCGACAGCGGTTGGGGTTCACGCGCCAGCTGGAACACCAGGGCAAAAGCCAGCGCTCCGGCGGAGGCGGCCACCGCCATGGCGCCCCAGCCACGCCCCGCGCGAGCGTTGGCGGGTTGTTCGTCCGTCGGTGCCGATTTATCGGCCGGTTCAGGGTTCACGCCCTCCAAGGCCGCCATGACGGAGCGGGCGAAATCCGCATGAGCCGTGGCCTCAACCCCGCCGTGCATCACATCACTGATGCGGTGATAGTCGGCCCATACGTTCATGGACCCGCTGTCGCGGGAAAGGCGCTTGACCAGCAATGCCCGTTCCTCATCACTGGCCTCACCGTCCATGAGGGCCGATATCTGCTCTTTATGTGCTTCGTTCATGACTGCTTTTCCCACCACGGGATCAACGTGTACCCCGATCCGACAGGGGGCGCAATTGTTCATCAATCGCCTCGCGGGCGCGGAAAATGCGCGAGCGGACGGTTCCAATAGGGCAATCCATCACCTCGGCGATCTCCTCGTAACTCAAGCCTTCCAACTCGCGCAGGGTAATGGCCTTGCGCAAATCAGGCGGCAGGTTCTCGATGGCCGTGGCCACGGTTCGTGCGATCTCGTCTCGAAGCAGCAACTTCTCGGGGCTGTCAAATTCCTTGAGATCGGCCGCGCCGTCGAACTGCTCGGCATCAGCCGCATCGATATCCTCGGTCGGCGGGCGCCGCGAACGCGATACCAGGTGATTTTTGGCCGTATTTACGGCGATTCGGTACAGCCAGGTGTAGAACGCGCTGTCCCCGCGGAAGTTGTTCAGGGCCCGGTACGCCTTGATAAAGGCCTCCTGGGCGACATCCTGAGCCTCGTCACGGTCATGCACGTATCTGGAAATCAAGCTGACGACCTTGTGCTGGTATTTCGTTATCAGCAGGTTGAAGGCCGCCTGCTCGCCACGACGGACCCGATCAACCAGTTGTTGGTCTATCTGTTTCTCAGACATGGAAAAGGTTCCCTGCTCCGGCACGGGCTCGTCGCCTCATCGGGTTCATAACCGCGGGGCCGGTGGGCTCGAGTGGATTACACACTGACTCGTTATATCGCGCAGGGAAGGTATTCACGTTAAGCGGGGTGTCTACGGTCGGGCTACCTGGCTATGACTACGGGTGCAATCATCGGCTGGATGCATGGCCGGATCATGGCAGGGGCCGCACCGTGGCGGGCGATTGTGTCGCCGCCGTTGCTAGAATGCCACAGCAACGTGGCATGCCCCCGATGTTGGCCGTTTGCGCGGGTGACGGTCCGGTGTTGAATCATGGGACGGGGCACAAGCGGAACCGCGCCGGGTCCGTCTTCTGATATAAGTTCTTAGATATTTCTCATATCTGACTGATTGAAAAGTGAAAAAACCTGACAAGTTTGACGTGGTGATCGTCGGAAGCGGTGCCGCCGGCCTGGCCCTGGCCTTGCGTCTCAAACGCGATCTCCGTGTTGCACTGCTGTCCAAGGCGCGCCTCAGGGACGGCTCCACCTACTACGCCCAGGGCGGTGTGTCGGTGGTGATGGACGAGGACGACAGCTTCGAATCCCATATCGAAGACACCATCAATGCCGGTGCAGGGCTGTGTAACGAAGCCACCGTGCGCCAGGTGGTGGAACGCGGCCCCACCGCCATCGACCGCCTGATCCACCACGGTGTGGACTTCAGCCGCTTCATCAAGGCCAGCGGCGAGGAGGTCTACCACCTCACCCGCGAGGGCGGTCACAGCCACCGCCGGGTCATCCACGCCGCCGACGCCACCGGCAAGGCGATCGAGAAGACCCTGGAGGCCAAGGTCCGCGAACGCGCCAACATCACCGTGCTCGAACAGCACATCGCCGTGGACCTGATCACCGGCACCAAGCTGGGCGAGGCCGACCCCCGCGTGCGTGGCCTCTACGTGCTCGACCGCGAGAGCGGACAGGTGGAAGCACTGGCCGCGGACGCGGTGGTCATCGCCACCGGCGGGGCCAGCAAGGCCTACCTCTATACCAGCAACCCCGACATTTCGACCGGCGACGGCATCGCCATGGCCTGGCGCGCCGGCTGCCGGGTGGCGAACATGGAGTTCATCCAGTTCCACCCCACCTGCCTCTATCACCCCGAGGCCAAGACCCTGCTCATCACCGAGGCCGTACGCGGCGAAGGCGGCCACCTGCTGTTGCCCGACGGGACCCGCTTCATGGACCGCTTTGACGAACGCGCCGAGCTCGCCCCCCGCGACATCGTCGCCCGCGCCATCGACCACGAAATGAAACGCCTGGGCGCCGAACACCTGCTGCTGGACATCAGCCACCGTGACGAAGCCTTCATCCTCGAACACTTTCCCAACATCAACCGCCGCCTGCTCAAATACGGCATCGACATGACCCGCGAACCCGTGCCGGTGGTGCCCGCCGCGCACTACACCTGCGGCGGCATCATGGTCGACCTGACCGGGCGCACCGACCTGCCCGGCCTCTACGCCATCGGCGAGGCCAGCTTCACCGGCCTGCACGGCGCCAACCGCATGGCCAGCAACTCCCTGCTCGAATGCCTGGTGTTCGCCGACGCCGCCGCCGAGGACATCGACGCCCGCCTGCCCATGGACTCCCCCGGTCGCCCCCTCCCCCCCTGGGACGAAAGCCGGGTAACCGATTCCGACGAAATGGTGGTGGTCAGCCACAACTGGGACGAACTGCGCCGCTTCATGTGGGACTACGTGGGCATCGTGCGCAGCACCAAGCGCTTGGAGCGGGCCAAGCACCGCGTCGATATGCTGCTCGGAGAGATCGCCGACTACTACGGCAACTTTCGCGTCAGCAACGACCTGCTGGAACTGCGCAACTTGGCCCAGGTGGCCGAGCTGATCATCCGCTCGGCCATGGAGCGCAAGGAGAGCCGGGGCCTGCACTACACCCTGGATCACCCTCAACTGGACGAAGGCCGTGTACCGCGCGACACCGTGTTGGTACCGAACAACTTCGCAGACGGACGCGCACCCCGGGCCTGGTGAGCCGTGTTCAAGTTTCGGCTGAAATCCAACACAGCACCGGATTGCGCCTCGGATCAGACACCGGCGCCTCTCCACCCCTCGCGCTCACTGCGTGCTTGGCATGAGCTCGGCCCTGACGAGCAGCTGACGATCCAGATCGAGTTCGGCCATTACCTCGACACCCTGCCGCCCAGCTGTTCGATGGAGACCAAGATCGCGCGCCTGCGCGAATGGCTACGGGCCGTGAAAGGGATCGACTACGGCGCCCATGACCCTTCCGGCCGATAAGCCGCCGGCGCCGAATTCGAAGGCTTGATAAGGCGTAGCCGCATCAGGCACCACCCTCGATGTCAATCGGTTAAGAAACACGTTGCCTGTAGGAGCGGGCTTGCCTGCGAATGGCTTGTTTACCGGGTGTGGTTCGCGGGCAAGCCCGCTCTTACAAAAATCGTAGACTTACCAGCATTGGCGCTGCCCCCACGAGTTCATGCCACCGCCGGGCGCGCACCGATCTCATCTAGCCTACGTCCGGGGTGTGCCGCGTGGATTCGTCCGTGCGGTGATCGAACGACTATTCGAGCGTGTATCGCCCGTAACGACCATCGAATAGCTTTCAGCTTCCCAACAACCCCGCCTGCGAGACACACCATGAACGATTCCCGCACCCCCCTGGAAAAGGTCGAGACCCTGTATCACGAACTGGTCGACTGGTACGGCGAAGAGGCCTCGGACCGCGAACTGCGCGCGGCCTCGAAGCTGCTGATGGTCGCCCTGTCGGAGCTGCGCAAGGCCAACGACTTCGGATGGCAGGGCATCGTGCACGAATACATGCTCATGCTACGCAACGACCCGGAGCGTTTCGAGCGCGTGCTCGACTCCCACCGGGGTGAGACCAAGCACGCTATTCAATAGCACCCATGCCGGACCAGGGCATCGGTCGACCTTCACGTTCAGGCCGGATCAGGTGCCGTGGGTCGGACCACTCACGGAACAGGCGCATCAGCTGACGGCACAGGCGCGGGCGACGAAACAGCATCACCAAGCTGCGGCGTTGGGTCGACTTGGCCCGGCTGGAGGGCGGGAAAAAGGCGGCGGCGTTTCGGGCCGTCAGCACGAAGGGCGGGTGACCTTCCCGGGCCAACAGGGCACTGACCATCAGCGTGGCCGTGCGGTGGTTGCCCTCAAGAAACAGCTCCGGGCGGCTGAGCACCTGGATGTAGAGCCCGGCGGCACGATGCCAGATCCCGTCCTCAGCGTGGTTCACCAGCCACTCGGCAAGGCTGTCGATGCCGCCGAAGGGGGTGTGATAGAAGCGCTCCCGCGTCGCCTTCAGGTGGTCGCCGTAGGCCTCACGGCGCGCGGGGCGCGTGCCGCAGAGCACGCGGGCGTTGAGCTCCAGCAACAACTCCGATTGGCCGAAACCGAGCAGGTCGACGCCTTCGACGAGCTGCTGGTCCACGAAGCGGTAACCGTCCAATAGGTTTGCGATGACCTCGTCGGTGAGGGCGTCGTGGCTGGCGCTGAGCCCGGCGTTGATTTCGCCGAAGTGGGTTTGCAACTCCAGCAGGTCACGCTCGATGGCGTCGAGGGCAAGGCGATGAACCAAGAGAGATCCTTGCGGGAGACGGGACGCTCATCCTTGAGCGAGCGGCACGCTTATTTCAAGCCCGCCACCGCGGCCAGGGCCTTTTCCACCATATTGGCGGGCAGCGGGATATAGCCCATCTCCTCGGCGATGGTCTGGCCATCGGTGAGGCCCCATTGCAGGGCGTGGGCCAGCTCTTCTTTGATCTGGGCGTCGGCATAGCTGCCGTAGACCATGATCCAGGTGAGGCTGACGATGGGATAGGAATCAGGGCCTTCCGGATCGGGCATAAACAGGCGCAGGTTCTCGGGCAGCTTGGCGGCGCCGATGGCATCACGACCGCTGGCGGCGCTGGGGGCGATGAACTGGCCCGAGGCGTTCTCCAAGGCCGCCATGGGCAGGCCCAGGCGCTTGGCGAAGCCGTATTCCATGTAACCGATGGCGCCGCGGCTGATCTTGACCTTCTGGGCCACGCCCGCGTTGCCATTGCCGGTCATGGCGTTGCCGGGCCAATCCAGCAGTTTTCCGGCGCCCGGCCCCGCGTCGCGCCACCGGGGGCTGATGGCGCTGAGGTGGTTGGTGAAGGCGTAGGTGGTGCCACTGCCGTCGCGCCGCACCACGGTCTGGATGGGCAGGTTCGGCAGGGTCACGCCCGGGTTGGCGGCCACCAGGCGTGGGTCGTTCCAGCGTTTGATTTCGCCCCGGAAGATGTCCACATAGACCTCGCGCGGCAGCTTCAGGGTCGTATCGATGCTGGGCAGGTTGTAGGCGAGCACCACCATGCCGGCGGCGGTGGGGACCAGCTGCACGCCACGCGGGACCTTGGCGATCTCGGCGTCACTCATGGCGGCGTCACTGGCGCCGAAGTCGACATCCTCGGCGATGAAGCGTTTGACGCCGGCGCCACTACCCACGCTCTCGTAGGTGAAGGTGGCGGCGGGCTTTTCCTGGGCGTAACGCTCGATCCAGGCCCGGTAGAGCGGCGCGGGGAAGGTCGCGCCCGCACCCTTGATGACCAGCCCGGACGTCGGTTGATCGGTAGCGGGCGCGGTGGTATCCGGGTCGGAGCAGGAGATCAGCAGCCCGGAAATCAATGCAATCGAGACGACGGACAGTGTTTTGCGAAACGTTTTCATGGCCTGTTCCCAAAAGCTCGAGGCAGCAATGACGGCAGAAGGGCCGCACCGGGCACGGCCCGGCGCGGGTAGCGTGAGATCAGCTGAATTCGCCGGCCACGTACTGCTTGGTCAGGTCCTGCTGGGGGTTCTCGAAGATCTCCTTGGTCTGAGCCATCTCCACCAGATAACCGGTGCGACCACCCTGGGAGATGTCCACACCGAAGAAGGCGGTGGTGTCGGCGACGCGCATGGCCTGCTGCATGTTGTGGGTCACCAGGGCCACGGTGTAGCGCTCCTTGAGCTCCAGCATCAGCTCTTCCACCTGGCGGGTGGCGATGGGGTCCAGGGCGGAACAGGGTTCGTCCATCAACAGCACATCGGGCTCGGTGGCAATGGCGCGGGCGATGCACAGGCGCTGCTGCTGACCACCGGACAGGGACAGGCCGCTGTTCTTGAGCTTGTCCTTGACCTCGTTCCAGAGCGCGGCGCGCTCCAGGGCCTGTTTCACGCGCTCATCCACATTGTCCTTGATGCGGTTGAGCTTCAGGCCGAAGGCCACGTTGTCGAAGATACTCATGGAGAAGGGGTTGGGCTGCTGGAACACCATGCCGATGTAGCGGCGCACCACCACGGGGTCGACCTTGGCGCCGTAGATGTCCTGGCCGTGGTACTTCACGTGGCCCTCGAAGCGGAACACGGGGATCAGGTCGTTCATGCGGTTGAGGCTGCGCAGCACGGTGGACTTGCCGCAGCCGGAGGGGCCGATGAAGCCGGTGATCTTGCCCTTCTCGATGGGCACCACGCTGTCGCGCACCGCGAGGAAGTCGCCGTAGAAGACCTTGTCCAACTGGCAATCGATGACCACGTCCCCGGCGGGGGTGAAGGTCGCGGCGTCGGAGACGGTTTCAGCCGTTGCGTTCATTGCTGATTCCTCGGGTTATTAAACTTTGGGCTGACCGACGAGACGGGCCAGGATGTTGAAGACGAGAACGATGAGCACCAGCACCAGGGACGCCGCCCAGGCCAACTCGATCTGCCGGTCGAAGGGCATGGCCGAGAAGTTGTAGATCAGGATGGACAGCGAGGCGGTGGGCTCAGCCATCTCGGAGATGTAGTAGTTGCTGAACAGGGCCGTGAACAGCAGCGGCGCGGACTCGCCAGCGGCACCGGCAATCGCCAGCATGACGCCGGTGAGAATCCCCGGCAGGCCGGTGGGCAGCACCACCTTCATGATCACCTGGGTGCGGGTGCAGCCCATGCCATAGGCGGCGTCCTTCATCTTCTGGGGCACCTGCTTCATGGCCTCCTCCGCCGCCAACACCACGGTGGGCAGCATGAGCACGGCCAGCGCGATGCCGCCGGCCAGGGCCGAGTAGCCGAAGTGGATGACCAGCACCGCGTAGACGAACACACCGGCCAGGATGGAGGGGAAGCCGGTGAGGGTCTTGGCCACGAAGCGCGACAGGTCCGAGACCTTGCTGTGCGGGTCGAGCACGGCCAGGTAGATGGCCGCCAGGATGCCCGTGGGCACGGCGATGGCGGTGGCGATGAGCACCATGACCAGGGTGCCGACGATGGCGTTACCGAAACCACCGCCCATCTCGAAGGGTGCCGGAGGCAGCTCGGTGAGGGCTTCCCAGCCGATGCTGGCCCCGCCCTCGGAGATCAGCATGTAGAGCACGGACAGCAGCGGCACCGAGCCCAGCAGGGCCACGAACCAGGTCAGGCCGGTAAGAAAGGCGCTGGTCATGGCGCGCCGCTCGAAGGGCTGGCGGTCGAGGGATTTGTACTCGGCCTTAGCCGGGGTACTGAGGTCGGTCTTGCTCATTTCTTGCCCTCGAACTTGCGCATGGTGTACTGCTGGATGCCCAGGCCCAGGACGTTGACCACGAAGGTGATGACCAGCAGCACCATGGCCGCGTACATCAGGGCCTCGACCTCAATCTCACCAGCCTCGGGGAAGTTGGAGGCCAGCAAGGAGGCCAGGGTGTTGGCGGGGGCGAACAGCGAGACGCTGATCTGGTTGCTGTTACCGATCAGCATGGCCAGGGCCATGGTCTCGCCCAGGGCGCGACCGAAGCCCAGCACCAGGGCGGCGAGGATGCCGGAGGACGCAGTGGGCAGCATGACCTTGACGATGGCCTCCCAACGCGTGGTGCCCATGCCGTAGGCCGCCTCCTTCACCTTGTAGGGGATGCGCCGGAAGGCATCCACGGAGATGGCCGCCACGGTGGGCAGGATCATGATGGCCAGCACCAGGGCGGCGGGGGCCATGCCCGGGCCGCTCAGCTCGGTGCCGAACAGGGGGATGAAACCGAGATATTCGTGTAGGAACTCCGAGGCCGGGCGCAGCAGGGGGATGAGCACATAGATGCCCCACAGGCCGTAGACGACGGAGGGAATCGCCGCGAGCAGTTCCACGATGGTGCGGAACACGGCGGCGAAGCGGAAATGGATGAAGTCCTGGGTCAGGAAGATGGCGATCATGATGCCCACGGTGCCGCCCAGGATCAGCGCCAACAGGGAGCTGTACAGGGTGCCCCATATTTCGGGCAGGACGCCGAAGGTCTCCTTGCTGGCGTCCCAGGTCTCACCGGTGACGAAGCCGAGCCCGTGCTGGGACATGGCCGGCAGGGCCTCACCGCCGATCTGCCAGAGGATGTAGGCGAGCAGCACCACGATGCCCATGGCGCAGGCGAAGGCAATGGTGCGGAACAGTGAATCGCCGAAGTAGTCGCCGGCCGATGGGGGCCCGGAGATCGTGCTCTCCGAAACCACGTGCGCGAAGGGGTTCGTTGCCATGGGTGTTCCGCCAGTGCGATGCGAAGGGGGTCAAGGGTTCGCCCTCCCCGACCGGACCCGAGATCGGGCCCGGTCGGGGGGGCGAAACGGCGTGGGTAAGGCGGGTGCCTTACTTGACCATCTTGGAGACTTCGAGGACGGTCTCGACGACGTTCTTGGGCAGCGGGATGTAGCCCATGGCGTCGGCGATCTTCTGGCCGTCGGTCACGCAGTACTTGACCAGGTCACGCAGGGCCTTGGCCTTGGCGGGGTCCTGCTTCTGGGGGATCAGCAGCCAGGTCATGGAGGCGATCGGGTAGGCATCGGCACCGGCCGGGTCGTAGATGAAGGCGCGCAGGTCCGGCACGTCGGAGCCCGGCAGGGTGCCCTCGGGGAACTCGGCGCTGGCGACGGCGGCGGCACCGCCCTCAGGACCGGCGGCGATGAAGTTGCCGGCCTTGTTCTCGAGGATGGCGGTGGGGGTCTTGGTCAGTTTGGCGTAGCCGTACTCGATGTAGCCGATGGAACCGGGGGTCTGCTTGATGGTGGCGGTGATGCCATCGTTCTTGGGGGCCTTGACGATGCGATCGCTCTTCGGCCACTGCGGGGCCTTGGCCTGGCCGACGGTGTCCTTGAACGCGGCGTTGATGCGCGACAGGTGGCCGGTGAACACGTAGGTGGTGCCGGAGGAGTCAGAACGCACCACCACGGTGATGTCCTTGTTGGGCAGCTTCACGCCGGGGTTGGCGTCGGCGATGCGGGAATCGTTCCACTTGGTGATCTCACCGGTGAAGATCAGCGGGTAGACGTCGCGGGGCAGCTTGAGCTCCTTCACGCCCTTCAGGTTGTAGGCCAGGGTGACCTCACCGGCGGTCATGGGCAGCAGCACCACGCCGTTCTTCACCTTGGCGATCTCCTTGTCCTTCATGGCGGCATCGCTGCCGGCGAAGTCGACGACTTCGTTGATGAAGTCCTGGATACCGGCACCGGAACCCTTGGACTGGTAATCAACACGGACACCGTCGGTGGCCTTGCTGTAGTCCTTGAACCACTTGGAGTAGATGGGGAACGGGAAGCTGGCGCCGGAGCCCTGCAGCTTGACGTCAGCGGATGCGATCGGCGCGAAGGCGACGGTGGAGACAAGACCGGAAAGCACGATCTTCTTCAGGGAACGCGGGAATTTCATCAGACGTGAGCTCCTATTGAGGCATCTCGGGAGAGGGCGAAATCAGGAACCGCGAATATTCGGAGATCGATAATCGAATCTTGATGACACTCCCGTGTCGCTTTTATGAAAGATGTCGTCCCGCACCGCTCGTGATAGAACCCCAGGACAGCAACCGACGCCGCCCTGCCCTTGCATACCGACAACATCGTCTTCGTTATCTTTCTGATCTTTTCCGGTGCCGCGGCCCTGGCGACCGTCGCCCTGTACGCCCGGCAGGCGCTGCTCGTCGCCTATATCGCCCTGGGTGTGGCCGCGGGTCCCTGGGGATTCGAGTTGATCGAGGACACGGAACTGGTCTCGCAGATTGCCGACCTGGGCATCATCTTCCTGCTGTTCCTGCTCGGCTTGGACCTCAAACCCCAGG
>JBMYTL010000050.1:0-18592 GCA_049604295.1 Gammaproteobacteria bacterium
GTCAAGGTGAAGGTCATGGAGGTGGACCTGCAACGTAAACGGATTGCCCTGTCCATGCGCCTGTCCGACAAGCCCGGTGAGCAGCAACGCGGCGACGGGCGGCGGGAACGCGACGCAGGCGCGCGCAAGCCACTCGGCAATCAGGGGGGCGGCCAGAGGGGGGGCGGCCAGGGGGCTGGTCAGAATCAACGCGCGGGCGGCGGCACCATGGCCGATGCCTTCGCCCGGGCGCGGCGCCCGGGCTGAGCGAACAACGGGATCAAACCCTCAGCGGTCGAGCAACAGGTCCCGCTCTTCGCTGGACACCTGCACCGGTTCCCCGGGAGCGCGGGCGCACACCCGGTTGCGCCCTGAACGTTTGGCTTCGTAAAGAAAGCCATCGGCACGCGCGACAAACTGCTCGCCGGTGACATCATCGTCGGCGCTGTACATATCGACCCCGAACGACGCCGTGAACTCCAGGTCGCCCAGCTCCGTGGACAAGCTCTCGGAGGCGAGCCGGGTGCGCAGTCGCTCGGCCACCTGCACGGCATGTTCGATGTGGGTGTTGGGGAGAATCAGGATGAACTCCTCGCCCCCGAAGCGACAGGCGATATCCACGGTGCGGATGGACGCCCTGATGAGCTCGGCGACACGCACGAGTACCAGATTCCCGACCTCATGGCCCCAGGTGTCGTTGACCCGCTTGAAATGATCCAGGTCCATGACCACCAGCGACACCGGGGCCCCGGTACGCACTGATCGTTCCATCTCCTGTGCCAGGGACATCCTGAGATAGCGGTAGTTGAACAGGCCGGTCAACTCGTCGGTGAGGACCTGTTCCCGCAGTTCTGCGTTCCGTCGCCGCAGAAACCCCAACTCTTCCAGTAACGCGCATTGATCGAACCCGACCGGGCAAATCAGGACCCGGTCATCGCTACCGCTCTCTTCCCCTACGGTGTCGTGTTCGCCCATATCCTCAAGTGTATTGGAGTTCCGCCACACCCGCATTTTTCAGGCCCATCCCGGCAACACGACCGTGGCGTTGATCGAGACCAGGGCGGGACGTCGCGGCGCCCACTAAGCTCAAAGGACCATGGACATCGAACATCCCGCCGCTGCCCGTGTGTTGGGCATCCTGCTCGCGCTGTGCGCCACGCACGACGTGTTGGCGCTGTCTGAAGGCTGGAACCCCGAGGACTATGGCGGTGGCACTTCGGCCGAGCAGATGATCGAAAAGCCGCTGCTCGATAACGGGGTCGATTCCGGAAAGGCACGCCGGATCAGCGGGGCCGTCGAACAGGCCATCGGTGCCTCCCTATCGGGCCCCCTCCATGACCGGGTGGATTTCAGCCGCTTTCCCAATGCACGGATCAGCGTATCGCCGCTGGACACACCTGCCGCGCTGTTGCTTGACCCGGGAACGGCGGCGTACGTTTTTACGGGTAAGCCGACGACGTTCCAGGGATCGTTCCGCAGCTACGAGTTCCACCTGGGCCAGGGGCTGCACCAGGCCTCGGCGCTGATCTTCGGCCAGATGTTCCCGCGCCTGCGGGGTATTACCTCGCCCAGGGAGGTGACCACGGGTGAATTGCTTATCGTGCCCAGGCTTGACGACTTCAGCTTCGGTTGGGGTGGTTCCTTCTCGCCGGTCATGGTGGTCGACCTCGCCACCTCGGTGAGCATCAGTCGCGACGGCGTCGTGCTTTACCAGGGGTCTTTTCCCGTCGCGGCGGTCAAAGAGGACGGAAAATCCGTTTTCCCCACGGCGGACCAGGAGCACCGGGCCATCTCGACCGCGCTCATCACCAGTCTCAAGCAGGCCGCGGCGCCCGTGTCGGCTATGCGGGCGCAACTGCTGCCCTCCACCGGGCGCGCCGTGGCCGGTAAGGCGCCGACCACCGGAGCCCCCCATACCGGCCCGGCGGATGAACCGCCGCGGCAACGTACCCTGGACATGGATGCCGTCTACTTTCTCGCTGATACCTGGGCGAAGTACGACATCAACAAGGGTCGGCTCAGCCGCACGGAGCGGCAGGTCGCGATGCGGATTCTACGTTTGAAGGATGCCCAGGACGCGCTTGATGAGGACAGCCAAGCCAACGAGCTGGCCGCGCTGCGCAAAATCGCCCGGGACCGGGGTTTACAGGCCGCGAGCCGCGCCGATCTGGTGGAGGAGATACGCCGTCACCACGGCTACCGTGACGACCTCGTCATAACTGACAACGCGTCCGCCGACAGCATCTACAACTTTGCCGGTGACCGCACCGATGATGTTCTCAAGTACGCCGGCCTCGGCATAGACCTGGCCAAGGCTGGCGTGGTCGCGGTGGGCTGTGTCGGCAGCGCGGGAACGCTGTGCCCTGCCCTGGTGGGCACCATGGCCTCGTTCTCGGCGGTGAACACGGCGGCAGAGGGCCTGGGCGCAGCCAGCGCGAAGTATTTCGACGGCGGCTCCGCGGGGGAAGTGGTGTTCGAGGGTGCCAAGGCCGTGGTCATCGACCTGGCCACGGGCAAGACAGGGGAGATGGGCGGAGAACTGCTATCCAGCGCCGCCCATCAGTACGCCCGGAGCACGACCAAGGCACTCACCGGAGACCTCCCGGAGAACCTGATCAAGCGGGGAAACAGCGCGGTCTACGTGGGCGTGATGGAAGACACTTACAAGGTCGCCGCCGGTGGCATTTCGGCGTACGAGGGCTTCACCAAGCAGTTGACCAAAGATGTGATCGAGGCGGGCGAGAAACAGCTCACGGCGACCAAGGCGGCAAACAAGACGATTCCGTCGAGGCCGGGCCTTGGCATGCCGGATATCACCGGCCTTCCAGAGATCTAGCCGGGGAGAGCGAGGCAATGCAAACGGTCGAACACGCCCCGCGGCGCCACTTCACCCCCTGGACGAGAAGACCGGGGTGGGCGTCGATAATCATCGCGCCCCTGATTCTGTCGATCTTGATGCTCGTGGCGGGTACCGCCCGGGGTCAGCCGCCCCGCACCGACCTCAACGGCCTGCGCGCGGACCTCAGCGCGGTGATCCAGGCCCTGACCTACCGGGTCACCGGCGCGGCCACCGACCGCATGGGTATCGTGCGCTTCGAACCCGATAGCGGTCGCACCCTTACCCAGGGGGGACTCACCGCGTTCACCCTGGATGGGGCCGCGCTCCATACCGACCGCGCCGTGGGTGGCGAGCCCTTACACAGGCGCATGAGCGCCGTATTACGGCTGTCCGATGCCCTCGGGCGGATTGCCTTCGTGGATGTCGCCGCCGACTACCTGCTGAGCGACCGGGTGCTTCTGATCCAAACGGCCACCAGCGCGCTTCACGACAGCAAACACTCGGATGTGCGCCTGCTCGTGGTCCCGGCCGCCCGCCTGCCCGGCATGAAGACGCTGCAACGGTTCGCGTTCGACGAGTTGTACACGTTGTTCGCGGAGAACGCGCTGGAACCGGCGCGCATCCGCGGCGCCGCCGCGGGCACGCGTTGGGTCATTGGTGCCTTCGACCGGGTTCGCCAGGGCGCGGACTCCCGCCTCTCCCTTCACACCCCGAATCGGGCTTTCGGTAACGCGGTGGAGGAACGCTTTGCGCTACGGGACGCAGGCTGGAACGCCGTGCTCGCGAGCGGGCGTTTCACGTTCTCCGGCGCCGCGCCCACGGCACTGTTCGCCGTCCACCATGGCGCTGACGGCGGGACCCGACCGGCAGGTGCGTTCCAGCTCCCCCCCAGCCTGCGTTGAAATCGCCGCGGGGCGCGAGCCCTCGGGCAGCGGGCCCGGTACACTAGCGCTCTGGCATCCCCCTCGTTTCCGCACGCCCCATGAGCAAAACCACCCACTTCGGATACAAACAGGTTCCCGTCGAAGAAAAGGCCCAGCGCGTGCGCGCCGTCTTCGATTCCGTGGCCGACAAGTACGACATCATGAACGACCTGATGTCGTTTGGCGTACACAGGCTTTGGAAGACCTTCACCATCCACACCGCCGCCGTGCGGCCAGGCCAACGCGTTCTCGACCTGGCCGGTGGCACGGGCGACCTGGGTCTGCAGTTCGCCAAGCGCGTGGGCGAGACGGGCAAGGTGGTCATCTCCGACATCAACGGCGCGATGTTGGAAAACGGTCGCCGCCGCCTCACCGACAAGGGCATCGTGGGGAACGTCGAATACGTGCAGGCCGACGCGCAGTGTCTGCCCTTCCCCGATGACTACTTCGACCTGGTGACCATCTCCTTCGGCCTGCGCAATGTGACCGACAAGGACGCTGCCCTGAGCTCCATCTTCCGCTGCCTCAAACCCGGCGGAAAACTCATGGTTCTGGAGTTCTCCAAGCCCGTGCTGCCGGGCCTCAAACCGGTCTACGACCTGTACTCCTTCACCCTGCTGCCGTTCATGGGCAAGGTGGTGGCGAACGACGCCGAGAGCTACCGCTACCTGGCCGAATCCATCCGGATGCACCCGGACCAGGACACCCTGCGCGGCATGATGGAGGCGGCCGGTTTCGAGCGCTGTGACTACATCAATCTCAGCGGTGGCATCGTGGCGGTGCACACCGGTCGCAAGCTCTGAGCACCGGCGGACCGAGTGAGCATGAGTGACGACGACGCGTCGCGGACGCGGGACGAAACCGTTGGGCCGCAAACGGATGAAACTCAGCGGCCAGACCCGGCCGAAGACAGCTCCGGAAGCAGAACCCCGTCTTCCCGGCATCCCCTGGCCCGCCTGATCAGCCTGGGCTTCAACCGCCTGCTGGCCCTTGACCCGATCACGGCCGACGAGATGCGCACCCTCGCCGGGCGCTGCATCGCCCTGCACGTCACCGGGCTGAATCTGACCCTGTACATCCAGCCCCACGACGACGGCGTGGACATCTTTGATCAGCCGCCCGCCGACCCCGATGTCACCCTGTCCGGCAGTCCCTTCGCCCTGGGGCGCATGAGCCTGGGAAGGCAGGCCGGCAGCGGGCTGTTCGAGGGTGCGGTGCAATTGCGCGGAAACACGGGGGTGGGCCAGCGTTTCCAGGACATCCTCGGGCGCATGGAGATCGACTGGGAGGGCGAACTGGCCCGCTACACCGGTGACATAGCCGCACACCAGATCGGCGCCTGGGCCCGCGGCCTGGCGGATTTCGGTCGCCGTCTCGGCGACAAGCTGGGCCCCGATACGGGCGAATACCTCAGCGAGGAAGCCCGCCTGATCGTGCCCGCCGAGGAACAGGCCGCCTTCTGTGACGATGTGGATACCCTGCGCGACGACGTCGACCGACTGGAGGCACGCATCAAACTGTTGGAACAGCACACCGGAAACACCGCCCGCCGGGCCGGTCCGGAAGCGAGCGACGATACATGATCCGTCGTACCCGCCAGGTCCTGCGCCTGGTGCATATCAATCTGGTCCTGGTGCGCCATGGGCTCGATGACATCATCCTTGCCACCCACCTGATGCGGCCGGTGCGCTGGTTGGCCTACCTGATGCCGTGGAACTGGTTCCGCACCCGTGAGCCACGTGGTGTGCGCATCCGCAAGGCCCTGGAGGAACTGGGGCCGATATTCGTGAAGTTCGGCCAGATCCTGTCCACCCGTTCTGACCTGATGCCGCCGGACATCGCCATCGAATTGGCGCGTCTCCAGGACCGGGTACCGCCGTTTTCCGGCAGCATGGCGCGCCAAACCATCGAACGCGGGCTCAAGGGCCGGGTCACGGAACTGTTCAGCGACTTCAATGAGACCCCCCTGGCCTCGGCCAGCATCGCCCAGGTCCATGCAGCAACCCTCAAGGACGGCCGCGAGGTGGTGATCAAGGTGGTCCGCCCCGGTATCGAACAGACCATCGGCCGGGACGTCGCCCTGCTCAAACTGATCGCGGAGATGGCCGAGCGCTACTGGGCCGACGGTCGACGCCTGCACCCCGTGGAGGTGGTCAAGGAATTCGAGAAGACCCTGTTCGATGAACTCGACCTCATGCGCGAGGCATCAAACGCCGCCCAACTGCGACACAACTTCAAGGACTCGGAACTGCTCTACGTGCCCGAGATCCATTGGCAGTGGTGTCGCCGCGAATGCCTGGTCATGGAACGTATCCGCGGGATCCCCATCTCCGACACCGAGGCACTGGTGGCCGCCGGTGTGAGCCTGGAGGCGCTATCGTCCATGGGCGTGGAAATCTTCTTCACCCAAGTGTTTCGGGACAGTTTCTTCCACGCGGACATGCACCCGGGCAACATCTTCGTGGACATCACGAACCCTGCCCGACCCCGCTACATTGCCGTGGACTTCGGCATCATGGGCACCCTCAACCCGGTGGATCAGCACTATCTGGCCGAGAATTTCCTGGCCTTTTTCAACCGCGACTACCGCAGGGTGGCGGAGCTGCACATCGAGTCCGGCTGGGTACCCCATGGCACCCGGGTGGACGAGTTCGAATCGGCGATCCGTACCGTCTCTGAACCCATCTTCGGCAAGCCCCTGCGGGAGATATCCTTCGGACATTTCCTGCTACGCCTGTTCCAGACGGCGCGACGCTTCGACATGGAAGTGCAGCCGCAACTGGTGCTGTTGCAGAAAACCCTGCTCGCCATCGAGGGGCTCGGCCGCCGCCTGGACCCCGACTTGGACCTCTGGCAAACCGCGAAACCCTTCCTCGAACGCTTCATGAGCGAGCAGGTCGGGCTGCGCTCCTGGTCCAGAGGCATGAAGGAGAACGCGCCGGAATGGGGGCGCCAACTGCCCGAGATTCCAGGCCTGCTGCATCGATTCCTCGACGACTCGGTGCACGGACGGCTGAGCATCCGCCAGCAGTCCAGCGAACTGGAAGGACTGCGCCACGATATCCGCCAGGGCGTGCGCCGCTTCTACTACACGGTCAGTGGCGCGGTGCTGCTGTTGGGCGCCATGTTGCATGGGCGACCGGATGGGGATGAGGCCTACCTCCTGTTCGGCCTGCCCCTCGGCGCGGTCATCATGGGCGCCGTGGGCGCGCTGTTCCTGGCTGCCGCATGGCCCCGGGACAAGCAATAGAACCACCACGCGATTCCGTTCGCCGCGTCGCCGTCGTGCTCGGCCTGGGCCTTCTGCCCGACGGTTCACCCCCTCCTCTGCTCAGACGCAGAGTCGCCCGGGGAGTGGAGCAGGTACATAACGGTACCTGCGACGCGGTGCTCCTATGCGGCGGATGGACCTCAGGCCCAGAACCCGAGGCGGACGCTATGGCACGGCTCGCCCGGGAAGCCGGCCTGGCCGCGGACCGGATCATCCTGGAGCGGCACAGCACCACCACCTGGGAGAACGCCCTGTTCGCCCGTGCGATTGTTCGCGAACTCAAGCTTCGGCGCCTGACCCTGGTCACCGATGAACTGCACATGCGGCGGGCCTTGTGGTGCTTCCAAACGCTGGGCCTGGCCCCCGAGCCGAGCAGCGTGACCTGGCGGGGAAAGCGCTCCAAGCGCGCGCGGGTATGGCTCCACGAACGGGTGGGCCTTATGTGGTACCGGCTGCGGCACCGGTCGCATTGACGGTTTGACCTGACGACGCGCTGCGCGGCAGCCCGCACCCGGGGTCCAGCCCCATGACGACCGCCCACTTTGACGGGCGGGCATGGCGCCGCGATCAGCGCTGCGCGGTGTACTCGCGGAAGGCGATCCCGGCCACACAACCGTAAGAGAGCTTGGGATCGGGGTGCTGGGTGGAGAACAAGGCGGCGCGCGGCGCATCACTGAACATGGCCTTGAGTACCGGCAGGTCGGTGACCTCGAACACCACGCGCCCTTCTCGGGCCCCGACCTTGATTCCGTCGGTGCTGATCAACTCCCGCCCCTGATCGCCGTTGCGCCAGGCCACCACACGACCCGAGTCGAAAAACTCACCGGCGGATGCATTGACCTGGGTGGATGCGTCCTTGAAGGCGTAAAAACCGACTCCGGTGGTCTGTCCCTCGTTACGGAACAGCACCTCGAAGGCGTACTCCAGCCCATCGGTCGGCGTACCGCTGTGGTTGCGTGTCCAGAGATCATTACGGTACGCGGCGGGGAAGCTGAGCGTCGCCTGACCACGATCCAGTTCGACCTGGCACCCGCCGGGCAACGCACCCCTGACGTCATCGGCCTGCACGGGAGCAGCCGTTACGTTCAGGAAGAACCCCAGCGCCATGGCGCATCGGGCAGCCCCGATCTGGATTCCGCGAGTTGTGGTCATGGCTGTTACCTCTCTCATGGTTCAGCCGAGCGCTCTCGATTCAACCGCGACGACTACGCGACCCCGTAGGTGTCGCGATAGGCACGCACCCGGTCAAGGTCCGCTTCGCCGTCGGGGCGCTGCTCAAGAAATTCGATCAGGTCGACCATGGCGGCGATGTGGATCACCTGCAGGCCGAAGCGGCCTTCAACCTCCTGCACCGCCGAGGTCTCGCCCTGGCCCCGCTCCTGCCGATCCAGGGCAATGGCGACGCCGGCGGGGGTGCCGCCGTGGGCGTTGATCAACTCGATGGATTCACGTACGGATGTTCCGGCTGAGATCACGTCGTCCACGATCAGTACGCGGCCCTCGATGGGCGCCCCGACGAGGGTGCCCCCCTCGCCATGGTCCTTCGCTTCTTTGCGATTGAAAGCGTAGGGGACATCGCGACCGTGGTGGTCGGCCAGGGCGATGGCAATGGCGGAGGCCAGCGGAATGCCCTTGTAGGCGGGGCCGTAGAGCATGTCCCACTGCAGACCGGAGGCCATGATGGCATCAGCGTAGTAGCGCCCGAGCCGGGCCAGGGACTCACCGGTATTGAACAGGCCGGCGTTGAAGAAGTAGGGGCTGATGCGCCCGGATTTGAGGGTGAACTCGCCAAACCGAAGCACATCACGGCCGAGGGCGAATTCCAGAAACTCTTTCTTGTAGGGCTGCATACGAGCAATTGTTGAGATGTTTTCGAGATTCTAGATCAAAACTCACTGAATTCAATAGAAATTCCCAAACCGCGCGGAGCGCCCCCGGACAGTCGACGGGGGAGCCGCTATGATCGCGCCCCCTCACACGGGAGACCCTCATGCGAATCATTTCCGCCAACCTGAACGGCGTCCGCTCGGCCGCGAAAAAAGGCTTCTTCGACTGGCTGCGTGCGCAGGACGCAGACGTGGTTTGCGTCCAGGAGACCAAGGCGCAGATTCACCAGTTGGAGGACAACCCTGTGTTCTTCCCGGAGGGTTACCACTGTTTCTACGAGGACGCCTCGTGCAAGAAGGGTTACTCCGGCGTCGCCCTCTACTGCCGTCGCGAACCTGATGAGTTGATTCGCGGTTTCGGCGAAGGTTTCGAGGACATGGACGCCGAGGGCCGCTACATCGAGGCCCGCTTCGGTGACCTGTCCGTGGCCTCGATCTACGTGCCCTCGGGCTCCGCCAAAGAAGAGCGCCAGGCCATCAAGTACAGCTTCATGGATCGGTACATGCCGCGCCTGCGCGAACAGGCACTCAGCGGCCGTGAGTGGGTACTGTGCGGTGACTGGAACATTGCCCACAAGAATATCGACATCAAGAACTGGAAAGGGAACCAGAAAAACTCGGGCTTCCTGCCGGAGGAGCGGGCATGGCTGGATGAACTGTTCGGCGACGCCGGCTGGGTGGACACCTTCCGCCGCGTGGATACCCGCGAGGATCAATACACCTGGTGGTCCAACCGCGGCCAGGCCTGGGCCAAGAACGTGGGCTGGCGGATCGATTATCACATCTGCACGCCTGGCATCGCCGAGCGTGCCCTTTCCGCGCACATCTACAAGGAGGAGCGCTTCTCCGACCACGCGCCACTTACCCTCGATTACGAGGGCGATCTGCCCTGAACAACCCCCGGTTCCGCAACCTCTATAACCACCCGCGGCGGCAGTAACCGGCGGCATGCCTGGCAATCGGGCACCGCCGATTCGTTCAGAGCTTCCTTAGTGAAGGATTCGCCCGATCACTTCCGCATCCGCGGGATTGAGCCAATGATCGCCCTGGCTCAACCACACCGTGGCACGACCACGCAATGCGGGCACCTGGTTCATATCCTGGCTGTGAGCCGGCACCCAGGCGTCTCCCACGCCCCCACGTGACTGACGCAGAACCGCGTCGTACCGGATATCGGGATGGGGCTGTCCGTTGAGCCAATCCAGGGCATTGCCTGACCCCGCGGGCAACAGGTCGACCATGGCGGGCCGCGCACGGTCGAGGTAGTCGTAGTCACTGCCTCCGAAGAAGCTCTTGAGCATGCTGATGCCCGGCCCCGGACAGAAGAAGGGTTTGCTGTCGAGCACGTCCAGCCCCTCGGCCGCGCGCGGGCTGCCCAGGTGCGGCGAGGCAATGGTCACCAACCGACTGACACCGTGTGGGTTGCCCTGAACCAGGGCCATCCGCGCCACCACACCACCGGCGGAATGCCCCACGACGACCAGTTTCGGGTCATCGGGATGAGCCTGGCGTATGGCCGCCAACTGGGCATTCAACTGGTTGGCCTGCACGGCCAGGGGCGCCTCGGAGGTGAGATGCGCCAGGTACAAGGTCCGCTCTCCACCCACGGAGGCAGCGCTCCATCCATGCCGTGCCAACCCCTGTACCACCCCGCTTTGCTGCCAGGTGGCCGGGTGCGATGCGAAACCATGAACCAGCACAAGCACATCAGCCAGGGCCGGCGTGGCGCTCACCAGTGCCAATACCGAAGCGGCGGCCCGGAACCAGGCCCTCATACCTTGCCCGGCCATGGGATCAGTACCGCGGGGCGTAACCACCCCGGTAGCCGTTGCCCGGATAGCCGCCGTACTGGCCACCCGGATAACCGCCGTAGGGCATACCCATGGACGGACGCTGCATCTGCTGACGCTGCTGTTGCAGCTGCTGCATCTGCTTCATGCGTTCGGCGCGCATCTGCTGCTCGAAGTACTTGCGGTAATACACCAGAGCGCTCTGACCGTTGGCCTTCACATCGAAAACCTTCCAGCCGGTTTTGGACTTATAGAAGCGGAAGCTCATACGCATGCTGGAGGAACCACCGAAGCGCACGCTGACCGCCACGGAGACTTCCTTGCCGTCGTCCGACTTGCGCGCACGATGCACGATGACATCGGGGTTGTTGTACCCACCGAGGTTCTTGGCCAGGGAAGCAAGGAACATGTCACGGATGGTCGTGGCCGCGGCATCCTTCTGCTCCTCACTCATGCCGTCCCAGTAGCGGCTGGTCGAGTACTTCACCATGTACGGGAAATCGAAATAGGGCGCGATCTCCTGCTCGGCGAATTCGCGTGCCTGGTCCGTGTTGCCCGCGCCTCCGGCCATGATGAACGCCTTCAGCTTGGCGAGCCCTTCGCGCACGATGTTCTCCGGCGTGGCCGCCGGGGCGGGCGGAATGGAGTAACCACCGTACCCACCCTGGGGACCGAATCCCTGGGACCCGAAGCCCTGGGGGCCGAAACTCTGCTGCCCACCGTACTGGTTCGCGGGGCTGCCCGCGCCGTAGGCACCGCTGTACGGGTTCCCATACTGACCACCCTGGGTCTGGGCGTGAGCGGCGGGTGACAGGGTGAGGCTGAGCATCAGCGCTGATGCGGTAGCGCCAAGAATCTTGATCATTTCGGGGTCCTCCACTCGATGTTTTCGAGCGCTTCAGGGGCATTTTTCAGGCGACCAGATTATCGCCTCACCGGGTACACCGCGATGAAAATGAATCTATCGGGGGATATCCCTGCATCGGATTTCGGGGCACTCGCCACGCCCTCCGCGCCTCCGCCCGGCGCCGCCCGGGAGCCCGGAGACCTGACACCCCGGCCGTGATGCGCTCTAATCGCGGACCGCGCCTCTTTCGGATCGCCCCACCATGCAGAATCTCTGGAACGAAGCACAGGCGGAAGCCTGCGAAGACGAACTCGACCTGCGCGTTTACAGCTCACGCCTGCTGGGGCGGGACGACTCTCTGGTACTGCATGGGGGAGGCAATACCTCGGTGAAGCTGACGCGCACGAACCGTGTCGGCGAGGACGAGGACCTGCTGCTGGTCAAGGGGAGCGGCTGGGACCTCGCGCACATCGAACGCGCGGGCTTCGCGCCGGTGCGCATGGCGCATCTGCTCAAGCTTGCCCGCCTGGAGACGCTCTCCGATACAGACATGGTGAACGAGCTACGCAGCCAGATGACGGACGCCGCGGCACCCACGCCCTCGGTGGAAGCCATCCTCCACGCCCTGCTTCCCCATCGTTACGTCGACCACACCCATGCGGACGCCATCGTCACCCTGACCAACACCCCGGAGGGCGGGGCCCTGATCCGCGACATCTACGGCTCCGACGTGGTTGTCATCCCCTACGTGATGCCCGGCTTCGACCTGGCACGCATGGTGGCCGAGCGTTATCCGAATCAGGCGCACGAGGGCACCCTCGGCATGGTGCTCATGAACCATGGCATCTTCAGTTTCGGGGAAACGGCCAAGGAGTCCTACGACCGGATGATCGAACTGGTCAGCCGTGCGGAGGATTTTCTCAAGGCCAAGGGTGCCTGGGACCTCGCCCCCCCCGCCAAGACCAGCCCCCCGCCCGCGGGCACCGCCATGGCTGAGTTGCGCCGCGACGTCTCGCGGGCGGCGGGTCGCCCCCTGGTGCTGCGGGCCGACCGCTCCGACCGTGCCATGGGCTTTGTCCATGCGCCGGGTGTCGAAGACTGGAGCCAGCGCGGTCCGGCAACGCCAGACCACGTCATCCGCACCAAGCGCACCCCCATGCTCGGGCGCGATGTGGACGCCTACACCTCGGCCTATTCCCAGTATTTCAAGGCCAACTCGCCGCGCGCCCGCACCAAGGTCGACATGCTGGACCCGGCTCCACGCGTGGTGCTGGACCCTGAACTCGGCGTGCTCAGTGCCGGGCGCACGGCCAAGGATGCGGCCGTGGTCCACGATATCTACGGCCACACCATGGACATCATCGAGCGCGCGGAGAAGCTCGGCGGCTGGCGCGCCCTTTCCGCCTTCGATGTCTTTGAGGTGGAGTACTGGGAACTGGAGCAGGCCAAGCTGCGCAAGGGCGGCGAACCCCCGATGTTCCAGGGCGAGGTGGTGCTGATCACCGGGGCGGCCAGCGGCATCGGCCGCGCGGCGGTGGATGTGTTCCTGGAACGCGGCGCGGCGGTGGCCGGCATAGACCTCAACCCCGCCGTGGAGAACCTCCTCCACCGTCCGGACTACCTGGGCATACAGGGCGACCTGACCCGGACCAACGTCATAGCCGATGCCCTGGAGCGCATCGTGACCCGCTTTGGCGGCGTTGACATGCTGCTGCTGAACGCGGGCATCTTCGACGCGGGCACCCCCATCGAACGGCTCAGTGACGCCGCCTGGGAGCGCACCCTGAAAATCAACCTGGACGCCAATCTGCGCCTGCTGCGCGAGACCTACCCCTACCTGCGCCTGTCCCCGGCGAAGGGGCGCGTGGCCATCATCGGCTCCAAGAACATCCCCGCCCCGGGCCCCGGGGCCGGTGCCTACTCCACGTCCAAGGCCGCGCTCAACCAGCTTGCCCGGGTGGCCGCCCTGGAGTGGGCCGGTGACGGTATCCGCATCAACAGTCTGCACCCCGACGCGGTATTCGACACCGGCATCTGGAGCGACGGCGTGCTCGCGCAACGGGCGGCCCACTACGGCCAGAGCGTGGAGGAGTACAAACGCTCCAAGACCCTGCTTGGCGTGGAAGTGACCAGCCGCACCGTTGCCGAACTGGCCGCCGACCTGTGCGGACCCCATTACCGCTGCACCACCGCCGCCCAGATCCCGGTGGACGGGGGCAACGACCGCGTCATCTGAGCGGTTCACCGGGCGCGTGCATCCGCTGTCTCAGAAAATCCATCTCTCCCTGCTGCGCCAAGTCGCGCGCCGGTCCGGCATACGCTCCGACCGTGCTGGCGCACTGCTGGGCCTATGGTTGGCCCTGCGGCACCCCTATCGGCGCGCCATCATCGAGCACAACATCCGCCTGTGTTTTCCCGACTGGAGCGCTCGTCAACGACGGCGCTTCGTCAACGCCAATCTGCGCGCCACCGGGCGCATGTTCATGGAGATGGCACTGGCCTTCGAGGCCCCCTCGGAAATGATCCGTCCCCTGGGTCGGATACAGGGGCTTGAACACCTTGAGCATGCCCTCGCCGCGGGCAATGGCGCCCTCCTGCTCGCGCCGCACATGACCTGCTACGACATGGCCGTGCGCATTCTCAATGAACACCTGGGACGCAAGGTGTTCATGCTTTTCCGCGACGGCGATGGCCCAGTGATGGGGCCGTTCCTGCGGGACGGCCGGGAATCCCATTGCGAGCGCGGCATCGGCAAGAAGGACCTCAGCGGCCTGTACACCGCCCTGCGAGAGAACCGCGCCGTCTGGTACGCACCGGACCAGGACTTCAGCTACCACCACACCTTCGCGCCGTTCTTCGGAGTGCAGGCATCGTGGGTCACGGCCACCCACCGCATCGCTGGCGGCAGTGGCGCGGCGGTGGTGCCGTTTTATTACTACCGCGAGGAGCGGGACGAAGGAGACCACGGTTACGTCCTGGAGCTGCACCCACCGCTGAAGGATTTCCCCGGCGACGACGCCGAGCGCGACACCCACAGGGTGGCCCGTTGGTTCGACGAACAGGTGCGCCGCCACCCCGATCAGTACCTCTGGGCCCACCGACGCTTCAAGACCCGCCCCCCGGGCGAACCGCCGCTGTACTGACCCCCCGACCGCCGATCACGGACCGTCCGCCCCTTCATGCTGTTCCACTCCCCAGGCTTCCTGCTGCTGTTTTTGCCCCTGAGCCTGCTCCTGCTCAGGTTCATGCCGGTGGGAACCGCGCGGGCACTGACCCTGCTCGCGCTCAGTTACCTGTTCTACTCCGGGGCCGAACCCTGGTTCGTGCTCCTGCTGATCGCGTCGACGCTGACGGACTACGCCGTCGCCCTGCGCATCCAGGCCGACACACGCCGCACGCCGCGGGGGCTCTGGCTCGCCCTCAGCGTGGTCGTGAACATAGGCCTGCTGGCCTGGTTCAAGCTCGGCGGCTGGCTGCTGCCCTCGATCGCCCCCGTACTCGCCGGCCTGGGCCTTTGGATGCCCGACCCAGACGTGTTCGACGGCTATCTGCTGCCCGCCGGCATCAGTTTCTACACCTTCCAATCCCTGGCCTACAGCATTGATGTCTACCGCGGACGGATCACCGCGACCCGGGACCTGCTGGGTTTCGCGAACTACGTCGCTTACTTCCCACAACTGATCGCGGGCCCCATCGAGCGCCACGCCCACCTGGCCCCGCAACTGGATGCGCTCACCTCGGGGCACACCCGGGGCGCTGAAGCGCGGCCACCCTTCAGCGCGGGCTGGGACCGGCTGATGCTGGGCATCGCCCAGAAGCTTCTGTTGGCCGATTCGTTCGGGCGTATCGTCGACCGGCTGGTGGATGCGCCCGGGCCTCCCGACCTGTTCGCCGCCTGGTCGATCGCCCTGGGCTTCGGCCTGCAGATCTATTTCGACTTCGCGGCCTACACCCACATGGCCATCGGTATTTCATTGATGTTGGGCGTGCGCTTGAGGGAAAACTTCCTCTCCCCCTATCAGGCCGAATCCATTCGGGACTTCTGGCGACGCTGGCATGTGAGCCTGTCCTCGTGGTTTCGCGATTATCTGTACATACCGCTGGGGGGTTCCCAATCGGGCCCCGTGCGCACGGTGTTCAACGTACTCGTGGTGTTCGCCCTGTGCGGCCTCTGGCACGGGGCGGGAGCGAACTTCGTGCTCTGGGGTGTTCTCCATGGCCTGCTGCTGGCCGCCTATCACGCCCGCCTCCGCTGGCTGCCCGACCTGTCGCCCCCGCGCGCCCTGGCCATGGTCCTCACCTTCCTGTGCGTGCATTGGATCTGGGTGCCCTTCCGCATTGCCGACAGCGCGCGCATGGTATCGGTCTGGCAGGGCATGGCCGGGCTCAACGGCATCGACGCCCAGGTGCCCCCCCTGGATCTGCTGTTCCTGACCCTGGGCGTCGTCGGCGTCCTGTTCGTCCCCCATGCCGCCCGCCGATGGCCGGGCGCGGCGGGCGCATGGGAGTCCGGCGCTCTGACCACCCTGGCCCTGGTTGCCGTGTTCAGCACGCCGGCCAGCCTCCAGTTCATCTACTTCCAGTTCTGAACCTCCCATGAACAGGCTCACCTCCAACAGCGGGGAATTCGGCGATCGGACACCGCGCCAGGAACGCTGGCGCGTGCGCATCCTGCTCATCATGGCGGTGCTGCTGGCCGGTCTGGAACTTTCCCGCCCCGGTTTCCTGGGCGCCCCGCCGGACCCCGCCACGGGGACGAACTATTTCCGCGGACGCTCCGATCCACCGCCCAAGCGGGACGGGGTGCAGCGGATCATCTACATCTCCAATTCCCATGCGCGCACCGGGGGCGAGGCGGCGCGTCACCTCCAGGACCTGCTGGAGCGGTCGGCACCCGGGGCATTCGAGGTCGTGGACATGGCCGACCCGGGCATCTTCGCGCCCGACATGCTGCAACGTGTCGCGGCGGCGCGGGGTCTGGACCCGGATGAGATCGTCCTCGGCCTGTCCTACATCAGCTTCGGCGACCGCATGCGCCTCACGCGCCAGGCACACAGCTCCCGCTCATTCTTCAACGACGGCGTATTCAGCGGGCTGTCAGCCGGTTTTTGGCTACGCCACTACGACCTGGGCCTGTATTCGGACCAGCTGGCGATCCGGCTGTCCACCCTGATCCGGGAGCGCGAGGCCATTCGCGGCCTGTGGGTGGACGCCTTGCCCACGCTGGCGCGCGGCCTCGGCCTGGACGACCGATCCAACGCCCTCGTGCTGGATCTCAACCAACGCTGGCGCTTTCCCGAGGGCTACGACAAAAACCTGTTCCAATGGCGGCTCTACGCGGGGGACAGGGACGATCACCTCGCCGATCTCGACGATCTTCTCGCCCTCGCCTCGTCCAACGGGATACCGCTGCTGGGTATCGACCTCGGCACGGACACGGGCAAGTCGGAGCATCCCGCCTCAACGGAAGACTTCCGCGCCTACCACGCCGCCGTGCGCGAACGATTCCCGACCCATTCCCGTTCGATGATGTTGCGCGACCAGGGCGCGGACTTCCCCACGCGCTTTTCCACCTTCGACGCCTTGCATCCTCATCGCCTGGGCGCCCGTCTCCATGCCCTGGACACCGCCCTGACACTGTCGGATCAAGGCGCCTTGAAGGATTTTCCGCCGCCGGAAGGTCTGCTCGCCGCATACCGCGCCGCATCGAGAGAGGGAGACGCCCTCTACACATCCAGCCTCGATGCTCGCTTCAGCCCGACCCGGCCTTCCGGGTTCCGCCGCTTCGACCTCTTCGACCCTCCCCACGCGCGTGGCCTGCTGCACAGGCTGACCCTCACGACGCCGGGCAGCGCGGCCGAGCGCATCCTGCTGATCCGGCTGGCGCGCCGGATCGCATTCTGGGGCGGGTACACGGACGCGGACGAGCGCGCGCGGCTCGCCCAACGGCCGATGCTCCTCGAGGCCTACGGGATCGCGGTGGATTCCGCGCGGCGACGCATCGCCCTGTTCCGCGATCGCCTGACCCTGCTTCAGGGCCAACGGTTGGCGGGCCTTCCCCTGCCCGACCTGTCCAGCGCGACCCTCCGCGCCACCCGCGAGGCGGGTCGCGCCGGTTCCATCGCCCTGTTTCTGGACGAATACACCCAGCCGGGCGGCGACGCCATCGGCGTGATCCGGGATAATGCCGGCCGCATCCTGGCCTACCAGATCCGGCCCGCTGGCGGCGGCATCGCCTACCAACGGATCGATCTGCTCGGCGACGGCTCCTTCGTCCTCGTGCAGGGGCTATCCATGCCCCTGATCGCCCCCTCCTGGTTCAGCGGTGTTCCGGAGCGGGGCCTCTGGGGCATCTGATTTCCCCCTCCTTGACCATGCCTGAACACGACAACGCGCAACGGATTCTCGAACAGGTCTTCGGCTACGGCGATTTCCGCGGGCAGCAGGAAGAGATCGTTCGGCATTCCGCCGCCGGGGGAGACGCCCTGGTGCTCATGCCCACCGGCGGCGGCAAGTCCCTGTGCTACCAGATCCCGTCGCTGCTGCGCGAGGGCGTGGGCGTGGTGGTCTCCCCCCTGATCGCGCTCATGCAGGATCAGGTCGATGCCCTGCACGAGGCAGGCGTGCGCGCCGCCTATCTCAACTCCACCCTCGACTTGGACCAGGTGCAGCGTATCGAATCCGAACTGCTGGCCGGTGAACTGGACCTGCTCTACGTGGCACCCGAACGACTGCTGGGCGAGCGCACCCTGAACCTGCTTGCCCGCGCACGCATCGCCCTGTTCGCCATAGACGAGGCGCACTGCGTCTCCCAGTGGGGGCACGACTTCCGACCCGAGTACATCCAATTGTCCCTGCTCCATGAGCGCTTCCCCGAGGTGCCGCGCATCGCGCTCACGGCCACAGCGGACGAGATGACCCGGCGCGAGATCGTCCACCGGCTGCGCCTGGACGAGGCACGGGTGTTCATCAGCGGCTTCGACCGGCCCAACATCCGCTACCGCATCGCCCACAAGAACAACCCGCGCCAGCAGTTGCTGCGCTTCCTGCGCGATGA
>JBMYTL010000051.1:0-18286 GCA_049604295.1 Gammaproteobacteria bacterium
TACCCAGGGCATCCTCTACCTCACCGACACCCCCGACGAACAGGGTGCGACCACCCTCGTGCCGGGCTTTCAACACCGCCTGAAGCGCTGGCTGGAAACTCTCCCACCGGGCGCGGACCCACAACAGCAGGACCTGCACGCCCTGGGCTCAAAACCCATCGGCGCGGGCGCCGGGGACATGGTCATCTGGCACCAGTGGCTGCCCCACGGCAGCCGACCGAACCGGGGCACACGGCCCCGGATCGTTCAGTACATCAATTACGCCCCGCTGCGAATCAGCCACGACACGGACCACTGAAACAGAGTGTCACTGCTTGGGCTGGGTGGTTTCGGCGTTCCGGCACGTCCAGGGTAAAGACACATTCAAAACTCACCCCCCGCTGGTGAGAGGTGAAAGCCCATGAAGTGCTTTATGCGTCCGATGGCGTTTCTTTCCGTCCTGCTGCTCTCCCTCCCGGCCATGGCCGCGGACCGAACCCCATGGGGTCGCGCCGCGCCCGAGCCCGTCACATACGGCCCGACAAAGGTGCTTTACGACGTCGCCGCCACCGACCTGGCGGATTTCAGCAACGTGCTCGATCGCGCCAGCTACCTGAACAACATCTACCGCGCCGATCCCTTCAACGCCTCCATAGTGCTGGTCCTGCATGGCGACGAGATCCCCTTCTTCGCGGTGAAGAATCACGACCGGTACGCGGAAATCATGCAGCGCGCCCAGAGCCTCACGGTGGCCGGTCCCATCGAGTTCCGCATGTGCCAAGTGGCCGCCAAGGCCCACGGCTTCGACCCGGAGGACATTCACGGTTTCGTAAAGATCGTGCCCATGGCCGACGCGGAGATCGTGCGCCTGCAGCAGGATGAGGGTTATGCGTACATGCGCTAGTCGAGGCGCTTGGCAGCGCGCGGCCCTGGCCCTCATAGCCGCCCTGTTTCCCCTGGGCACACCCCTGGGCACACCCCTGGGCACACCCCTCGCCCAAGCCGATACGCCCGTACCCACCCCCTACGGCGCGGTGAGCCTGCCCTTCGAGCTGCACAAGGTGCCCGACGCCCCGGTCTACTACGTCATCGGCCTGTCGGGGGTACCGGGACCCGGAAACGAGGGCCACACCTCCAATGCCGGGTTCGTGGTCACCGCCGACGGCGTGGTGGTCTTCGATGCCCTCGGCACGCCCGCCCTCGGCTACCGACTGCTGCAACGTATCCGCGCGGTAACCGACCAACCGGTGCGGCGCGTGCTGATCAGCCATTACCACGCCGATCATGTGTACGGGTTGCAGGCTTTCCGCGAACACGCCGACGGCGTCGAGATATGGGCCCAGCGCCAGGCCGCCGGTTACGCGGGCGGCGACCGGGCCAGCCAGGGTGAGGACGCCGAAAGACGGCTCGCGCAGCGCCGCGAGGCCCTGTTCCCCTGGGTGGACGAAAGCACCTTCATCGTCCCGCCGGACCACACCTTCGAGCGGGAGCTCAACTTCACCCTCGGCGGTATCGACTTCCACGTGCGTCACCTGGGCCCGGCCCACGCACCCGGTGACGCCATTCTGCTGGTCAAAAACCACGGCGTACTGTTCAGCGGCGACGTCATCTACAAGGGGCGCGTGCCTTTTCTCGACAGCCCGGAGACCGACACCGCGCGCTGGTTACGCGGCGTCGAAGAACTGATGAACCTGACACCCCGACCCCGTTTCGTGATCCCAGGCCATGGCACCGCATCGGACGATCTGGAGGCTGCCGTGGCGGTCACACGGGACTACCTCACCCATGTCCGTCAGGCCATGGCCCGGGCCGTGGACGGGTTCATCCCCTTTGAGAAGGCCTACGCCGAAACCGACTGGTCGGATTACCAGAACCTGCCCGCCTTCGAGGCCAGCAACCGGGGCAATGCCTACCGCATCTACCTGGAGATGGAGGCGAATGCCTTTTAGGCATTCACCACGGACCGCCCTCCACTCGCGCCCCCGTACGCGGCAGAGAGCGTGCCCGCGAGCAAGCGGATCGACGATGTGCACCGGTTCCGGTGGCAGCTTCCTGTTCGCGGGCAAGCACGCTCCTACAGGGAACAGGGCACCGATCCAAAATGGGGGCGCCCCGCCGGGACGCGCTGCCGTGCGCACGAGCGACCAACGGACCCGTGCAAGCCCGGATCAGATCGCGAACGGCTTTGCATGTGCGATGTTTGAACGGTGAGGTGTGAAGGCCCGCGTGCCCGCTGCGCGGACCATCCACCAACATTGGGCAATGCGCTGTAGGAGCGGGCTTGCCCGCGAACAAGCACGTAAGCGGTGCACACGGTGCACCGCAACCCAACTTCAAGCCATCATTCCACCCACTCCCGCACCTTGGCCTTGGCGAAGTTCAGCGCCTGACCGACCTCGATCTCCGGCGGCATGATCAGCTCTTCAGCGTTGACCCGCACGTCGACCACGTAGGGTTTGGTCGCCTCCATGGCGCGATCCAGGGCGGGGGCCAGGTCGTCGGGCTGTTCGACGCGCTCACCGAGGGCGCCGCAGGCCTGGGCCAACAGCGCGAAGTCGGGGTTGTCGATATCGATGCCGAAGGCGGGCAGGCCCTTGGCCTCCTGCTCGAGGCCGATGAAGCCCAGTTTCGCGTTGTTGAGCACCACTATGGCGATGGGCAGGCCGTAGCGCACGGCGGTGATCAGTTCGTTCATGGTCATGGTGAAACCACCGTCCCCGGCGATGGCGATGACCTTGCGATCCGGGTAGGCGAGGCGCGCACCGATGGCCCCGGGCAGGGCCACGCCCATGGTTCCCAGGCAGGCGCTCTGGGTGAACATCTGCCCGGCGCGCACGCGCAGGTGACGGGCACTCCAGGCGTTCACGGTGCCGGTGTCGCAGACGTAGATGGCATCGTCGGGCGCCGCATCGGCTATGGCGCGCAGAAGGCGCTGGGGCTTGATCGGCACGCCGTCGTCGATCTCGTGCTGCTCCTGGCTATCGCGCCAGCGATGCATCCTGCCCTGGACCTCTTCCAGAAACCCGGCGTCGGTCTTCTCCTCCAGGTGTTCCAGGAAGCCCGACAGGACGGCCCGGGCCTCGCCCACCACGCCCAGGTCGGCGGGGTGGCGCTTACCGATCTGGGTCGGATCCAGGTCGATCTGGATGACCTTGGCGTCCCGGGGGTAGAAATCCTGGTAGGGGAAGTCGGTGCCGACCATGAGCAGGGTGTCGCAGTCCTGGAAGGCGTGCACGGCGGGCTTGCCACCAAGCAGGCCGATGCCACCCACGCACAACGGATGGTCATCGTCGATGAAGGTCTTGGCGCGCAGGGTGCGCACGATGGGCGCCTTGAGGCGGTTGGCCAGCTCCAGCAGTTCGCCACGCGCACCGGCCGCGCCGATACCGGCGAGGATGGCCGTCTTGCGCGATGCGCGCAGCATATCCACCGCCGCCGAGCAGTCCGCGGTGGACGGCAGGATCCGTCCCGCGAAAGCGGCCTCCGAGATGCCGTCCGGGTCGATACCCAGGTCGCGCCCGGCCACGTCGCTGGGAATGGACACGTGCGCCACACCGCGGTGGGCGATGGCCGCGCGGCAGGCCTCCATGAGCACGTCCGGAAACTGCTCCGGGGTGGTCAGGGTCTCGCTGTACACGGCCACGTCGGAGAACAGGCGCTCCAGGTCCACCTCCTGGTGGTAGTCGGTGCCCAGGTAGCGGGTCTCGACCTGGCCGGTGATGGCGATCACGGGGGCGTGATCGAGCTTGGCGTCATAGAGCCCGTTGAGCAGATGTATGGCGCCGGGGCCGCTGGTCCCCACGCAGGCGGTGAGGCGACCGGTGAGCTTGGCCTGCACGCTGGCGGCCAGGGCGCCGCCTTCCTCGTGCTTGACCTGGATGAAGTCCATGTCGTCGGTGACGCGCACCGCCTCCATGATGTCGTTGATGGCATCGCCGGGGATGCCGAAGATCTGTTTCACGCCGTGTTTGTTGAGTAGGTGGACGACGAGCTGTGCGACGTTCATGTCGGTTACCTCGCTGGGTTATTCGTTGGAAGGTGGGGAAGGCGGCGTGCCGGGGGTCAGAACCCGCGCAACTGCACGGCCTCGCGCACCCGCGACACCGCCACGTCGTAGGCTCCATCGCGCAGGCGCTTGCGGTCGCCATCCACGCGCTCCAGCAGGGCGTCCCAGGCCCGATCGAGGGTGTCGTCCAGGCGCGCCAGGGTTCGCTCCCGATCCCAGCGCTCGCGGGCGGAGTTCTGCGCCCACTCGAAATAGGACACGGTCACCCCGCCGGCGTTGACCAACAGGTCGGGAATGCGCTCGATACCCGCGTCCTCGAGGATCGGATCGGCGCCGCAGGTCACCGGCAGGTTGGCCGCTTCCACGATCATTCGCGCGCGTATGTCCGCCGCGTTGTCCTCGGTGATCACCGACTCGATGGCGGCCGGGACCAGGATGTCCACGTCGCGGGTCAGCAGCGCTTCGTTATCACAGCCCTCACCGTCGACCAGATCGTGCAGGGCCGCATCGGGTTCCTTGTCGCTGGCCTCGACAAGTGCCCGGATATCCAGACCATCGTCCCTGCACACCGCCCCATCGCGGTTGCTGATGGCCACCACCCGGGCGCCCATGTCGGTCAGGCGTAAAGCCGCGTGCCGCGCCACGTTGCCGAAGCCCTGGATGGCCACGCTCGCTCCTTCGATGTCGCGGTCCCCTTCACACCAGGCCCGGCGGGCCATGTGCGCGGCGCCGAAACCGGTGGCCTCCACGCGCCCGTCGATACCACCCAGGGCATAGGGCTTACCCGTGACCACGCCCGGCGTGTAACCGTGACGCTTGCTGTAGGCATCGAAGATCCAGGCCATGACCTGGGGCGTGGTACCCATGTCCGGTGCGGGGATGTCCTGGTCCACGCCGATGACCGGATCGAGCCGCTCCACCATGCGCTTCGTGAGCATCTCCAATTCATGCTCATCCAGTTCGGCCGGGTCCACGGCGATACCACCCTTGGCACCACCAAATGGGATGTCCACCAGGGCGCACTTGAGGGTCATGGCGCGCGCCAGGGCACGAAAGTGGTCGAGATCCACATCGGGGTGGAAGCGCAGCCCGCCCTTGAAGGGCCCACGGCTGGCGTTGTGCTGAACGCGGTAGCCGCGATAGACCGCCAGCGATCCGTCACCGCGCCGGATGGGCAGTTCGAAGGACACCTCGCGCATCGGTGCGTGCAGCAACTCACGCAGTTCCTCATCGAGTTCGAGACGCTCAAAGGCCCCGTGCATGAAACCCTGGCAGCTCTGCTCAACGGTTCGGCCTTCGGAGGCGTCACGGTCGGGGTGGGTGGTGCTCTGTGTCATCGGAGTTCGGGATGGCGAAGCGGGATTGCGTTCCCCCGAACTGTTGCGAGGGGCGTGCCAGGGGACGGGAAATCCCTGTTCGACGTCAGCAAATCAGCCCGGGCGGCGCATCCCCCCCACCTGCGTACAACAGGCGGGAGGCTCAAGGGGCCACGGGGCGAGCACCCCGGTACGACAGCGGCGGGACACGGGCACAAGCGACACACAAGCGGGTGAGAGCGGAACAACCCTGCGCCGCGCGAGTGGCTTAAATGAGCCACTTCGGGCCGAATTGGGCCATATTGCGACCGTATGCAACGGGGGCCGCCCCGGACAAAGCCCGGCCTGCCCGACCGGGTGCCGTTGGTACGCGCCTTGCTGTTGCTCCCTTGCGGTATCACACCCGTGACCCGTGCGCCCGCGCCCACACGCGAGCGAGCGGGCAGCCCCTTAACCCTCCCGACCCGGAAACACGCTCAACGCGGGACCCCAGCCTGATGCGGAAACACCCATGGCCGACACACATACACCGATAACGTCAGACAGCGACGGCGGCACGGATGCCGCGCTCAACCGCTTGTTGCAAGACGAACGCGACACGGCACTGCGCACCCTGGCCGGGCGCCTCGCCCACCAGATCCGTAACCCCCTGGCGGCCGTCCGCGCCGCCTGCACCGGTTTGCACGCCGAACTCGAAGACCCTGAACAACGCGAAACCCTGGAAATGACCCTGGCCGAGGTGGACCGCATGCTCGGCTTCGTGCGCGCCACCGTGGACTCCCTGCCCGACCCCCACGAGGCCGCCGCACCCTGCGCGCTGGACACGGAGATCCGCGACGTGGTCACGCGCCTGCGCGTCGACACCACCCATGGCGCCGGTATCGCACTAGGTGAACTCGAACCGTGCACGCTCACCCTGCCGCGCCGTCGGCTGCGCGTGGCGCTTTACAGCCTGCTCAAGCAACTGGGTGACGCCCGCGGAGTCGAATCGCTGGAGATCAGTCTGCACGGCGGGGCCGGGCAGGCCCGCATCGTCACCACCCCACGTGGCGCCGCCGCCGACGACGGCCACCTGAGCACCGGTATGATCTCGCCCAGCGCCTGGGGCCAACCGGTGGGGCTTCTGGTGGCCGAGCGCTTCGCCCGCGACCACGGCGGTTCCCTGCAACGCAATTCGACCCCGGATGACACGCTGAACTTCACCCTCACCCTGCGGGACACCCATGGCTGATTCACTGCTGATCATCGAGGACGAAGCCCTGCTCGGTCGCGAGATGAAGCGCCGTTTCGAGAAACAGGGTTGGGACGTCACCCTGTGCGCCGACATCGCCTCCGCACGTCGCGAGATCGAGCACGGCGACGCCCCGCCCCTGGTGGTGCTGGCGGACATGAACCTGCCCGACGGTAACAGCCTGGACCTTTTCGAGGCCCTGCGGGCGGAACAGCGCAAGCTGGGCGAGTGGATCTTCCTCACGGCGTATGGAGGCGTGCCCGACTCGGTCCGCGCGCTGCACCTGGGCGCCCACGACTTTCTCGAAAAACCCGCCGATGACACCCGTCTCGACCTCGCCCTCAGGCGCGCGGCGCGCAGTGCCAAGGCGCAACGCAGGCTGTCGCGCGCCTCCGCCAACGAGGCGGCCAAGTACGCGGTCGATCAGTTCATAGGGCGAAGCGAACGGGCCGACGAAACGCGCCACATGTTGAGGCGCATCGCCCAAGCCGATTTCAGCGCCCTCGTGCTGCGCGGCGACACCGGCACCGGCAAGGGCCTGGCGGCGCGCATTCTCCACTACAACGGCCCACGCAGCGACGGTCCGTTGGTGGAGGTCAATTGCGCCGCCCTGCCCGAGGAGTTGCTGGAATCAGAACTGTTCGGCCACGAGGCCGGTGCGTTTACCGGCGCCAAGACCCGTCGCGAGGGCCTGTTCGAACAGGCCGATGGCGGCACCCTGTTCCTGGATGAAATCGGTGAAATGCCCCTGGGCCTGCAGGCCAAACTGCTCAAGGCAGTGGAGGACAGGATCATCCGCCGTGTCGGTGGCGACCGCGAGATCCGCATCGACGTGACCATCATCGCGGCCACCAACCGCGATCTGGAGACCGAGGTGTCCGAGCAGCGCTTTCGTGGCGACCTGTATCACCGCCTGAGCGTTTTCCAGATCGTTCTGCCCAGCCTCGGGCACCGCATCGAGGACGTCGAGGATCTGGTCACGGCCTTCCTGGCGGAGTTCAACGAACGCCGCGAGGAGAAAATCGACACCGTGCCCGAGCCGGTCCGGGAGGCCCTGCGCGCCTACACCTGGCCGGGGAATGTGCGCGAGCTGCGCAACGTGGTGGAACGCTGCGCCCTGCTGTCGCGGGGCAACACCCTGGAAGCGCGCTGGTTGCAGATGGGCCTGCAGCAGGGGCTCGAGGAGGACGCGGGCGGCGCCGACGGGACAGCGGACGACGGTGACAGCCTGCGCATCCCCATGGACGGCTCGGTCGGCCTCGAGGACATGGAGCGACGCATGATCGAGGAGGCGCTACGCCGCGACCGCGGTAACGTCACCCGCGCCGCCCGACGCCTCGGGGTCAGCCGCCAGACCCTGCGTTACCGCATCGACAAACACCATATCGATGCCGAGGCGCTGACGGACGCCTGAGCCCCCGTCCGCCCCGGGCCCGCTGTCTCCCTGAACCTAGACCGAGACCGAGACCGAGACCGTGAAGCCTGCGCGGGGCGAGCCTGGATGACGTATGCCGCCGAGCGACCCGATGGTGACGCCACGAATAAGCCGCCGCCCCGAGCGGGGACGGCGGTCTTTGTTTTGAACGGGCGTCGGGGCCCGGGCCCCGGAACGCCGCCGGAGCGCACACCCCGGCAGGCCGATCAGGCGCACTCACTGGTCGGCATGTAGGCACTCATGTCGATACCGGCCTTGGGCAGGCCGGCGATCTGCCACGCCACCTTGGGGTCGCCGAACAAATCGGATACGCAGTGGGTGCCCAGGCCGAGTCGAGCGCACAGGGTGTCCACACGCGGCAGCAGGTCCGGGTCACCGGCCTGGTAGCGCTCGCGCAGGCTTTCGATGACCGCCCAATGATTCGGGCTGAGGCTGCGGATTCCCGCACTGGATGCCAGCTCGAAGGCCACGTTCTGGGACCATTCCGTGGGGTCCACAAGGAAGCCGTCGGCGTCCAGTTGTACGTTTTCGGTGATGTCGTTACTCATGGTGTCTCCCTGATTTGAAGTTGGCGGGGATGTTGAAGTTGGCGGGGATGCAAATTGCCGGGTCTGATCGGCATGAAACGCAGGGGTGTAGGGGCGCGCGGCGTTCAGGTGGTGCGCACCCGCCCGGAGCGCGGGCCGAGAAACCACCAGATGATCAGCCCGATAAGCGGCAGGAACAGAATCAGCAGGGTCCACAACAATTTGGGCATCACGGGCTCCGCGCTGCCGATGATCTGAATGATGGCCCAGATATCGAGAATCAGGACCACGAGGGCCAGAAGGCTGGTCATGGGGTCTCTCCCAGGGGTGAAGGAAGTGGGGAAAGCGGTGTTCGCGGGGGCTCGACCCGGGGCTTTCCGCCCCGGGTACGGGCGCTTACGCCGCGTCGCTGAGGAAGTGTTCCTTGCCGCCGTACACCACCTCGGGGTGATGCATGGCGACCACTCCCTTGATGGTCTCCTCGCTGACCTGGGTGGTGGACACGATCATCAGCACCTGCCCCTTGTCGATCGCGCTCTGGAAGACCTCGACCTCGCGGTTGGGCACGGACACGCCGATCAGGCTGGAGGCCCAGGCACCGAAGGCGCCACCGCCGACCACCATGGCGAAGATCGCCGGGCCGCCCACGGCCATACCTCCGGGAATCACGATGGCGGCCAGGCCCGCGAGCACACCCGAGGCGGCACCGACAGCGATGCCGTTCTTCATGGCGGGCTTCACGTCGCTGATCTCTTGAATCCCGGGTTCGGGAAGCTCCTCGACCATGGATTCGCTGCGCGCGATGACACCCAGGTCGTCGTCGCCGAGTCCGATCTCACGCAACGCGCCGACAATGTCTTCAGCGGTTTTCACATCGGGCGCGAGAAAATAGAGCTTACTCATCGTATTCAACCTTTCGTTTGGGCTCGTCTCTAACAACGCAACCGCCATGCCAAGGCGCATACCCATGCGCTGTTAACCCCCCGGAAGGCCCGTCAGAACGGGCGTTTCCGGGATAAACCGCCCACGCTCCGGCGGTCCCGCGGGGGAGCGCCACTGACGCGGTGCTCCCGGTTTCTGGCCGATATGCATCACGCTGCCGCAAATCAACCGGCCGAGCGAGGCGACGCCATCCCAGCGACAAGGCGGCAACGCGCCCAAAGCGCAAAAAAAAATGCCGACGTGATGTCGGCATCTTCTCCCGGGGTGGCCCCGGAACGGGCTGGGTGACACCCGCCGCCGGGTGTCCCGGCGGCTGGGCGCCTGCCCGTTACTGGGTCTTGTCGCGGATGGTGTCGCCGGTTTCCTCGATGGCCTCGCCCGCGTTCTCGACAGCGTTGTCGACCTTTTCACCGGCCTCCTCGAAGGGGCCATCGGGCTCATCCCAACAGGCGGCGGTGCTCAGGGCGAGCAGGGTGATGGCAAGGGCGGAGAGAATTCGGTTCTTCATGGATACCTCATGGTCTTGGGACGGTTTGGGGTTAGCGGGGTATTAGCCTTGGGCCTGACGCGCGCCAGACGTGTCGATGGCGCTTGGATGGCGCGGCATCATTCAGCGACGTCGAAATCCAGATCGTTGTCGGCATCGGTCCGCGCGCTGTCTTGACGCTTGGCCTTGCGGTCATCGGCGTTGTGGGCCTTCCCGCCGGAATGGCGTTCAGACCGGTTTGCAGGGCCATGACCCGGGTCATTACGCGGGCCATTACGCGAGATCACGAAACGGCGTGTGGTCTCGGAGAAACGTTGTGTGCTTTCGTGGTCGTCAGAACGGGAACGGGTGTCGCGGTCAGCCATGGCTACCCCCGGGGTTGCTGCTGGATGGTTGCTGCGGGCGCGACGGGCCGGATAGGCCGGGGGCGGGGTTCCAAGGTCGGATAGCCGAAGCCGGGCGATCCGGTCCGATAACGCCTGCTCACTCCCACCGGTGCAGCAGCCATGCCAAACACCGTGGCCCGTCACCCGAACCCCATGGCAACGGGCCTCGCCAACCGCCCCGCCCGCTACCCCGTCACCCGCGCATCCATCCCCCCTCCCGGGCCGTTGATGCAAATCCATCAGTGCCGGTGGAAATGCACCGGCTACGCCCGCAGCAGGGCCTCCGCATCGGCGGGCTTGAGCACAAAGGCATGAAAACCGGCGGCATGCGCGGTGTCGGAACCCAATGACTCATCCGAACCGCTGTAGGCCACGAACCGGCACCCGGACAGATCATCACGTTGGCGCAACTCGGCGCACAGCGCGCTCCCCGGCTGATCGGGCAGATCGAGATCCATGATGATGCGATCGGGCACCTCGTCCTCCAGGGCCCGCCGCGCCTCGGCGGCCGTGTTGGCCAGAGAAACGCGACAGCCCAGGCGCGCGAGGGCCTGCCCGGTCATCCGGCACAGCAGGCGGTGATCGTCGACCACCAGTACACGCATACCCGACCCATCATCCGACCCGGCTCCCGCCTGCGCCCCGGTGGAGACGTCCTCCGAACTTTCCCCCCCCGCCGCGGCAACGGAAACCCGGGCGGGGATGGACACGCTGAAACGACTGCCCCTGCCCGGTTCGCTGGCCACCTCGATCGTGCCATCCAGGGCGGCCACCAGTTGTTGGCTGAGGGCCAGGCCGATGCCCAGTCCGCCGTGCCCGGCACTGTCGGCCCCACCACGCTCGAAGGGCGTGAAGATGCGCGCGATCTGCTCACGGCTGAGCCCCGGCCCCGTGTCCCGTACCTCAAAGACCAGGCGTGCGCCCAGGTCGGACTCCTCACCGCGCAGGCTCAGGTGCACCGCCCCCCCCTCCGGGGTGTACTTCACCGCATTGTCCAGAAGGTTCTCGAGCACCCGGCGCAGGGCGACCATTTCGGCCAGGAACACATCGGGAAAATCAGCCGCGCGCTCCACCTGCATGGCCTGTCCCTTGGCACGTACCTGGGCCGCTACCCCGGCGCAGAGCTGTAACACCAGGGCGTCGGTTTCGATGGGCACGGCCTCGCGCTGGGCGCCCGTTTCACCCGCTCGGAAGGCAGTGAGCATGTCCTCGATCACCTGCCCCATGTAGCGACACGATGCCTCCGCCCGGGCGAGGGCCGATTCGCGGGAGCCGGATTCCGGCCCCTGTCGCAACTGACGAATCTGGGCCTGAACCGCGGCCAGGGGCGAGCGCAGTTCGTGGCCGAGTTTGGCGAGGGGCACCCACTGATCGCGGTTCGCGGACGCCGCCTCCAGCGCCGAGAACCAGCACACCCCCGCGCAGCGGGTCGCCGGATCACCGACCCGACCACCGCGCAACAGCAAGCTGCGTCCGCTCGCGCCTCCACCCGGGCCCGGCTCACCCGCGACAACCAGGTTGAGCTGAAACGGCGAACCGTCGAGAACCGCCTGGGAAAGCCGCTCCTGCACCAATCGCCAGGTCTCTTCGCCCAACGACGGGCGCAGGTCCCGCTCCGCTTCCGCGCCGGGCCAGCGGACCGGAAGACGGGACGCCTCTTCCGGACTCCACCGCCAGACGCCCGCATCCGCGGCCGCCAGCGACTCCAGGTTCGCGGCCGCATCGCCCCCATTTCCCGGCGGGTCGGCCGGACTCACGAACGCGCCCCGGATAGCGCTGGCGTCCGGCACCTTAACGGCTGCGCTCGGCGCGGATCGTGCGGCGTGCCGCCGGATTGGACTGATACGCGTGGGCGGCCGGGTCTATTCATGGAAGCAGCCTGTCACGGACCGGGTTCGCGAAACAGCGACCAGAAACGCGCGAACCGCAAAGCGGTGAACCGGAAAGCCACGCCGCCCGGGCATGGCCGTTGCGGCGACACCCTTCACAGCACTGAAAATCGGCCCCAACCGCCTTCACCACCTACGCTGGACGCCGACAGGCGTGCGCACACGGTGGGCACGCGTGCCCCGGCGCTCAGTCGCGGCGTTCGGCCCAGGCCGGCATGGCGCGGAGGTAGTCTTCGGCCCGCTTCAATGCCACGCCGAGTCCGATCCCCGGCTGCCAGGACAGCAGCCATCGGGCAACATTCTCGTGCACATCCTCGTAGGCGCGCAGTTCTCCCGCGTCATCCCGACAGCGCTCGCAATAGCGCCCATCCCCCTCGGAAATCGGCGCCGCGCAGGAATGACAGAAATTTTCGATTTCCACCAGCAGCTTCCACTGATCCGTTCTTATTTGAAGATTTTCCCGCCCCATCGCCGCCTCCCCGTTGAGCACCGAATGAGGGTGACCACCCTGTTACGCGAACCCCGCGGGCGCAATCAGGGACATCGGCAAGAAACAGCGGGGCGACCCGGAGAAGCGCGCGGTGTGCACAGGACATATCCGCATGCCTCCGGGATGGGATCCATCGCCCCGACCCCGGCCCCGGCCCCGGCCCCGGCCCCGCCACGGTGCATTGCCCGGTTCCTCCACTGACCCGGCATACGCATTTCTTGCGCGTTTGCGCCCCATAATGGGGCCCCATGACCCTGGGCATCCGCACCAAGTTGTTTCTCGTCCTGCTGTTCAGCACGGCCGTCGTGCTCGTGCTCAGCCTCGGCGTGACCCGCTGGAGTCTGGAGCGCGGCTTTGTCGAGTACGTGGGCAAACGCCAGGACCAACGCACCGAACAGATTCGCCAGCGTCTGCTCGAGCATTACCGCAACCAGGGCAACTGGCGGCGCCTCGAGCAGGACAAACGCGCCTGGCTCGGCCTGCTGCTGGGCGAGAACATCCCCGCATTCCCGGGTCGGCATTCCGACGTTCCCCGTGAACGCATCAGGGAATTCCGCCACTGGCTGGATACACAACCGCCCTGGCTCAAACCCGCCCTGCGCGACCGATCCGGCGATTGGCCCCCGGCTTTCGCCGTGCGCGACGGCTCCCGTGCCGACCTGCCCTTGCCGCTGGAACTGCGGCTGATGCTCTTCGATCACGACGGGCGCACCATCCGGGGCAGCGCCAACCTGCTGACAACCGCCCGAACACTGCCCCTGGAACTGGACGGTCGGCCCATCGGCACCCTGGCAATCATGCGCACCGGCGCCCTCGGTGACCTGGGCGAGATCCGCTTCCTCGAAGGCCAGAACCAGGGCCTGCTCATCATCGCCCTGCTGGCGGTCACCCTGTCCGCCGCCCTGGCCGTATTCATCGCCAACCGCCTGGTCAAACCCCTGGAAACCCTGCGTGGCACCGCCCGCAAACTTGCCGCGGGCCGGTATGACGCCCGCGCCCCCCTCAAGCGCTCCGACGAACTGGGACGACTGGCCGGGGACATGAATGCCCTGGCCGAGGCCCTGGAGCGCAACGAGGGCGCACGTCGCCAATGGGCGGCGGACATCGCCCACGAACTGCGCACCCCGTTGGGCATCCTGCGCGGCGAGCTCGAAGCCCTGCAGGACGGCATCCGCCCCATGGACGCCCGTGCAGTTGACTCCCTGCACGCCGACACCCTGCGCCTGGGACGCCTCGTGGACGACCTCTACGAACTGTCCATGACCGACCTCGGCGCCCTCAGTTACCGCAAGGCGCCCTGCGCCGCCGTCGAACTGCTGGAGGACGACATCGACGCCTTCCGCCCCCGCTTCGCAAGCGCCGGCCTGATGCTCGATGCCCAACTCGATGCCGTACGCACCGTCACCCTGGACGCCGACGCCCATCGCCTGTCCCAGCTGTTCCGCAACCTGCTGCGCAACAGCCTCGCCTACACCGACGCCGGCGGACGGCTTCAGGTCAGCGGGCACGTCAGCGATGAACACCTGCATCTCGACTTCCAGGACACCACACCCGGCGTTCCCCCCGACGCCCTGCCCCGCTTATTCGAACGGCTGTACCGCGTCGATGCATCACGCAACCGGGCCTCCGGTGGAGCCGGGCTGGGCCTCGCCATCGCCCACAACATCGTCAACGCCCACGACGGTACGCTCAGCGCCGCGCACTCACCCCTTGGTGGTTTGTGGGTCGCCATCCGACTGCCCCTGCAGCCCGCCCGGAGCACACCATGACCCGGTCATCCCCCCTGGTTCTCATCGTCGAGGACGAAGCCAAGCTCGCCGCACTGCTCGCCGACTACCTGACCAATGCGGGCTACACCCCGCACGTCATCGGCGACGGCGACGCCGCCGTCGACTGGATCCGCGCGGCCAAGCCCGACCTCATCATCCTCGACATCATGCTGCCCGGCCGCGACGGCCTCGACATCTGCCGCGACGTGCGCGGCTTCAGTTCCGCCCCCATCATCATGGCCACCGCCCGGGTCGAGGAGATCGACCGCCTGCTCGGCCTTGAACTGGGCGCCGACGACTACGTCTGCAAGCCCTACAGCCCCCGCGAAGTGGTCGCCCGCGTCAAGGCGCAACTGCGACGCACCCGCATGAGCACCGCGAACACCAGCACCGGGCAAGTCGACGCCACACTAACCCTCGACGCCGATAGTCTGCGCGTCAGCACCAACGGCCAGACCCTCGAGCTGACCAGCGTCGAATTCGCCCTCCTGCACACCCTCCACCAGGCCCCCGGCCGCATCTTCTCCCGCGACCAGCTCATGGACCGCATCTACGACGACCACCGGGTCGTCTCCGACCGCACCATCGACAGCCACGTCAAAAAGCTACGCAAGAAACTCCACGCCCTGCTGCCCGAAAAGGAACTGATCCACTCCGTCTACGGCGCCGGGTACCGGTACGAGGAGCAAGCGCGCGAAGCCGGGTGATGAGCCGCCCGTCCCGCCGACACAGCGCCCGACCCCGTTCAAACGTCCCTCCGCCCCCGGATACCAGCCGTAAGGTGCGCCGTGTGCACCGCCCGACCAACCGCGCAGGCGGCGCCCCCTACAGCGCGGGGCCAATCGCCGGTACGGCACCCAATCACGACGGGACGCCGCGCCCACACCTGATTGCTTTCATGCCCCCTACGGAGCGCTGGCCCAAAAATTCAAGCGCGACGCGCTTCCATAACACCTCGGGATTCAGGCCGAGGAAATCGGCCACAGCCGAGCCACGGGCTATCAGGGGCTGGAGCTTCAATGAGGCCTCGGCATTTAAGCCGAGGAAATGCATTCACTCCCGAGTGCGGCGAACCAAGGCTGGAGAGGCTTCAATGAGGCCTCGGCATTTAAGCCGAGGAAATATTTGGCGGTGATCGTCGACACCACCCGCGAGCGCTGCTTCAATGAGGCCTCGGCATTTAAGCCGAGGAAATCGGACCTGTTTCAGGGTGGGCTGCTGGCGGGTTGTACCGCTTCAATGAGGCCTCGGCATTTAAGCCGAGGAAATAGCCCGCCTGAGCGGGCCTTGAGAATCAAGCACTTAGACCCTGTTTTGCGAGCGGTCGCCAAAATCGGGGGCTCCGGTATGGGCCGAGACAGCTGAATGGGCTGGAAGCTATGTAAAAAACTTTGATTTTTCAAAGAGCTACACGTTTGCGAGCGGTCCCCGGGGTTTGGGCCACCACTGGAGCGCTCGCGTCGGCCCGGCGGGGTATTCCGCCGGTCACCGGAGCCACGCTAGACAATGATGGGTTCCTTTGCAACGGCCTGAAAGTCCTTTCCCAGGCTGGTTACGCGGGGCTCAACTTTTTGGGCCGGACCGAGGTCCATGACCAGCACGTGGTCGTGGGTATGGTTGATGATTTCGTCCATGGTGGCGATTAGTTCGGCATGGCGTTTACGGCTGAGTCGGCATTGAAATACGGATAGTTGCAACCATTCGCCGTAGCCGTTCATGAGTTTGAATACGGCGCGCCAGCGCTTCTGGTCGGAGATGTCGTAGGTGACGATGTAGAGGCGTTCGTCCATTGCGGGTCCCTGGCGTCGGTTGGGTGGCGGGCGGGGCGACAGGCTGCGTGTGGTTTCGGCTTTAACGCACGATGAAGTCGGGATATTGGTCGAGGTCGCCAAGAAGGTAACGGCCGAGAAGTCGGCATTGGATCTCGATGAGGCGGCGGTAGCTGCAGCGGTAACCAAAAATGGGATGGGTGACCTCCTGGCTGAGCCTTCGCTCGAAGACACCGATAAACCGTTTACGGCCTTCGCGACTGAGAGCAAAGGCGCCTCCGGCCCGATCAAAATCGCTGGGACGTACTTCGCCATTGTTGATGGCGGTGAGTACGGCGGAGTCGGCGAGGATGGGGCGGAAGGGTTCCATCATGTCGAGCGCGAGGGCGGGACGGCCGTACCGGGGTTGGTGGTAATAGCCACGATAGGGGTCGAAGCCGACGGCGGAGAGGGTCTGGGTGAAGGTGCTGGTGAGGATGGCGTAGGCGTAGGAGAGCAGCGCGTTGACGGGGTCTTTGGGCGGGCGGCGGTTGCGGCCGCTGAAGTCGAAGCTGAAGGTTTCGGGGTCTTCGCTGGGTTTGATGAGCTGGGCGAAGTCGCCGAAGTAGCGGCTGGCGGCGGAGCCTTCTATGCCGAGCAGGCTGTCGAGGGATTCGGCTTTGCGGGCGTTGGCGGCGTCCTGCTTCATGGCGCGCAGAATCTTTTCGGGCTTGTCGTCGCCGCGCCAGTTGCGGCGCAGGATGGTGCGGCTGTTCATGATCTTGGCGGCGACCCAGTGGCGGGCGAGTTGCAGGGCGGCCTGGTCTTCGAAGCTGGCCTTGTACTGGGCGGTGCGCAGTTCGACGTTCTTGTGGCCGACACCGATGCTGTGGCCAATGAACCATCCGCCATAGCTGAACCAGGAGATGGGGATCTCGCGCTTCATGAGTTCGTGCTGGGTGGGGGTGGTGACGTAGATGTTGCCCATGAGGACGAGTTGGGAGGTGTCGATGAGGCGCGGGCGGCTGACGACCTTGTCCTCGACACTGATCTCCAGGTTCTCTCCCTTTTTGGCGACCTTGGCGTGGTAGGCCTGGACGTAGACGGGCATGGCCTCGTCGCGGCGCACGCTCATGGGCCGGGGACTGACGCCGCCCTTGCGTAGGAAGTTGACCTCGTCAGGCAGGCAGATGCCGACCAGGGAGCAACGCGGGCATTTGGGGCTGTCGTCGAGCGGGGGCGGGATGCGTCGGCCCTCGGCCATGAGGCGCAGACCGTGGATGGCGGAGAGGGTCAGATCACGCAGTTCCTCGTCGAACTCGACCTGCACCCGTTCGCGCGACTCGGCGAAATAGAGCACGCCGTGGGGCACGCTGTAGCCGTGGTCTTCAAGGATGAGGGCTTGGACACAGAGCTGAACGCGCTCGGGTTCGTAAGCGCCCTTGGCCACGTGGGGGCGTTTGCCACGTTTGTAGTCAACCGGGACGACACCGTCCTCGTCATCGCCCTCGAGCAGGTCGAGCCTGGCGACCAGACCGAGGCGGGTGGATTCGAGGGTGAGGGAACGCACGTGAATGCGTTCTTCGTCGCCGACGTCCTCCGGGTCGGGAAGTTTCCCGCCGGGCTTGTCCACTCGCCGGTGCTTGGCCGTGCCCTCCACGGTATCGCCGGAGGACTCCCATTCGCCCTGCACCCACTCCAGGTAGGCAAGGCGGGGACAGTAGCTGTACTCGTTGATCATGCGCGCCGGTAGCGGCGGCTGATCGCCGGTCAGTTCCGGGAAGGGTAAGGGCAGTTCACGTTGTTCCATGGGCGGCGAGTCCTTGGCCCGGATTGAATGGCGGGTGATGGTGTTGACAGCAGGCGGATCGGGTGGGTTCTGACACGGCAAGCGCGCGCGAACTCTTCCCGGATGAACGTTGTTGGCGCTCCTCCCCTAAGACCGCGCTATCGGTAACGGGTGGCGGCGTTTTCGTGGGCCCGGGCCACGGCCGCGCGCAGGTCGGAGGGCTCGATGACCTCGACATCCGCGCCATACCAGAGAATCTGGCGCAGCAGCTCGCGCGGATCGCTGTAGGGCA
>JBMYTL010000052.1:0-18223 GCA_049604295.1 Gammaproteobacteria bacterium
CAGGCCTTACCGGCGCGCGGTGCCTACACCCTCGTCCAGCTCGTTCCGCCCGCACTATCCTGGATCTCGATCCCATTTTCCTTGAGCAGGTCACGTATGCGGTCGGCCTCGGCCCAGTCCTTGTTGGCCCGTGCGGCGAGCCGTTGCGCGATCAGTCCAGCGATCTCATCCGCGGACAGCCCCTCGCTGGTTTCGGCCTGGAGATAGGCCTCGGGGTCGTCTTGGAGCAGTCCCAACACGCCACCCAGTTCACGCAAGCCCGCGCCCAGGGCGGCAGCCTCATCGTCACCCGCCTCCTTGGCCTTGTTCAGTTCGCGCACCAGGTCGAACAGCACGGCCAGGGCCTCGGGGGTGTTGAAGTCGTCGTCCATGGCGGCATTGAAGCGCTCGCGGTAGGCCGCTACGGTCTCACCCGCCTCGCCCGTCGGCAGCCCGCGCAAGGCGTTGTAGAAGCGGGTCAGGGCAGCGCGCGCGTTGTCCAGATGCTCGGTGTCGTAGTTGAGCGGGCTGCGGTACTGGCTGGTGAGGATGAAATAGCGCACCTCCTCGGGCCGGTACTGGTTGAGCACCTCGCGCACGGTGAAGAAGTTGCCCAGGGACTTGGACATCTTCTCGTCGTTGATGCGCACGAAACCGTTGTGCATCCAGTAGTTCACGAAATGCTCGTGGGTCGCCCCCTCGGACTGGGCGATCTCGTTGTCGTGGTGAGGGAACTGCAGGTCCATGCCACCACCGTGGATGTCGAAATGGTTACCCAGTTCCGTGGTGGACATGGCGGAGCACTCGATATGCCAGCCGGGTCGCCCGGGGCCCCAGGGTGAGTCCCAGTGTGGCTCGTCGGGTTTGGCGGATTTCCAGAGGACGAAGTCCAGGGGATCATCCTTCGCCGTGTTGACGGCGATCCGCTCGCCGGCGCGCAGGTCCTCGATGTTCTTTCCCGACAGGCGCCCGTAGTTGTCGAAGGTGGACACGTCGTACATGACATCGCCGTTGTCCGCCGCGTAGGCGTGGCCGTTGGCGATCAGGGTCTGGACCATGGCGATGATCTCGTCCATGGCATCGGTGGCGCGCGGTTCGATATCCGGGGCCAGCACACCCAGGGCCTCGGAGTCGGCATGCATCTCAGCGATGAAACGATCGGTCAGGGCCTTGAAATGCTCGCCATTCTCATTGGCGCGCTTGATGATCTTGTCATCGATATCGGTGATGTTGCGCACATAGGTCACGTCGTAGCCACGGGCGCGGAGGTAACGGGTCACCGTGTCGAACACCACCATCACCCGGGCATGGCCCAGGTGGCAGAGGTCGTAGACCGTCATGCCGCACACATACATGCGCACCTTGCCGGGCTCGATGGGGACGAATTCCTCTTTCTCGCGGGTGAGACTGTTGAAGATCTTGAGCATGGGGGAATCGGGGAAGAAAACGGGATGGGAAAAAGAATCTGAAGGCGGGATCAGGCGGCCGAACAGCGCTGGTACGCAGCCTCGAGGCGGGCACGCACACGCTCCGGCCCGAGCAGCGCGAACAGGTCCCCCATCTGCGGGCCATGCAGTACACCGGTGAGGGACGCGCGCAGGGGCATGAACAGGCCCTTGCCCTTCACGCCAGCGGCCTTGCCCACCGCCTTGGAGAAGGTCTTGAACTCCTGCCCCGGGTCCAGGCAATCCAGGGCAGCCTGGTAGAAACCGGCACCGGCTTCGGCCTCCATGGTTGCGGCATCCTCCGCCCTGTCGAGGCTGTCGCCATAGATCCGCCGCACCCAGTCCGCCGCTTCGCCGGGGAGCACGACGTTTTCGCGGATAGCGACGGCGAACCGGCCTCGATCATCCCCCGGTACCGGGTCGATGACATCACCGAGCCAGGCCTCGAACGCGTCGGCCGACAGGGCCGCCAGAGCCTCCTTCTGCCAGTGGATCAGCTGGTGATCGTCGTAGCGGGCCGGGGCCTTGACCAGGCGGGTCGTATCGAATCGGGCCGCCAGCTCCGCGGCGGGCAGATAGCCCGGCTCCTCGGAGAAAGTATGACCCAGGCGGGTCAGGTGGTTCATGACGGCATCGGGCAACCAGCCCTCCGCGCGCAGATCGGCGAGACTTCGGCTGCCATTGCGCTTGGACAACGGTGCGCCATCATCGCCCAGCACGAGCGAAATGTGCCCGTACTCCGGCACGGGCAGCCCGAGCGCCTCGAGGATCATCATCTGGCGCGGGGTGTTGGTCAGGTGATCCTCACCGCGCAGCACCAGATCGACGCCCATCAGGGCATCGTCCACTGCGTTACAGAAGAAGAACGCCGGGCTGCCATCGGCCTTACGGATGATGAAATCGCCAATGTCATCGCTGTTGAACACCTGGGCACCACGCACCATGTCTTCGAACTCCACCCGCTCGCCCTTGGGCACCCGGAAACGCAGGGTCGGCACGCGCCCCTCCGCCTCGCGGCGTGCGCGATCCTCAGCGGACAGATGGGCACAGGTACCCGCATAGCGCGGAGCCTGGCCGGAGGAACGTTGCACCTTGCGCGACAAGGCCAGCTCCTCCGGGCTGCAATAACAGGGATAGACCCGGTCATCGGCCTCGAGCTTGGCGTAATGGGCGTCATAGACCGCGCCCCGCTCGGACTGCCGGTACGGCCCTTTCCCACCGCCACCATCCGGCCCCTCCCGCCAGTCCAGACCCAGCCAGCGCAGGTCACGCATCAGCGCCTCGGCGTGCTCCGCGCGACTGCGCTCCGCGTCGGTATCTTCCACGCGCAGTATGAAGCGCCCCCCCGAAGCCCCGGCCGCCAACCAGTTGAACAGAGCCGTGCGGGCATTACCCACGTGCAACAGACCCGTGGGGCTGGGGGCGAAACGGGTGGTAACGGGCGAAGAATCAGGGGTGCTAGACATAGGCGCGCGAGAATACCGGAACCCATGGAGGGATGCTGCATCGCCGGGCGATACATGCTCTTCCGGTCAGTACCTCACCGTGGGAACGGGTTCGCCGGGGTGCATCGAGATGCGTGCCCCGCTCTTTGTTTAAGCGCTGAAGCCAGATCCCGGCACCGGCCCATCCAAGTGACTGGAGTACAGATCTCGATCTGCCCCGCGCGCAGCGCGTTCTTCGGCTGGGCCAATCGCGGCGGGACGCCGTTCCCACCGGGGGGACAAAACACCTGAGGGGATGGTCGACGTCCTCGGGCCGACGTCGCGTTATCATGCGCGGCCTCACGTAAACCGACAGAACTCCGTGCCATGACCTTCGCAACCCGACTGACCCTGGCCGCGCTGGCCAGCCTGGCCCTCGCCCTGCCCGCCCTCGCCGCCAACCCGCAGGTGGCCCTGACCACGAACAAGGGCCGCATCGTCCTTGAGCTCAACGAGGAGAAGGCGCCCAAGAGCGTCGAGAACTTCCTGGCCTATGTGCGTTCCGGACACTACGACGGCACCATCTTTCATCGTGTGATCTCCGGCTTCATGGTGCAGGGCGGCGGCTACGACGCCGACTACGCCAAGCGCGACACCAAGACCCCCGTCCTCAACGAGGCCGACAACGGCCTGAAGAACGACCGCGGCACCATTGCCATGGCCCGCACCAGCGACCCCCACTCGGCCACGGCCCAGTTCTTCATCAACCACCGCGACAACGACTTCCTCAACTTCCGCTCCAAGACCGCACGCGGCTGGGGCTACGCCGTGTTCGGCAAGGTCACCGAGGGCATGGACGTGGTGGACGAGATCGCCCGTAGCCCGGTGGGCTCCGGCGGTCCGTTCCGCTCCGATGCCCCCAAGGAAAAGGTCATCATCGAGAAGGCCGAAGTCCTCTGATGACGGAGACCCTGTTCGTCTCCGACCTGCACCTGGAGGCCGGGCGCCCGGCCATGACGGAACTGTTTCTGCGTTTCCTGCGCGAGCGCGCGCCGGGCGCGGACGGCCTGTACATCCTGGGCGACCTGTTCGAGGTCTGGTACGGCGACGACGGGGCCGATGAGCACGACCGGGCGGTGATCGACGCCCTGCGCACCCTCACCGAAGGCGGCACACCCGCCTGGTTCATGCGCGGCAACCGGGATTTCCTCATCGACGCGGCTTTCTTTCGCGACACCGGCCTCATAGAGCTGACCGATCCCACCGTGGTCGATCTGTACGGCACCCCCACCCAGCTCCTGCACGGCGACAGCCTGTGCACCGACGACGCGGGTTACATGGCCTTCCGCCACGTGGTGCGCAGCCCCCAATGGCGCGACGCCTTCCTGGCACGACCCGTGGACGAGCGCCGGGCCGTGCTGCGCGGCCTGCGCAGCAAGAGCGAATCCGAAAAACGCGTGAAGGCCACGGACATCATGGACGTGAACCCCACCGCCGTGGCCACCAGCTTCGCCGCCGCCGGGGTTGAGCACATGATTCACGGCCATACACACCGCATGAAGGTGCACCCACCCCGGTCCGATGGCCCGGCCGGACATCGCTACGTGTTGGGGGATTGGTCCGACGAGGCGGGGAACTATCTTTGCGCGACGCCCGAAACCTGGCGCCTTGAGACCTGGCGACGCGACTGAGCACCGTTTAGCACGACTCTCAGGCCCGATTCGGCAGCGCACGAGCGGGGGGAAGCTATTGTCCCAACAATGCTTTCGCCTTTTTCGGGTACTTACGCACCAACCACTCCAAAACAGCCTCCTGTTCCGCACCCCGTGCCCGGCGAATCTGGGACAACAACTTGAGGGCGGTGGGCCGGTCCGGCGTGATATTCGCGGCACCTTCGTTGCACACCGAACACAAGGCCCGAAGGTTCTCCGGGTCATCCGTTCCACCTTGGGACTTGTCCTTGATGTGCCCGATATGGAGCCGGGTCTTACGGCCCGTATCGTAGGGGTGCGGCTCTCCGGCCACGGCACCGCACATCTGGCAGGTGAATCCATTTCGATCAAGGACCAAAGCGCGGGTTTCCTTCGATATCGCACGCTCGAATGCGGGCCGCGGCTTCGGATCTTCGAGAAGGTACTGACCGGGCTTCAGGTCGCTTCGGTCATGATGGGAAAGTATCCGATAACCCTCCTCATCACGGAGTTCGCGCACCCGCCGAGCCCATTCACTGATTCCCGCCGCCTTACGCAACTCGTCGGAATCCATGACCCGGCCGATGTTCGACAGGAAACAGGCCCTGAGCTTCGATTTAGCGCCGATTTTGCTGGGCATCGTTCCGTCAGCCCGCCACCGCGACGGAACGTCGCCGCGTCAGACACGAGTGAAGCTCCCGCGCCACCGCGTATGCCACCGGGGGTGGGAAGGCGTTGCCCACCTGCCGGTATGCCGGGGTTTTCTTGCCAGAGAAGTGCCAATCGGCGGGAAAGCCTTGAATGCGGGCGACCATATCGACGGTCAATCGAGGCATACCGACGAAATCACGGTCCGGCGCCTCATTCGCGATACCCATGCCATCGACCCCGAGCGAGGCCCAGGCACGCTTGGCCCGGGTCGGACCCAAATCCGGACCACCGTGTTTCTTGGAGCCCCCAACAATGGTCGGTGCAATATCGTCGGCCCGTTGCATCCAACGCTTCGCGCCAAGCCAACCCCGTGCGGTCATCTGGGGGTAAAGCAATTGCCCAACGGTCGGGGGCTTATGGATGCTCGGGTCGGGCCAGGAAAAGCGATCCGATAATGCCTTCTCGACGGCGACGATAACGACGCGGGGACGGAGCTGGGAAACCCCGAAATCCGAAGCATTCAGCAATCGCCAGTCCGCCACATAGCCCAGTTTCTCCAACTGGCACTTCAAATCATTGCGGTAATCCTCGAACACCGAATCGAGGAAGCCGCGCACGTTCTCAAGCATCACCGCACGTGGGCGGCATTCATCGATCAGACGCAACGCTTCCGGAAACAGATCGCGCTCATCGTCCCTGCCGAGTTGCTTGCCCGCCTTCGAGAACGGCGGACATGGAACCCCACCGGCAAGGAGGTCCACACCGAAATGGTGAAGAGCGCTGAAATCCTTCAGATCACCCTGGATCACATTCCATTCCGGACGATTACTTCGCAGGGTGTTGCAACAGGGCCCGTCGATCTCCACCAATGCCTCGGGCTCAAATCCGGCCCGCTCAAGACCCAGGGCCTGACCACCCGCTCCCGCGCAGATTTCGATGCAGCTGAGCTCATCGGTCATTGCCAGAGACTCCCGTTTGCGCGCCACGCTCGGCATCATCGAAGAAGTCACCCTGGTTGGAATGTTGGTGCCGCGACACATAGGCCTTCATGAACTCCCTGACGACCTGGGCCGCCGGGCGATCTTCTGCTTTACACGCCTCTAGAAACTCTTGATGCAGGTCCGGCTCGACTCTGATCCGGTAGTTGGAGGTTTTGCCCATAAGGAATCACATTGGATACACAGTGTGTATCCATTATTCATTTCATACGGGCACGATCAAGCAAATTGATACCCAGCCCATGAAATCCCCAGCGCAGCGCATCCGTTTCAAACTGTTGAATTCACAAAGGCTGCAACTATTGATCGTGTAGCCATGCGTCGGGGGGCTCCCCCCATGTCCCAGGGCACATCGCGATGGCATCCTGCGTGGGTCAACCAGCCCCAGGGACCGCGCCTCATGTGGCACCGGATCACGTCGTCGCTTTGGCCCCGCATCGTGCGTGAACGGCCAGGACTCACCCTCCTTTTTTCCATGCTCTGCGTCGCAATGCACCCCGCCGGTGCCGCCGACCCGGTGACGGTCAGCGCACGCCCGCTCTCGGAACTGGCCATCGACGTCCAACTGGATGCCCCGGCGACGGCTGTCAGTTTGCGTGAAGCACGAGCAGGCACCCAGATCGGGGGCCTGATTCTGGATATTCCGGTCAAGGTGGGGGACGCGGTTTCCCAGGGCGCCCCCCTCGCCCACCTGGACTGCCGTGACCACGAGAACGCCGCCACCCAGTTGCAAGCCGTTCTGCGCGGCCTGGCGGCTGACCGCCGACTGGCCCGCCTGCAACTGACCCGTGGCCAGAAGCTGATCAAGGACAGCAGCGCATCGGAGGAGCTGGTGGATCAACGGCGCGCGGAGGTCTTACGCGTGGATGCACAGATCGCCCAGAAGGAGGCGGAACTGTCCCTGGCCCGGATCAATATCGAACGCTGCACCCTGAACGCGCCGTTCGACGGCATCGTGACTGAACGCCTCAGCAGCGAAGGCGAGGTGGTGAGCGCGGGCACGCCGGTGATTCGCCTGCTGGACATCAACGGTGTCGAGTTAACTGCCGAAGTGCCCTTGTCCCTGGTCCCCAGCCTGGCGGGTAACCCGTCGGACATCCACTTTGAGGTGCTGGGTGATGCTTACGTCGTGCATTGCCGCCTCATGCCCCGGGTCGACGCCCGCGCACGGGCCCGGGAAAGCCGCTGTACCTTTCCGGGGGACAGCCCGCTCCCGGGCACGCCCGGACGACTGGTCTGGACCGACCCCCGCCCCCACGTCCCCGCCTGGTTACTGGTCCAGCGAGACAAGCGTGCCGGCCTGTTCATCGTCGAGGACGGCCAGGCCCGCTTTCACGCCCCCCAAGGGGCCATCGAGGGGCGTCCCGCCGCGATCTTCCTGGGTCCCGACACCCGTATCGTCACCGAGGGACGGCACGGCCTGAGCGACGGCACTGCCGTCTCCGTGGTGACTGCAACGGCCGGAACGACCGATTAGGACCACCCCGGCCATGCTCGCCCGCCTGATCCAAAACCATGTGCTTGCCAACCTGGCCTTCCTGCTGGTGCTGGGTATCGGCATGGCGGCCTACGCGTGGCTCATGCCGCGCGAGAAGGACCCGGAGATCAACTTCAACTGGGTGAATATCTTCACCGTCTACCCCGGCGCATCGGCCACCGATGTGGAGGAGCGCATTACGGATATCCTCGAGGAAGGCCTCGAGAACGTGCAGGACATCAAGTTCGTGTCCTCCTACAGCCGCGAGAATCTGTCCAACATCCTGGTGCGCTTCGAGCAGATCGACGAGCGCACCTTCGACCGGCGCATGAACCAGTTGCGCGCCGAGATCCAGACCCAGCAGGGGGAACTGCCCGAGGCGGCGGAAGACCCGAATATCGTCGAGATCACCAGTTCCAACGCCTTTCCAACGGCCACGGTACTGGTCGTCGCCGAGTCCGACGATGAAAACCTGCGCCTGCAGGCTGAGCGCGTACGGCGCGACCTGGAGCGTCTGAACGGGGTCGACCGCGTGGACGCCTCCGCCCTGCACGACCCGGAGTTGAAGGTCTATTTCGATCCGGACCGCCTGGACGAGGCCGGCATCCCCGCCCCCGTGATCGCCGACAGCGTGGCGGCATGGTTCCGCGACCAGGCCGCCGGCCGCATCCGCATCGGCGACCAGGAGTGGTCGCTGCGTTATACCGGCACCAGCGAGGACCCGGTGGAACTGGGCCGCCTGACCCTGCTGGGCGTGGATGGCGAGCGCACGCTCGATTCGGTGGCGACCGTGGAACGCGGCCGCGAGAAGCCCACCAAGCTGGTGCGCTACGCAGGCCGCCCCGCCGTCATGCTGGCGGTGATGAAGCAGGCGCGGGTCAACACCCTTGATCTGGTCGAGGACATCCACGCCTACGTTGACGACCGCAACCGTCTCAGCGACCGCACCGGAACCCGCCTGGTATTGGCGGATGACCAGACCGTTCCCACGCGCAAGGCCCTGGACGTCATGCAGCGCAACGCCCTGCTGGGCCTGTCCCTGGTACTGGTGGCGACCTGGGTGTTTCTCGGCTTCCGTATCGCCCTGTTCACCACGCTGGGTATCCCTTTCACCCTGGCCGGTACCTTCTGGGTGCTGTACGAGACCGGCAACACCATCAACACCAGCGTGTTGCTGGGCACCGTCATCGCACTGGGCATGATCGTGGACGACGCGGTCGTGGTGGTGGAAGGCATCGCCTATCGCATCGGCCGCGGCATGGATGCCGTGGCCGCCTCGGTCAGTTCCCTGCGCGAGGTGTTCGCGCCGGTAACCACCTCGGTGCTGACGACCATGGCGGCGTTTCTGCCCCTGGTGTTGCTGCCCGGCATCCTGGGTGAATTCATGCGCGTACTGCCCATGGTCGTCACCATTGCCCTGGCCATATCCCTGGCCGAGGCCTACTGGATGCTGCCCGCTCATGTCGTCGCCTTCTCCAGCCGCCACAAGAAGGTCGCCAGCGAGGGCCCACGCAAGGATTGGCACTGGCATTTCAATCACGCCATCCGCGTGCGCTACTCACGTCTGCTCTTGTTTTCCCTGCGCCACGCCAAGCTGGCCATGCTGATTCCCCTGGCCGCCTTTATCCTGGCTATCACCGCACTCGCCAAGGGCTGGGTCCACGTGAACTTCTTCGCCCTGGAGAGTTACCGCCTGTTCTACGTGAACATCGAGATGCCCGCCGGAACCCCGGTGGACCGCACCATCGCCATCACCCAGGCCATTGAGGAACGGGTTCACACCCGCCTGCGCGCGGGCGATGCCCGTTCGGTGGTCAGCTACGCGGGACAGCAGTTCACCCAGACCGAGCCCCTGGTGGGCGATCACCTGGGCCAGATCATGGTCAGCCTCAACCCCAAGACCCCTTCCCTGCGGGAGGTTGACGAGGTTGTCGAGGATGTCCGTTCAGTCATCGACGAAGTCCCGGGACCGGTGCGGGTCTACATGCTGCCCCTCGAGGACGGCCCGCCAACGGGCAAACCCATCTCGATAAAGGTCCGCGGTGACCGCCTGGAGGAACTGGAAGCCGCCGCGGAAGCGATCAAGACCCTGTTGGCCAAGAACCCGGCCGTGTCCGACATCAGCGACGATGCATCACCCGGCCCCATGGAACTGAGCCTGCGGGTGGACCCGGACGCCGCGCGCCGCGCCGGCGTGAACCCGGCTGATGTGGCCCGAACCCTGCGACTGCTCGGTGACGGCGAGGTGGTGGCCTCCATGCAGCACGAAGGCGAGAGCCTTGATGTGCGCGTGCAGGCGGCCGCGGGCAGCCATACGGGCGTGGACGAAATACTCAGGCGATCGCTGGTGACCCGCGATGGTGATCCCATCACCCTGGGTGCGCTGAGCGAATCGCGATTCGAGCGGGGCTCCGGGGCAATACGGCATTACAACTTCCTACGTACCATCACCGTCGAGGCGGAACTGGACAAGCTCAAGCAGGACGTACGCAGCGCCAACGACCGTATCAAGGCGGACTGGGAAACCATCCGCGATGACTACCCGGGGGTGAGCCTGGATTTCTCGGGCGAACTCGATGACATCCAGGAAAGCCTCGATGCCATCTACGTCCTGTTCCTGCTGGGCATAGGTCTGATCTACCTGATCCTGGGCACCCAGTTCGGCAGTTATTTCCAGCCCTTCATGATTCTCGCCACCGTCCCCATGGCCTTCACCGGCGTGGTCCTCGGGCTGTGGGTGGGTGATCTGCCCTTCTCCCTGTTCACCTTGTACGGCTTCGTGGCCCTGGCGGGCATCGCCGTAAACTCGGCCATCGTCCTCATATCGGCGGCCAATGTTCGTCTGGAGGCGGGCATGAGCGTGCTTCATGCCACGGTTTATGCAGCCCGCCGTCGCGTGGTCCCCATTCTCATCACCGCGCTGACCACCATAGCCGGGCTTTTCTCCCTGGCCACCGGCCTGGGCGGTAAATCCCTGCTCTGGGGGCCCGTCGCCACGGCGATCGTCTGGGGTCTGGCCTTCTCCACCGCACTGACCTTATTCGTGATCCCGATCCTCTACAGGGCCTTCATGGGCTGGAGCGCCGAGGGGAAAGCGAACCCAGCGGGCTGATGGCGCGGTATCCTTGGGCGTGGCGGGCTGATCACCGCATTCGGCCCACCCTGCTCCTGGATAGCCCGGTTCGCCGGGCCAACCGCCCCAACGGCAGTGCATGGACGAAGCGGGAACAACGCAGCCTGAGGTCTCCACAGCGCCCATGTTTGAAGTCGTCCATATCGAAAACCACCTGGATGAGCGCACACGGCGCCTCGATTCAGGGCTGTTGGACGAGCAGCGCTACCAGACCCTGGTGGAAATCGCGCAGCGGTCACGCCCCGGCCCCTTCATCCTCCTGATCTGTTTCGGCCTCATCGGCATCGTGTCCGATTATGCGACGCGGGCGCCGGAACTCTTCGTGGCGTTTCTCGCCCTGATGACCGCCGCCACCGCCTGGCGCGTAGGGGTCACCCGGCGCCTGCGCCAGGTCAGTCCCGGCGCGAGTCAGGGCTGGGAACAGCATTTCGCCCTGGCCGTTCTGGGCACGACCCTGGTCTGGGGGCTGTTCGCCGCGGTCACAACGTTCATTTATCACACCCAGTGGACGGCCCTACTCGCGCTCATTCTCAATATCGGCATCGCCACGGGCGGCTTGCTGGGGTTCTCCAACTGGCTGAGCCTGTCCCGCCCCTTCATCGTGGCATTGTTTCTACCGGCCGCCATCGCATTGGTGGGCCTGTGGTCCGTCGAATCGATCAGCCTGCTTGCTGCCCAGACGCTCTATACCGCCTACCTGTTCGTGCAGGTGCGACGGCTGGACAGGGAATACTGGCAGGGCCTGCTGAACAAGCTGGTCATCCGCCAACATGCCGAGGAACTGGAACGCGCCCGCCAGGCCGCCGAGGCCGCCAATAACGCGAAGTCCCAGTTCCTGGCGAACATGTCCCACGAGATCCGCACCCCCATGAATGGGGTGCTGGGAATGACCGAGCTTGCCCTGGACAGTGACCTCGACGATGTACAACGCGAGTACCTGGAAACGGCGCACCAGGCCGCCACCAACCTCATGGGCATACTCAACGACATCCTCGATTTTTCGAAGATCGAGGCGGGACGTCTGAAGCTCGAAAACACCACGTTCCAACTCGACGAACTGCTGCAGAACGTGATCCGGCTGATCACCCGCAACGCCGCCAAGAAGCTGCTCAGCGTCTCTCTTGAGCTTGACCCCGAGGCCCCGCGTGCACTGCGGGGGGATCCACTGCGCCTTCACCAGGTGCTACTCAACCTCGCCAGCAACGCGGTCAAGTTCAGCGACGAGGGCGGCGCCGTCACCCTGCGGGTCACGGTCGGCAAGCAGACACGGGACCGCGTCGAGCTGACATTCGCGGTCGAGGACGAGGGAATCGGCATCTCGCCAAGCCAGCGCGCCATGCTGTTCCAGCCATTCACCCAGGCGGACAACTCCACCACCCGCCGCTACGGCGGCACCGGCCTCGGCCTGGTCATCTGCAAGAACCTGGTGGAACTGATGGGCGGGCATATCGATGTGGACAGTGAACCCGGCGCCGGCAGCACCTTTCACTTCACCCTGACGATGATCCGGGGCAACAGCAGCGCATCGCCCCACGATTGACACGCGGATTTCGCGCGGCCCGCAATGGTGTGTACCCGCCGCGCCCATGCCCACCGTTCGACCAACGCGCCTGGCCACCTACCCGGGCCCATACCTGAGTGGGATCAACGCGCCTGGAAATTAAGCCGCCACCGGGATTGCGGCCGAACGAAACATGACAGTACGGTTACAGTTTCATGACAACCTGGATGGGTTTGGCGCGTCTGAACCCACCATAACCGGGGCACCCTCTTGAAGCTCGAGAACCTGCTGGAAATCGAACACGCCACGCAACGCGGACAGTGGGAGATGTTCCGCCTCGGCATCGCCTTACTGTTCATCGTGGGCATCATGTTCATGACGGGCATGGAGTACGGCGATCACTACATGCTGGTGATCGCCGCCATGATGGGCGGATACATGGCCATGAACATCGGCGCGAACGATGTGGCCAACAACGTCGGGCCCGCGGTCGGCTCACGCGCCCTGACGCTGACCGGCGCCATACTCATCGCCGCGATCTTCGAGGCCAGTGGCGCGCTCATAGCAGGCGGTGAGGTCGTCAGCACCATCAAGAAGGGCATCATCGACCCGGGTCTCATCGGTGACACGGACACCTTCATCTGGCTGATGATGGCGGCCCTCCTGGCCGGTGCGGTCTGGCTCAATATAGCCACGGCAATCGGCGCGCCCGTCTCCACGACCCACTCCATCGTGGGCGGTGTACTGGGCGCGGGCATCGCGGCGGGCGGCGCAGGTATCGCCAACTGGCCCAAGATGGGTGCCATCGCAGCCAGTTGGGTCATCTCTCCGGTGCTGGGCGGGATCATCGCCGCCCTGTTTCTGTACCTGATCAAGCGGACCATCACCTACAAGACGGAAATGCTCGAAGCGGGCAAGAAGATGGTGCCCATATTGGTCGCCATCATGGCCTGGGCCTTCGGCACCTACCTGGTACTCAAGGGCCTGAAGAAGCTGGTCAAGATCGAAATCGGCTATGCGCTGCTCATCGGCCTGGCTATCGCGGTGGCGATCTATTTCATCGTTGCCCCGCTGGTCCGCCGGGCCGCCAACGCGCTGAGCAACGACAAGGCCAGCATCAACAAGCTGTTCACGATGCCGCTGATCTTCGCCGCCGCCCTGCTCAGCTTCGCCCACGGCGCCAACGATGTCGCCAATGCCGTCGGTCCGCTGGCGGCGGTGGCGGACGCCATCGTGCATGGCGGTATTTCCACCAAAGCCAGCATTCCCCTCTGGGTGATGATGATCGGGGCCGTGGGTATCGCCATCGGCCTCGCGCTGTATGGGCCCAAACTGATCCGCACCGTGGGCAGTGAGATCACCGAGCTCGACCAGATGCGGGCCTTCTGCATCGCCATGGCCGCGGCCATCACCGTGATCATCGCCACCCACTTCGGTCTCCCCGTGTCATCCACCCACATCGCGGTGGGCGCCGTGTTCGGCGTGGGCTTCCTGCGCGAATACCTCAAGGCCAGCTACCAGAAGATGATCAACGAGATCGAAGATCACCATCAGGGCAAGGACCAGAAAGAGGTCGAGGAATTTCTGGAGCGCTTCACCCAGGCCAATCTGATCGAAAAGCGCATCATGCTCGACGAACTCAAGGCCCATTCCGCCTCGGCCGATCTGAGCAAGAAGGAGCGTAAATCCCTGCGCAAGGTCTATCGCGAGCAGTTGGTGAAACGTTCAGCGCTCATGAAGATCGTCGCGGCATGGCTGATCACCGTTCCCGCCTCTGGCGTGCTCGCGGCCATGCTGTTCTTCACCATCCGCGGAATGATGTTGCCGTGAGCGGCCACCGGGGCCGAACCCCGGCTTCAAGGCTACTCTTCAAACCATGATCCAACGCGCCCTCCTGCTCAGCACACTGGCCCTGCTCGGCTACGGCTTCTGGCTGAGTCCGGATTTCAAGCAGATCGCGGCGGGCGTCGCCATCTTCCTGTTCGGCATGTTGGCCATGGAGGAAGGTTTCAAGGCCTTCTCGGGGGGCACGCTGGCGCGGCTGCTGCGCCACGGGACCGACCGGACCTGGAAAAGCCTCAGCTTCGGCATCGTCTCCACCACGGTGATGCAGTCGAGTTCGCTTGTCTCCGTCATCACCATCTCCTTCCTGAGCACCGGCCTGATCGGATTGACCGCGGGCATCGGCATCATCTTCGGTGCCAATCTGGGCACCACCACGGGTGCCTGGCTGGTGGCGGGCCTGGGCCTGAAGGTCAAGATCTCCGCCTACGCCATGCCCATGCTGGTGTTCGGCATCCTGCTGATCTTCCAGCGCTCGCGAAACCTCAAGGGCCTGGGTTACGTGTTGGCGGGATTGGGTTTCCTGTTCCTCGGCATTCACTACATGAAAGAAGGCTTCGAGGCCTTCCGCGACACCCTGGACCTGTCCCGCTTCGCCATGACGGGGATCCAGGGACTGCTGGTCTTCAGCGCCGTGGGGGCCATCGCCACGGTGATCATGCAATCAAGCCACGCGACCCTGGTGCTGATCATCACGGCCCTGAGCGCGCACCACATCACGTACGAAAACGCCATAGCACTGGCTATCGGGGCCAACGTGGGCACCACCATCACCGCCATTATCGGTGCCATGGGCTCCAACGAGCAGGGCAAGCGGCTGGCGGGCGCGCACCTGATCTTCAACCTGACCACGGGCCTGATCGCCCTGGTATTCATCACCGGCTTCATCCGTGCCGTTGATTACATCGCCCTGACCACGGGCATCCGCGACGCCGACTACACCCTCAAGCTCGCGGTATTCCACACCCTTTTCAACCTGGTGGGCGTGTTGGTCATGCTGCCCCTCATCACACCCCTGAAGCAGGTGCTGACAAAGCTGATACCGCAAAAGGTCCGCAAGGTATCCACACCCCGATACCTGTCCGACGCGTCCATCGAGGTGCCCGGCGCCGCCGTTCTGGCCCTGCGCAAAGAGATCGGGCATCTCTACGACAATGCCTTCGACGTGATCGCCCGCGCCCTCAACCTTTCGCCCATGGCCTTGCGCGGGACGGACGACCTGGACTCCGTGGTGGATGAGCCACACCAGGTGAAACGGGTCGATATCGATGCCTACTACGCGGTGAAGATCAAAGACCTCTATGGCGAGATACTCGGCTTCATCGCCCGCGCCATGGACAGCGCCGATGCGCACGAGGCCGCGCGCCTTTTCGCCCTGCGGCAGGCCGCACGGAACATCGTCGAGTCGGTCAAGGACATCAAGCACCTGCAGAAGAACCTGGTCGTTCACCTTCAGTCGGACAACGAGGGTGTCCGCGCCCAGTACAACGCCCTGCGTCTGCTTTTGGCCCAGGTGCTGCGAGAGGTCAGCGACGCCGGTAAACAGGGTGAGGACACCGATGTCCTCGACCTTGATGCCATCGAACTGACGCTCGAAGACGGCGATATCCTGCGCAACGGAACCCTCGACCGCTTGATCCGCTCGGGCCATATCAGCCCCGTGATCGCCTCATCACTGGTCAACGACAGCACCTACGCCCATGACGTGGCGCACAAGCTGATCGATCTTGCGCGCGTACTCTATCGTTCGGAGGATGAAGCGGAAGGCAACATCCAGGACCAGTTGCATCTGAACCCCGATGAATTGCGCGACGTGTTGGACAACACCGACGCGCGGGACGAGGGCCGACACTCATGAAAACCCGTCGTTTGCTGGACCAGGTGGGCACCCTGCTGGGTATGGAGGACAAGGACCTTTACAAGCAGCGCAAGGCCCTGTGCGAGACCGTCAAGAAACTCAAACACAAGGAACGCGTCCTGAAAGAACGCCGTGAGGACACTGACGACAAGGACAAACGTCGCAAGCTTGCGCAGAAGATTCAGGTGATCAAGGCCCAGCGCCGCAAGGCCATCGACCGATACCGCGAGCTCAAGTCGGGCTGATCACGCCGACCTTTCCTCATTGAGGGGCATAACGAAACTGTAGCCATGGCGCTCAAACCCGAGCCTTTCGTAGAAACGATGGGCCGCAAGTCGGCGCCGATTGGACGACAGCACGAGTTTGTAGCACCCCCGTTCGCGCGCGATCTCCAGGGCGTGGGCAATCATGGCCCGGCCAATGCCCCTGCCCTGCCATTGCGGGGCCACCACCACATCTTCCACGATGGCCGACGGCGCGCCCCGATGGCCGAGATTGTCCATGATCAACAGGGCGTGACTGGCAACGATCGCTCCGTTCATTTCCCCGACGTACAGCACATAATCGGGGTATCTTTGCATCCGTTCGAAGATCTTACCCGCATGTTCCTCGTCCAGGACCCGCCCATCATCCATGGCCGGCTGGGCGTACAGTCCGAGGATGTAAGGAAGATCCGCCCGCTGGGCGGCACGCTGGGTCAGTTCGTTCACCGTGAGTCCCCCCGATAACTCGATCCCTGCGAGCTTAACGCGTGTGGCGCTCAGATCCTTTCCGCCCGGAGCCGGATATGAGCGCGGTAACCGGGGCGCACCGTCCAGCTGGCAATCAATCCTTCCAGAACGGCTTCATTCCCTCGGCCTGGGCCTGGGTACGGGTAAGCCCGATATCCTCGAGAAGCCGATCATCCATGGCCAGCAGCCGGCGACGATGGCGCTGACGATTCCAACGATAAACAAACCCGGCCCAGCCGTGGCGCAACGCCAGGTACAGATCGGAGGCGGGACGGTGGCAGATGATCGGCGTGTCGATTCGGGCATTCATGACAGGTCTCCGTGGGGTATGAAGCGATGGGTATCGCGTTGGAAACCAGTCTGGGGCGACGGGACGCGCGCCATCCAATCGTCATTTCGGAAGGGGGGTATCGGAATTCACGATGGGCGGTATCCGCCCCGCTCTGCTTGAATGCGGCCCACTGTTTCACCACCCGCCTCGGGACACACAAAGGGGACCCGGCCATGGAGCTCTACCAACTGCGCACATTCGTAAAGGTCGCCGACGAGGGCAACCTGACCCGTGCGGCGGAGAAGCTTTTCACCAGTCAACCCGCCATCAGTGCGCAGATCCGCGCCCTGGAGGAGGAACTGGGCGTTGAACTGTTCGACCGCGGCCCCAAGGGCATGACGCTTACCCCCCAGGGGCGTCAACTCTATGAACGCGCCGCCGAGACACTGCATGCGGCCGAGACGCTCAAGCACCAGGCCCAGGCACTCCAGGGTGAGGTGATGGGAGAATTCCGTCTCGGCATCAATTCCGACTACGACTTCCTGCGCATCGGTGAGCTGCACCAGAACCTGCGCGAACGGCACGAGGGGATCGCACTGCGATTCGTGGACAGCAACAGCATGGCCATCCAGCCCGACGTGCGTAAGCAGAGCCTGGAAGGCGGCTTCTACTTCGGAGCCTGCACCTCGGCGGACCTGAAGACCTGGAAACTCGCCGATGTCCCCATGGCCATTGTCGGCCCCTCCGCCTGGCAGGAGCGGATACGCCGCGCCAAACCCGAGCAGCTCGCCGCCCTGCCCTGGGTGCATACATCCACCGATTGCCCGTTCTACATCCTCGCCCGGCAGGTATTCGATAATTGGGGGGTGGAGCCGAAATCGGTCGCCTACGTCGACAACGAACAGGGCGTGCGTGAACTGATCGCGGCCGGTGCGGGAATGTCGCTGATGCGCGACGGCGACGCTCAGGCCATGGAACGGGCCGGTCGGGCAACTCGCTGCTGGTATGGGCCGCTATCCATCGAACTGGGTTTCGCCGTGCATCGAAACCGGATTGCCGAGCCATTGGTTCGTGCGGTCACCCAGCAGATCACCGCCCTGTGGAAGGTTTCGGGCGCGGAGAACGAATCAGCGGCACTGTCCAAGTAAAAAAACCCCGCCCCGGACGAACCGGGACGGGGTTTTTTTCGGATCAGGCCCCCGAGGAGGAGGAAAGGGCCTTT
>JBMYTL010000053.1:0-18109 GCA_049604295.1 Gammaproteobacteria bacterium
TCAGCCGGGCCTGTTCACTGCCAGGCCCGATGGTTCCGGCCTCACGTCGCTGGGGCGCGCGCTGAAAGGTCCCCTGGGGAAACCCACGCGTGGCCTGCGTGCCGCCCGGTCCGTGCCGCGCCCGACACACTGATTCCTGAATTTCCGCTCCCCTTTTTCTACCGATCCGTCCATGGCTGATATCGAGAACTCCCCGCTCCCGGAACCTTCATCCGCCGATAAGCCCGCTGCTCTGGGTATCGCCGGCGGCATGGCCAAGGCCTTCATTTCGTCGCCCCTTTCCCCGCTGCTGTTCTTCGCCATGCTGGTGATGGGCATCATCGGCATGGCCGCCACGCCCCGGCAGGAGGACCCGCAGATATCCGTTCCCATGGTGGACATCTTCGTCAGCTATCCGGGGGCGGCCGTGGACCAGGTGGCGGGCCTCGCCATCGAACCGTTGGAGCGCATCATGTCCGAGATTCCGGGCGTGAAGCATGTCTACTCCGCCGTGGAGCGTGAGCAGGGCGTGGTGACCGTGCGTTTCAAGGTCGGCGAGGAACTGGGCCCCTCCCTGGTCAAGGTCCACGACAAGATCCAGGCCAATGGCGACCTCATGCCACCCGGGGTCAAAGCGCCCCTGGTGAAGGCCACCGGCATCGATGACGTGCCCGTGGTCACGCTGACGCTGTGGTCCGAGGACCTGGACGACGCCACCCTGCGGCGGCTGTCCCTGACCGTTTTGCAGCAGCTCAAGCGTATCCCCGACACCGGCCGTGGCTTCGTCGCCGGTGGGCGCAGCACCCAGATCCGCGTGGCCGTGAACCCGGAACGGCTCAGTGGCTTCGGACTGACCATGGAACAGGTGGCCCAGACCATCCGCACCGCCAATAACGAGCGCCGCACCGGGTATACCGAATCCGGCAATCAGCACCTGACCGTCTACACCGGCGGTTTCCTCAAATCCGCCGAAGACATAGGCCGACTCATGATCGCCACCCACCAGGGCGATCCGGTCTACGTGCGCGACGTGGCCGATGTATCCATGGCCCCCGAGGCCCTGGACGAGTTGGTGACCTATTTCACCGGCCCCGGCCACGAAGGCGAGGCAAAGGCCGATGGCGTCGCGTCGGTGACCATCGCGGTGGCCAAGAAGATCGGCAGTAACGGTGTGACCGTGGCCAACGCCATCCTCGCCCATGTGGAGAACCTCAAGGGCCGCATGATCCCCGACAACGTGCACGTGGAGATCACCCGCAACTACGGGGAGACCGCCAACGACAAGGTCAACGAACTGATGTTCAAACTGTTCGTGGCCACCGGCGCGGTCACCATCCTGGTGCTTTACGCCCTGGGACTGCGCCCGGCCATCGTGGTGACTCTGGTGATACCCGTGGTGCTGCTGATGACCGTGTTCGGCGCCTGGATCATGGGCTACACCATCGACCGTGTGTCGCTGTTCGCCCTGATCTTCTCCATCGGCATTCTGGTGGACGATGCCATCGTGGTGGTGGAGAACATCTACCGGCGCTGGTTGCAGAAGGGCGAGACGGACGAGGCCTCGGCCATCGACGCCGTGCGCGAGGTGGGCAACCCCACCATCCTGGCCACCTTCACGGTGGTCGCGGCCCTGTTGCCCATGGGCTTCGTGCGCGGGCTCATGGGGCCCTACATGGCGCCCATCCCGGCCCTGGGGTCCGTGGCCATGGTCATTTCCCTGTTCGCTGCCTTCGTGTTCGTGCCCTGGCTGGCCATGAAGATCAAACCCAGCCTGTCCTATCTGCGCAAGGCGGAGATCAAGGAACACGACGCCGAGGCGCGCCTCGACAGGCTGTTCCGCCGCATCCTCACCCCGCTCATCGAGAGCCGCACCAAGGGCTGGCTGTTCCTGATCAGTCTGGTGGTGTTGTTCTTCGGCACCATGCTCATGTTCAAGACCACCGCCGTGGCCGTGAAGATGCTGCCCTTCGACAACAAGCCCGAATTCAGCGTGGTGGTGGACATGCCCGAGGGTACGGCCCTCGCGGTGACCGCCAACGCCACGCGCGAGATCGCCGAGAAGCTGCGCGAGATGCCGGAGGTCACGGCCATCCAGACCTACTCCGGCACCGCCAAGCCCTTCGACTTCAACGGCATGGTGCGCCACTACTACCTGCGCAGCCGACCCTGGCAGGGTGAGGTGCAGGTACAGCTCAAGCACAAGACCGAGCGCGAGCGCTCTTCCCACCAGATCGCCGTGGAGGCCCGTGATCGCCTCAAGGCCCTCAAGACCCAGGCCGCCGAGGACGGTTCCGCCCTGGGCGCGGCCGCCGTCACCGTGGTGGAGATGCCGCCGGGGCCGCCCGTGTTGCAGACGGTGGTGGCCGAGATTTACGGCCCCGATGCCGAGACCCGTCGCCAGGTCGCCACGGATATGACCGCCATGTTCAAGACCGTGGACAGCCTGGACGACGTGGACAACTACATGGCCAACCCCCACAAGGTCTGGCGTTTCCGGGTGGATACCGAAAAGGCCGTGCGTCGGGGCATCTCCGTGGACGCCATAATCCGCACCATGGAAATGGCCATGGGCGGTTACCGCGTGGGCGACGTCAAGCAGGGCAAGGACCTGGAGCCCACCTGGATCATCCTGGAGGCGCCGCTGTCCGTGCGTGCCGATATGGGCCGCCTGGCCGACCTGCCCGTGAGCAACGGTCAGGGCCAGACCGTGCCCCTGGCTGAGCTGGGCCGCTTCGAACAGGTCGCGCAGGATCCGATCCTGTACAGCAAGGACCTGCGCCCGGTGGAATACGTGGTCGGCGATGCCGTCGGCCGCCTGGGCGCGCCCATCTACCCCATGTTGGAGATGGAGGAAAAGCTCCAGGATTACAAAACCCCCGATGGGGTGACCCTCTCTGGAGAGTTCCTCGGCCCGCCGCCGGATGACGGCAGGTCCGCCTTCGAGTGGGGCGGGGAGTGGACGGTGACCTTCGAGACCTTCCGCGACATGGGTGCGGCCTTCGGCGTGGCCCTGGTGCTGATCTACATCCTGGTGGTCTGGGAGTTCGGCAACTTCGTGGTGCCCGGCGTCATCATGGCGCCCATCCCGCTGACCCTGCTGGGGATCGTGCCGGGCCACTGGCTGATGAGCGCCGAGTTCACGGCCACGTCCATGATCGGTTTCATCGCCCTGGCGGGGATCATCGTGCGCAACTCCATCCTGTTGGTGGATTTCTCCATCGAAGAGGTCGAGAAGGGCATCGATATCCAGGAGGCCGTGCTGCGCGCCGTCAAGGCCCGTACCCGGCCCATCATGATCACCGCCCTGGCCCTGGTGGCTGGTTCCTCGGTGATCCTCACCGACCCCATCTTCCAGGGCATGGCCGTGTCCCTGCTGTTCGGGGTCATGGTGTCCACGGTGCTGACCCTGGTGGTGATTCCGCTCGGTTGCGTCAGCGCGGGCAAGTGGATGCGGCGGTTCTGATTCGGGGCCTTCGGGACGGAGATCCGGTTTTCAGGCTTCCCTGGGCCGGGTCTGTCGCGTGATGCGATCGCTGGGGCCCGGGAGCCGGGACCGGGACCGGGACCGCCCTGGGACCGCCCTGGGACCGCCCTCCGGTGGCTGGGGGGGGATCGCCCGCGTGGTGATTGGTTCCGGGCTCGACGGCAATGACGGAGCCCAACAGGAGCAAATGGAACGCATGGACTCCGCCGAACACTGGTACCCCACGGAGATCCGCTGGTCGGATGGCGCCGTTGAGTTGACGTGGCACGACTTCGGGAGCCGCCGTTTCTCGGAGCCGTTCTTCCATGACGCCCTGACCCGGGCTGTTCGGGATAAGGCCCGGGTGCGGCACTCCGGAATCGAAAGCCTGCGCCGGTTCGAAACTGTGGACTGCCTGGAACCCACGGCGTTCATATTCCACGCCTCGCGCTGCGGCTCGACCTTGATCACCCAGGTGCTGAATACGCTGCCCGGCTTCATCACGATGTCGGAGCCACCCGCCGTGGATCGCGCCTTGGCGCTCTGCCGGAGCGAGGGACGGCGGGGGGAGGGAATCGATCTGCTGCGCTCCGTGGTCCGCGCCCTGGGTCAGCGTCGATATGCCGATGAGCGCCATTTGGTGGTCAAACTGGACAGTTGGCATATCACCCAGGCGGATGATCTGCGCAGCGCCTTTCCGGGCGTACCCTGCGTCTTTCTCTACCGTGACCCCGGGGAGATCCTGGCCTCCCACCGCGGGGAGCGGGGTCGTCAGATGGTCCCGGGGCTTGTGGAACCCGGGGCCCTGGGCGTCGATCCGTCCGCGGTCCATCCCGCCGATCTTGAGGGCTATGCCATCCAGGTTCTCATCAGCCTGTTCACCCGGGCTCATGTGCATGCGGCGGCCCATGATATGGCCTTGATGAACCACAGCGAGTTGCCAGGCGGGATTTGGGAGCGTCTGCTTCCGGGGCTGGGGGTGGAACTGAACGAAAAGCAGCTCGAGGTTGCCCGCGAGCGGACGACACGACATTCCAAACGCCCTCATGACCCATTTTGCGGCGATCGGCCAACACCGCCGACCATCGCCGGTCTGGAGGGGGAGGACGATCCGGAACGGTTGACGCTGGACCGGGCCTACCGTGCGCTGCAAGCGCTGCGGGTAAGCCAGGGTGATGGTGTGCCGTGGGCGTTGGCCGTGCGCTGAAGGCTTTCAGGCCGTACGGGAAAAGGATTCCCGGTCGGAGGGGGGCTCCGCCCAGGGGTACAACATCAGCAACGGCGCGTCCCTGCGCCGTGTTGCCCGTCCCTGGTCAGTCTCCGATCAGAGTCGGGCTTCGCCGTAGGCGATGATCTGGGGCTGCTTGAGCGCGGCCGGTACGGTCTTGAGCGAGGCCTTCTGGGGCGGCAGCAGCAGGTCGTAGTGCAATTCGGCCTGCACCCGTTTTACTCCGGCGACAGGGATGTCGTACTCGATCACGCGGGTCTCCAGGGGCTTCAAGCGCGTATCCGGGCCCAGCTTCTTGGCCACCGACGGGCCGGCGGGTTTGCCGTCGTCACCGAGCAGCTTGAGCATGAACATGGATTTCGGGTCTTCCTTGATGGGGTGCTTCTGGTAGTTGCTCCAGACCACCTTGCCCGAGGCGTCCAGGGCGCTGACCTTCACGTACATATTGCGGAACGGGGCGCCGGTGGGGGCGTTGTGGGGCAGGGTGTTTTGCAGGCTGACCGTGGCCTTGGTTCCCTTGTCGGCGGCCGCGGCCTGCACGGTGACGATGACGGCGCGCTCCAGCATGGACTTCACATGACCGCCGGCCATGGAGTGGTCGGCGAAGCCGTTGTTCACCGGCATATGGCATTGCTGGCAGGTGGCTGTATCGGTCTGGCGGAACTCGGCCCCGGTGTTGCACAGGGGCACGCCATTGCCGTTGTTGCGCTGTTCATGGCAGCCCAGACAGGCGTTCGCGGTCCTGAGCAGGGCGGGGTTGCCTTCAAGGGCGATGGGGTGGAATCCCCCCTGGGGTGCCTGGTCGCGGACCATGGCCTGCGCGGCATCCTGTTTCGGCCGCAGGTCCGGCGGCATGGTGAGCGCATTGGGGCGCCCCTGGTCATCCAGCATCTGGGGGCCGAGGTGGCGGCCCGACGGGCCCTGCAGGGTCTCGCCGTACTCGTAGGCGTTGACGCCCAGGTTGAGTTTGCCCTCCTTGGTATGGACGCCGATGAAACGTTTCGCGGAGTGGCAGGTGACGCAGCTCACGCCCTCGTTGTAGGCGGGATTGGCCAGCAGGTTGGTCTTCTTGTCGCGCGCGGCCGTGGGCGCATGGCACTTCAGACACATGGGGTACTTGCCCTTTTTGCGCAGGTTTTCCTGGGCCGGGTCGCCCATGACCTTGCGGTACATGGCATCGTGGATCGGGTCCTTGAAAGCGGTGGAGTTGGCGTGCATGGAGCCGCGCCATTGTTGATAAATCTGTTGGTGGCAGCCGGCACAGGCTTCGGAGGGGAGGTGGCGCAGTTTGCCCTGGCCGGGGTTGGCGACGTAGGCGTTGAGGGCTTGTTGGGATTCGGCGGAGGGTGGGGCGGCATCCGCCGCGTGAGCGGCGTTGAACAGGGTCAGGGTCGCCAGGGCGGTCAGGGCCAAGCCGACGATCCGCCGCGGGTGGTGTGGTGCGGACACGGTCTTTCGGTCCGGATTCATGCGGGACATGAGAGTTCTCTCCGTTATTTGTTATTCCGATGGCACCCGCCTGACTCTCTGCGTGCCCATGTGTTGTGCTTCGGCGGGCTGGGCAAACCCTGACAAAATTGCGTGATTGCTTATATAAACGAGATCAATAAAAAGGTCTCTGGTTCGCCCGCGCGGGCGTCCTTCCCCACACACAAAGCCGCGATACCCGACTGCTGGACCGGCATAATCCGCCCCATGCAATCGGCCACTCCCCTGTTTTCCTACCGCAAATACTGGGCCCACCGTTTCGGTGTGGCCCCGGTGTTGCCCATGTCGCGGGCCGAGATGGACGAGCTCGGCTGGGATTCCTGCGACATCATCATCGTCAGCGGCGATGCCTACGTGGACCATCCGAGTTTCGGCATGGCCATCATCGGGCGGGTGCTGGAGGCCCAGGGTTTCCGCGTCGGCATCATTGCCCAGCCGGACTGGAACTCGGCCGAGCCCTTCCAGGCCCTGGGGCGGCCGAACCTGTTCTTCGGCGTCAGCGCGGGGAACATGGATTCCATGGTCAACCGCTATACCTCGGACCGGAAGATCCGTTCCGACGACGCCTATACACCGGGGGGCGAGGGCGGTAAGCGACCGGACCGGTCCACCCTGGTGTACACGCAACGGGTTCGAGAGGCGTACAAGGACGTTCCGGTGATCATCGGCGGTATAGAGGCCAGCCTGCGGCGCATCGCCCACTACGACTACTGGCAGGACAAGGTGCGTCGGTCCATCCTCCTGGACAGCAAGGCCGACCTGCTGGTGTTCGGCAACGCCGAGCGGGCCATCGTGGAGATCGCCCACCGCCTCGCGCGGGGCGAGCCGGTCGCGGACCTCACCGACATCCGCGGCACGGCCTTCACGCGCAAAGGGGCACCCGAGGGGTGGACCGAGATCGATTCCACCACCATCGATGAGCCCGGTCCGGTCGATGCGCACATCGACCCCTACCAGGACACCACCCGGGGCAAGACAGCGGCCGCCTGTGAGCAGGCCCGTGAGGCCGAGCCGGTCAGTGGCGCGGGCGCGACGCTCGTGCCGTTCAAACGTCCGCCCAAGGCCGATGCCGCGACCACGGTGATCCGCCTGCCGGCCTTCGAGCAGGTACGCCGCGACCCGGTGCTCTACGCCCACGCCTCGCGCATCCTGCACAAGGAGACCAACCCCGGGAACGCGCGCGCCCTGATCCAGGCCCACGGCGAGCGCGATGTGTTCCTGACCCCGCCGCCCATCCCGCTCACCACCAAGGAGATGGACGCCCTATACGACCTGCCTTTCACCCGCCAGCCCCATCCGGCATACCAGGGCGAGAAGCTGCCCGCCTACGAGATGATCCGCTTCTCCGTGGCCATCATGCGTGGCTGTTTCGGGGGCTGTTCCTTCTGCTCCATTACCGAGCACGAGGGGCGCATCATCCAGTCGCGCTCGGAGGACTCGGTGATCCGCGAGATCGAGACCATCCGCGACTCGGTTCCCGGGTTCACCGGCAACATCTCCGACCTGGGCGGGCCCACCGCCAACATGTGGCAGCTCACCTGCAAGGACGAAAAGATCGAGGAGACCTGCAAACGCCTGTCCTGCGTCTACCCGAGCATCTGCAAGAACCTCAACACCGACCAGACACCCTTGGTGAAGCTGTATCGCCGTGCGCGTTCGCTGCCGGGTATCAAGCGCATATTCATCGCCTCGGGCCTGCGTTACGACCTGGCCGTGGAGACCCCGGAATATGTGCGCGAGCTGGTCACCCACCATGTGGGGGGGTACCTGAAGATCGCCCCGGAGCACTCCGAGGACGGGCCGCTCAGCAAGATGATGAAGCCGGGCATGGGCACATACGACGCCTTCAAGGCGATGTTCGAGAAGTTCAGCAAGGAGGCGGGTAAGGAGCAGTACCTGATCCCGTACTTCATCGCGGCGCACCCAGGTACCCGCGACGAGGACATGATGAACCTCGCCCTGTGGCTCAAGCGCAACGGCTTCCGCGCCGACCAGGTGCAGGCCTTTCTGCCGTCACCCATGGCCATGGCCACCGCCATGTATCACAGTGGCAAGAGCCCCCTGAGCCGTATCCGCCGCAACAGCACGGATGTCTACGTCCCCCGGGGGGCGAAGCAGCGCCGCCTGCATAAGGCCTTCCTGCGCTACCACGACCCGAACAACTGGCCCCTGCTGCGCGATGCCCTCAAGCGCATGGGCCGGGCCGACCTGATCGGCAACGGTAAGAAACACCTGGTGCCCAGCTACCAGCCCAAGGGCACCGGCGGCGGCTTCGAGGGCCAGCGGGTGAAGGATGGAACGCCCAAGGCGCGCTCGGGAGGGAAGGGCAGGAGTTTCCGCACCCAGCACACCGGGCTGCCGGATACGCCCAAGGCAACGCGTGGAAAGCGGCCGGGTAAAGGGATCAACCCGGGGTCGCCGACCGGCCGTGGGAAACGACGGTAGAAGTTTGAAGTGCGAAGTTTGTAGGAGGTGTGGCGGCCTCATTTGGGGTGAGTGGGGAGCGGCCGCGTTGGTGACATAGCCGGGAGGTGGGAGGGTGCTGCCTTCACAGTTCCAACTGCCAACTTCTAACTCCTATGCCTCTCCTGCTCCGCTTCCAGGCGCTGTTTCAGCTGCGGATAGGCCTCCGCGACCTTGAGCACATCCGCCCGGCGCAAACGCAGCAGGACGCAGGACTGTGCCGCTTTTACGGTGGCCTGGCGTACGGCGTCGCCCAGCAGGGCCATTTCACCGAAGGCCTCGCCCTCCAGCAGTTCGCCGATGGGCTGGCCTTCGCGGGTGACCGCCAGCGTTCCCCGGCGTATCAGGTAGAGCGCGTCTCCGTGCTCACCCTCACCGATCACCATGTCTCCGGGAAGGAAGCTCATTTCCGTGGCATGACGCGCCAGGGCGTCCAGTGCGGGGTCGGGCAGCCCGGCGAGGAAGGCCACCGATTGCAGCATCTCCAGCACATCGTCGCTGCTTGACCCCATGAGCGGGGGCAGTTCGTGTCGGGCCTCGTGGAGGATGTCCAACACCCGGTTGTAGACCTTGGTTCCCACCTCACCGTGTTCGTGCCGGTGGGCCGCGGCACGCTCGGCGCGCGTCAGCGCGGCACGTGGGATGAGACTGCTTTCAAGTCGGCGGTAGAAGCCGGGGAAGTCGGCGCGCAACTCGGCCATGCTGGCGGTCTCCGCATCGACACTGTTCTGAGCCTTCCGCACCATGGCCTCACCGGCGTCGCCCTGGCAGGACGGGTCCTGCAGCAGTGAGGACAAGGCCGCACGGCTCATAAGCAGGCGGCCGAGGCGACGTTGCAGTTGCTGCACCAGCCGGGTGCGTTGGTACGCGGCAAGCAATGGGGCGGCCCAGTTGCGCTCCCGCAGTCGTCGGATCACCGCGTACTCAAAACGGCTGAAGGGGTTCTGGGCGGGCAGGGTATCGTCGTCCTGCCCGAGGCGGTCGATGCGGCGGCGCAGGTCCGCGCGCAGATCGAAATAGACGTACTGGCTGATGGCGTGGTCGGCGCGCAGACGTTCCAGTTCGGAGCTTTCCGCGGCCAACGCCCGTGCGGCCGGTCCGATGCAGGACAATGCCCCCTCACCGTCATCCTCCGGGTGGGCCAGTCGTTCCTCGATGCGGGCGAGGGAAGCGGCGCGGGCCTTGGCGGAAAGCAGCCCCGTGTTGTGCCAATCATCGAGCAGTCGGTGTGCTTCGCCCACGGCCTGATCCAGGGCCTCGTCCAGGCCCTCGCGCTCCCGTGGGGTAAGCCGGTCCATACCCAGGCGACTCATTAGGGGGCGGATGCTCGGGGCGTTGACCAGCAGGGTGAACAGGACGACGCCCACGGCCAGGTTCACCAGGATGGGCTTGGCCTCCACGCTGTCCGGGATACTCAACACGATGGCCACCGCGAGACCGCCCTTGAGGCCGCCCCACCACATGATGTGCCGGTCCTGGGTGTCGATGCGCGGCATATGCAGCAGACGTGCGGCCAACGGGGTCAGCCCGTACACGGCCGCGGCGCGCGCGGCCAGGGCCAGCAGCGATACCGCGATGATGGTGGGCAGGAAACCGGCGATCTCGCCCGGGTGAACGGACAGGCCCACCAGCAGGAACAACAGGGCATTGCCCACCAGACCCAGAACCTCCCAGCTTTCGCGCAGGGCAGGGCCTGTCTCCAGGGGCATGCGTGCCAGGCCCACGCCGCTAAGCACCAGGGCGGCGGTCATGGCGGCCATCACACCCGAGACATGCAGCAGGTGCTCACCGATCACGAAGGCACCGTAGGCCATGACCAGCGACAGCACGATCAGGGCCGGGACACTGCTGTGCAGGCGTGCGCCCAGTTCACCGATCAGCAGGCCGATGAGAGCGCCCACCAGGACGCCGCCCAGGAAGACCCGGATGAACTCCCAGCCTGCCCAGAACAGCAGTCCGAGATCAGGGGTCGTTCCGGCCTGAACCAGGCCCAGGAGAATGCCGAACACGACGATGGCGGTGGCATCGTTGAACAGTGACTCACCCTCAACCAGGACGGTCAGCCTCAGCGGGGCCCCCAACTCCTTGAAAAGTGCGACCACGGCCACCGGGTCGGTGGCCGATATCAGGGCCCCGAAAAGCAGGGCCACGCCCAGGGGTAGGCCGGTGATCCAGGCGGTGCCGTAGCCCACGATGGCCGTGGACAGCAAAAGGGCGGGGACGGCCAACACCATCACCGGCGCGATATCGCGCATCAGTTGGCGCACGTCCAGGTTCAGCGCGGACTCAAAAATCAGAGCGGGGAGAAAGACGAAGAACACCAGCTCCGGGCTGAGCTCGAAATGGGCGAGGGGCGCGAGCGCCTCGGTGTTGCGGGCCCCTTCGCCAAGCAATACGCCCAGAATCACCAGCAACACGGTGAAGGGAATGGGCAGCTTGCGCCCGAGACCCGCGGCGGCCACGGCCACGAGAAGCAGCAGGGCGACGATCAGTACGGCTTCCGACAGTTCCACCGGCGCGATCTCCGTGTTGGTCCGGCTCCAGAGTAGCACCGGCCCGGGCGCCCGGGTTTGATCCGGATTGCCGACAGCGGGTTGTTCGCATCTGGTACATTCCCGCCCCCTCCCGCACGCCACCGTTCCGATTGTCCATGCCCATTCCCACTGGCGCCCTGGTGCTCTACAAATCACGCCCGGCCAAGGTCACCGAAAGCGGTGACAAGATTCACATCCAGACCGAGGGTGGTGCCGGAAAAAAGGTGCGGGAGAAAGATGTCTTACTCCTTCATCCGGGGCCTTTGGGCGGTTTCTCCGAGCTATCAGAGCGCAGCGGTGACGTGGGTGAGGCCTGGGAGATGCTGGAGGGGGAGACGTCCAACCTTGCCGATCTTGCCGAGCTGATCTACGGCGAGTTCAACCCGGGTACGGCCTGGAACACCTGGGAACTGCTCGCCGACGGACTCTGGTTCGAGGGCGATCCCGATGCCATCACCCCGCGTAGCGCCGATGCCGTGGAGGCGACCCGAGCCGAGCGCGAGGCCAAGGCCGAGGCGGAGGTCGCCTGGGAGGGGCTGCTCAAACGAATCGAAGCGGGTGAACTGCACGAGGGAGACGAAAAAGAGCTCTCCGATGTGGAACGTCTCGCGGTTGGTGCCAGTGCGACCAGCCGGGTCCTCAAGGCCCTCGGGCGGCCGGAAAGCCCCGAGACGGCTCACAAACTCCTTCTGCGCCTGGGGCTTTGGACGGAAATGGACAATCCCCAGGCCAGGCGGCGCAAAGTGCCTCTGCGGGACCCCATGGCCGAGGTGCCCGCGCTCCCCGATGAGAAACGTCTGGACCTGACGCATCTCGATGCCTATGCCATCGACGACGAAGGCAGCACCGATGCGGACGATGCCATCAGCATCGACGGCGACAGGCTCTGGGTGCATGTCGCCGATGTCGCGGCCCTGGTCCATCCCGATTCCACGGCGGACATCGAGGCCCGCGCCCGTGGCGCCAACCTATACCTGCCGGAGGGAACGGTGCATATGTTGCCCACGGCGGTTACCGAACAACTGGCCCTGGGGATGGCCGAAACCTCGCCGGCCTTGTCCTTCGGACTCCGCCTTGATGAGCAGGGCGACGTATGTGACGTTGAAGTGGCGATCTCCACCATCCGCGTGACCCGCCTGAGCTATGCCGAGGCCAACGGGCAGCTGGATGAACCCCACCTGGCCCCGATCAAGGCCATGACGGACCGGTTCAGGGCCAAACGGCGGGAGCGCGGTTCGGCCAAGCTGGTCCTGCCCGAGGTCAGCGTGCGCATCCGCGACGGCGCGATACGCATCCGGCCGCTGCCGGCCCTGGCATCTCGCGAAATGGTTGCGGACGCCATGCTGATGGCCGGGGAGGGCGCGGCGCGCTACGCCCTGGAACACCAGATCAGCATTGCGTTCAGTACCCAGCCCCCGCCCGAACAGGTTCAACAACCGCAAAAGCTTTCGGAGATGTACGCCTACCGTCGCGCATTTCGTCCCAGCCAGTTGCGTGCCGGGCCTGAGCCTCACTTCGGCCTGGGGCTTGAGTTTTATTCCCAGGTCACCAGCCCCTTGCGTCGTTACCTGGACCTGGTGGCCCATCAACAGCTTCGCGCCCATCTCAAGGGAGAACGGGGTATTCCCGGTGATGGCCTGCTCGAACGTGTCGGTGCCGCCGACGCGGTCAGCGGCACCCTGCGCAAGGCCGAGCGCGAGTCGAACCTGCACTGGAAACTGGCCTGGCTGAGCCAGAACCCCGGCTGGCAGGGGGATGCCGTGGTGGTGGATCAGCGCGGCAAGCGCACCTTGTTCGCGGTGCCCGAACTGGCCCTGGATGCGGGCATCAATGTTCAGGGGCTGGAGCTTGATCAGTCGGTACGCGTCGAATGCGTGGAGGTTGACCTGCCCGGGCTGCAGGCGCGCTGGCGCCTTTTGAAGAGCTGACGTTGAGGCTGAGAAGCCCTTGAATCGGTGTCGGATCGTGGGCTGAGCCCCGGCGGAATCGGTGGCAGAATTCCCGCCGCTCTTCGAAACCCCGTTCTTCCACTTCGTTAACAGGATTCACCATGACCCAGATCACCGTGACCGACGTGTTCGGCGACACCCGCACCATCGATGCAACCGACGGCGATACCCTGATGCAGGCCATTACCGGTGCCGGATTCGACGACATGGAGGCGCGCTGCGGCGGCAACTGCAAATGCGCCACCTGCCACGTGCACCTGGAGGCCGGGTACGAGCCTTTCCTGCCGCCCATGGGTGAATGCGAAACCGGCCTGCTGACCCAGACCTCCGGTTACCAGGAAGGCAGCTCCCGTCTGGCCTGCCAGATCGGCGTTAATGGTGATCTCGAGGGGCTGAAGGTCACCATCGTCGCGAATTGATTCCCAGCCGCCATCCCAAAGCAGAGACGCGCTGCGCGCGGTCTGATCGAGATCTGTAATCCGTTCTTGTGGCGGAGCCGGTGCCAGGGCTCCGTGGCGGGTCGTGAGGGCAGGGATCGGCCGTCCGACCGTGTGCACCGGTTAACCCTGTGGGCGTGCCCCCCGTGGTCGCTGTCCATCCGTTGCGGTGCCGTGGACGGACACCCGGGTGGGTGACGGTGTGCAGGCACCGGCCCGTTCCCGGGTTCAATCGAGCAAGACGTTCAAGCCCTGCTCCCGCAGCATGCGGTTGAGCTGGATCAGCGGCAGGCCGATGAGGGTGTTGGGGTCGTCGCCGTACAGGCCCTCGAACAGGGTGATGCCCAGGGCTTCTGATTTGAAACTGCCTGCCGCGTTATAGGGCTCTTCCCGGCGCAGATAGGCGTCGATCTCCGCATCACTCAGTACGCGGAACTGGACGTCGAAGGGCGCAACGATGGTTTCCGCCTGGTCGGTGGCGGTGTTGAACACGCACAGCCCGGTCTTGAAGGTGACCCGCTTGCCACTGGCGGCGCGCAGCTGGCCCAGAGCGCGTTCGTGGTCATGGGGCTTGCCGAGGATGCGTCCGTCGATGACCGCGACCTGATCGGAGCCGATGACCAGGGCATTGTCGAACTGAGCGGTGGCGGCGCGGGCTTTTGCCTCGGCAAGGCGGGCGACAAGGGCATCCGCATCCTCATCCGCGCGGCGGCTCTCGTCGACCGCCGGGGCAAAGGTCTCAAAGGGATAGCCGAGCTTCTCAAGGATGGAGCGACGAAAGGGCGAGGTGGACGCCAGGACGAGGGTTTTGGGCATGGAACACCGGCGGCGGGGCACGCTGTGGGAGGAGGTTCGCCCGTATTACGGGACGATCCGCTTTATCAGGCCGGGCCCATTCAGGTGGGTCCGGGTCTGCCCGTTTACGGTCAGCGGGGTTGCGATCAGCGGGCTTCGATCAGGATTCCGCCCTGTCGAATTCATAGGGCAGCGGCTCAATGCGCAACTCGGGGCCATCCTGGCTGCCCAGGTGCAGTTCCGCCTCCTCGGCGGAGATCTGAATCACCGCCAGCAGGGCCTGCCCGCCATCCGGATGACGGGCCGCATCCGCCACCTTGCCCACGGAACCGCCCTTGTCGGACCGGAATACTTCCTGTCCGGGTGCGCCTTCGCCCGAGTCACAGCGCATGAGGTACAGACGGCGCTTGAGGGCGCCCAGGTATTCCATGCGGGCGATGACTTCCTGGCCGGTGTAGCAGCCCTTGTTGAAGCTGATGCCGTCCAACAGCCCCATGTTGGCCATCTGGGGTACGAAGGCCTCGCTGGTGGCCTCGTACACCGTGGGCGTGCCCGACAGAACCTCCCACAGGCGCCATGCCTCCGAGCCTACCGGCGCGCAGTTCACATTGAGCTTCTCCCACAGGCGGGTCATGGCGTCGAGTTCGCCGTAGATTTCATAGCGCGGGCGGCCTTCCGTGCCGGGTACCCGAATGGCCTGGATATTCGGGGTGGAGACGCCGTCGCCCACCTCTTCGGGCGCGTCTCCCAGGGCTGCCGTCAGTTCGGCCTCCGCATCGGGGCCTACCAGGCCCACGCGCACCAGGGCGTCGTTGGCGTCTTCCAGGGTGACATCTGACCTGAGCACGAACATGCGCAAGCGCGCCAGGGCCGTCTCGACAAGTTCGCGCGGTAAGCGCAGGTAGGTCATGTCGCCGTTTCGGAACAGGCGGAAGTTGGCCAGCATGCGCCCCTTGTGGGTGCAGTAACCGGCCAATTGGCTGTGTGTTTCGGAGACGGCGGACACGTCGTTTGTGAGCTGGCCTTGAAGGAAGGTGGTGACGTCATCCCCCACGGCGGAGATAAGGCCGTACTGGGACAGGTCACAGATCACGTTCCCGCCCACGGCGGCGCGAAGTTCGCGCTCGGGATTGCCGAAGGTGGTGACGCTGTAGTCCTCGATCTCCGCACCGTTGTGCGTCAGAAAGTCTTTCCAGGCGGGTTTCATTGCGTGTTTTCCTGCTCGGGGACACTGGTTCGTACGAGGTGTTCATCCTACCATTTGCGCCCCTCGCGCATCCCCCGACCCAGGGCGTTCAATTCGCCCGGGAGACGCCAGCGCTCCAGCCCCGGTGGCCTTGCCCGTGAAATGGCCCAGCCCCGTACCACTTTCCACTCTTAGCCCTTTTCAGGAGGCCCCATGAGTCTGGAACTCGTCAGCTTCAAGCTTTGCCCCTTCGTGCAGCGTGCCGTGATCACCCTCAAGCACCACGGTATGGATTACGACATCACCTACATCAACCTTGATGAGCCGCCGGAGTGGTTCCACGAGGTATCGCCCATGGAGAAGGTGCCCGTGCTGCGTGTGGACGGTGAGCACAACATGTTCGAGTCGGCGGTGATTGCGGAGTACCTGGATTCCATCGCAGCCGCCCCCGTGCAGCCCGCCGACCCGCTTCAGCGGGCCATGAACAAGTCCTGGACCGAGCTCGGTTCCGCCTGTCTGGGCGACCTGTTCGAACTGACCGGGGCCCAGGATGAACCGGCGTACAAGCGCGCCAAGGCCGCGTTGGTGGACAAGCTGGAACTGTTCGAGGAGCAGATCCAGGGCCCCTTCTTCAACGGCGATGCCCCGGCCCTGATCGACTTCTCCACCGCGCCGCTGCTGATGCGGCTTTCCATCCTCGGCGAGCATGTTCCCGTCTTTGACCGCGCCGAACTGCCCAAACTCGCTGCCCTCAGTGACCGCCTGTTGGCCATGGACGAGGTCAGGGATTCGGTGGTGCCGGAACTGCCCATGATGTACCGCATGATGGTGAACAAGCGCAGCCCGCTGTGCGCCGAAATGCACCAGATCAAGCAGTAAGGCCACTGACTTTTCCCGCAATGATCCACGACCTGCACTGTCACTCGACCGCCTCCGACGGGACCCTCAGCCCCACGGAACTGGTGCGTCATGCCATCGGCCAGGGTGTGGACGTGTTGGCCCTGACCGATCACGACAGCACGTGCGGGCTTGAGGAGGCGCGGGCCGCCGCTGGCGAAGAGCTTCGCCTGCTCAACGGTATCGAGATCTCGGTGACCTGGGGCGGGCGCACGGTGCATATCGTTGGCCTCGGTCTGGACCCGGACCATGCCCCCCTGCGCGAGGGACTGGTGGGCATTCGTGAGACCCGGGAGACGCGCGCGATCCGCATGGCGGAGAAAGTCGAAAAGCTGGGCGTGGACGACGCCCTGAACAAGGCCCGCGCCCTGGCTCCGGGCGGGCTCATCGCGCGTACCCATTTCGCGCGCCTGTTGGCCCAAGAGGGCTTGGCCGAGGATTACGGCACGGCGATCCGCAAATACCTGCTCAACGGCAAGAAGGCCTTCGTCTCCGGCCACTGGGCGGACCTGGAACAGGCCGTGGGCTGGATCACCGGAGCGGGTGGGGTGGCCGTGATCGCGCACCCGGCCCGTTACAATCTCACCGCCACGAAACTGCGTGCCCTGGTGGGCGCGTTCAGGGAATGCGGCGGCCAGGCCATGGAGGTGGTCTCCGGCAGTCATTCCGCGCAAGACGTGATCAACATGGCCGTACATGTGCGTAACAACGGGCTGCATGCCTCTTGCGGCTCCGATTACCACGGTCCGGAGAACCCCTGGGTGGAACTGGGTCGTTTGCGCCCGTTGCCTGCGGATCTTCCACCGGTCTGGGATCTGCTGCCCGCCGCTTGAGCGACGGACCGCCACACGACTCACCTTCCACCCACCTCACGTCACGCCCCATGAGCCAATACTTCGCCATCCATCCGGACAACCCCCAGGCACGGCTGGTGCGTCAGGCCGCCGATATCGTCCGCGGGGGCGGGGTGATCGCCTATCCCACCGACTCCTGCTACGCCCTGGGCTGTCAGTTGGGTGACAAGCGGGCCATGGAGCGCATCCGTCGTATCCGCAAGGCGGACAAGGACCACAACTTCACCCTGGTGGTGCGCGACCTCAAGGAGCTGTCCACCTACGCGCGGGTGGATAACACCACTTTCCGCCTGCTCAAGAGCGCCACGCCCGGTGCCTACACCTTCATCCTGCGCGCCACAGGTGAGGTGCCGAAGCGCCTGATGCACGAGAAGCGCAAGACCATCGGCCTGCGGGTGCCCGATCATCCGACCACCCAGGCCCTGCTGGCCGAACTGGATGAGCCCTTGATGAGCACCACGCTCTACGTCCCGGGAGATGACATGCCCATGAGCGACCCCTGGGAGATCCGCCAGACCCTGGAGCACGATGTGGACCTGGTCATCGACGGCGGCTTCTGCGGTTTCGAACCGACCACGGTGGTGGATTTCAGCGATGACGACCTGCCCCGGGTGCTGCGCCATGGCGTGGGTGACCCCGCGCCCTTCGAATAGGCGGCGACCATGGACGATTTCGATCTCAACTCGACGCTCATAAAGATCGCGCTGTTCGCCGTGCCGGGCATCCTGGCCATCACCCTGCACGAGGCCGCCCATGGCTGGGCCGCCAACAAACTGGGGGATCCCACCGCGCGCCAGCTCGGTCGGATCACCGCCAACCCCTTCAAGCACATCGAT
>JBMYTL010000054.1:0-17871 GCA_049604295.1 Gammaproteobacteria bacterium
AGGTTGCTTGCCGTCTGGCTCAGCCTCGTGGTGGTTGGCTTGGAGCTGGGCCTGCGCCTGATCGGTTTCTCCAACTATTGGGCCTTCTCCCGCACGCCCGACCCGTATCGCGGCTTCAAGCCCATGGCCGGTGTCAGCGCGCGCCAGATGGCGGAGGGCGACGCCTGGGTCCGCATCAACAGCGTCGGCTTCCGTGATCGTGAATGGACTGCCAAGGCCGAGGGTGTGCACCGCATCGCGGTGCTGGGCGATTCGTTCACCGAGGCCGTGCAGGTGCCCGTGGAGCGCACCTGGTGGCGTGTACTGGAGGGGCGTTTGCGCGCCTGCGGATACCGTGGGGGTGAGGTGGAGGTGCTCAACTTTGCAGTGAGCGGTTACAGCACCGCCCAGGCCCTGGAAACCCTGCGTCGGGAGGTTCCCGCGCATGGGGCCGATGAGGTCCTGCTCGCCTTCTTCGTCGGCAACGATGTGGCGGAGAACCATCCGGATCTCAATCCCGATCCCGTGCGGCCCTACCTGCTCCCTACGGAGGACGGTTGGGTGATGGACTACGGCTTTCGCGAACATCCGTCCTACACCCGTCGAATCGGCGTCGCCGGACGGCTCTACCGTGATCTCGTCCCGCACTCGCGTCTCATACAGGCCGTGTCCTACCTGCTGGACCTGCACACGGTCATGGGGATGCGCGGGGGCGAGCAGGCACGCTGGTACTGGGAGCCGGGAATCGATGCGCGGGTCTATGCACCACCGCGTGACCCGCAGTGGCGACAGGCCTGGGCTGCTACTGCCGAGTTGCTGCGGCGCCTCGATCGCGAAAGCAGGCGCCAGGGGGCATCGCTGCGCCTGGTGAGCGTGAGCAGTGGTGTGCAGGTGCATCCGGATCGGCGCGGGCCGGATGCCCTGGCCCGGCGATTGGCGGTCCCCGACCTGTTTTATCCCGAGTGGTGGTTGAGTCGCACAGCCGATGAACTGGGGATCCGCTATCTCGCGCTCGCCCCGGCCCTGTCCGAACGGGCGCGGCGCGAAGGTGCTTTCTTCCATGGTCTGGATGGTGCGTCGGGCACGGGGCATTGGAATGCGCAGGGCCATGACGCGGCTGCTCGCCTCGTGGCCGACGCGCTGTGTCGCGATCCCTGACATCGGCACGGGGCGCTGAGTGAACGCGTGTGCCCAAGCCCGTGCACCGCGAATGGAAGGGCGTGGCCCCACCGCCCGGCGATGCGCGACGTATCGCTTTGCGGCATTGTTATCGCCCGCCTCGCCAAGCACCGACCCGTCCCATGAACGAGCCCGCCACGATCGTCCTCGCCGACTACCAGGACCCGCGACACCAGGCGGCCATTCCCGCCCTGCTGGATGAGTACGCCCGCGACCCCATGGGCGGAGGCGAAGCCCTGGAGGCCGGGGTATTGGCGCGCCTGGTCGGTGAACTGGCGCGCCGTCCCGGTGCCTTTACCGTGCTGGCCTTCGTCGCCGATGAGCCGGTGGGGCTGGTGAACTGCTTCGAGGGGTTCAGCACGTTCCGTGCGCGACCCCTGGTGAATATCCACGATGTGGTGGTGCGTGAGCCGTTTCGGGGCCGGGGCGTCAGTACCCTGATGCTTGAACGCGTGGAAGCGGAGGCCCGTGCACGCGGCTGCTGCAAACTCACCCTTGAGGTGCTCAGCAACAACACGGTGGCGAAAGTGGCGTATCAGCGCTTCGGTTTCGCGGATTACCAGCTCGACCCGGAAGCGGGTATTGCCCTGTTCTGGCAGAAAGCACTGGCCTAGGCATATGGCCCGGTTTCGATGTCCGGCGTGCTCAGCAATCGCCCCGGGTGATGAACCAGCGCTGCCCATCGAGATGCAGCTTTCCACCGGGACGTGAAAGCCGCCAGCGGGCGCTGTCACCGTTGTGCAGTTGGATGTGCAGGGTGGCCTGGCCGCCGAAGCCTTCCACCTGCCAGCGGCCGCCCGCCTGGGACGCGGCCGTGCCCACGCCCAGGCCACCGAAGGATGAGCCACTGTTGCGGCGAAATACCGAACCGTCGCGACACAGGCGCATGATGTCGTGGCGGCGGCCCCCATCGGAGACCAGGTATTCCAGCTTCTTGCCCGCGAGGTAATCGGACCAGAGCGTGCCGTCGGCGAGCGTCGGGCCGCTGGGTTTTTCATAGCCGAGGCTGTTGAACACGGTGCGGGCGGCGGTCTCCAATTCAGTGTCCTTGCCGGGGCCAACGCTGAGCACGCCGATACCGACACCGGAATCGAACAGCTTCGCGATACCGAAGCCGACCAGCGAGGCGTTGCCCTGAACGTCAAAGCGATTGCTGTGAACGCCCTCCGTGGTCTCGGTTGGCCCTATCGGTGACAGGACGGTCTGGGCGTCGAGGGGGATATTTCCGGCCAGTGCCCGGGTGATTTCCGCGTCACTGCCGCCGGCCCCGAGTATGACCAGAAGCCCCGCTTTACCCGGGCGCTCCATGAGGAACATCTCCGCGCCCGGGGGGTGCAGACCCCGCCATCCGGAAGGAAGATCGAAACCCGTGCCGTAGGCGGGCGCGAACAGCCGCTGGGGCCCTTCGTAGAGACGTCCCGGCTCGATGGAGATGCCGGATGGGTCCTGCGCGCCGCACATCAGGGGTACGACCAGAACGAGCATCGCGAGCAGGCGTGGGAGCGGGTTCGGATGGCCGCCATGGTGCGGTTCAGGGTAAGGGACGGATGTTTTCATGGGCTTTGCCGGGTTCCGTTCCGCCACGGGGTGCGGGTGAGGGCCTGTCCGGCTGCGTCCAGCGCCGAAACCCGCCAACGGTAGGTAGGTCCGATGGCCTCCATGAGCTGCTCATTGGCCGGATAGGTCGTGCGGTCTGCGTGGATGATGGCCTGGTATCCCGTGGACTGCGGGCTTTCGATCTCGAGCAGGTAGTAGCGCGCTTCGCCGAGGCCGGTCCAGCGGAATTCGGTGCGCGAGGCATCGGCGATGCTGGAGCCCTCATCCGGGCTGAGCAGGTAAAGCGTGTCGGTGCCGTGGTCCGCGTGGCCGACCACGTAGCGAAGCACCGGCATGGGGAAGCCGGCCACCCCACCGCTGCTTACCACCCCGCTGACCGTATTGGAGTCACCTTCCTTGTCCGTACTGGCTTCGATGCGCAGCAGCACCAGGTGTACGCCGTCACTGTCGGTGGGCAGTGTGGCGGGGTCAGGCCCTGGAATGGTGGCGCGACCCGTGGGGGGAAGAAACAGGTCGAAGCGTCCCAGGGTGGGCCAGCGCTGCTGCCGGGCCCGATCCTCGATGGGTAATGATGCCTCGGTCAGCAGGTCGCCAGGGGTGGGTGTGTTGTCGGCGGGGCGGACGATTTCCCAGCGTCCCTTGAGTCGGCCGCTGCCGTTGAATTGAATCCGCGCCTCCAGTTGGGGGGCCAACGCTCCACGGGGAAGGCGTGCAATGGCCTGTTTGCCATCGTTCGTCTCGAAGTTCAGTTCCACGCGGGTCAACGCCAGGGGCGCGCGTGCGCCGCCGCCCGCCATGCGGCAGGTCACCCGCACGAAGGTGCGCCCCCCCGGCCGGTCGAAGCGACGCACGTAGAAGAACGTTCCGTTGCCGCCAGCGGCTGCATCCTGGTAGGCCCGACGGGCGACCGAGGCGGGGATGGTCATGATGTCCGTAAGGTTGCTCACCCCTCCGGTCCCACTGCGTTGTGCCTGGTCGAGTGCGCGCGGCAGACGGCCGAAGACAGTCCCCGGAACACAGGGGTCGGTCGCGGTGACACGCGACGCCTGCCCGGTGGCATTGAGTTGGCCGCACCAGAAGGCGTCGCTGCTGGTTTCGTTGGCGCCCACGTTCTGGAAGGTCAGAAACACCGTGGAAGCCCCGCTGGAGCGCACGTTGACGCCGTTGGGGTTGACGTCGGTCACGGCCTGGCCGGTGCCGGGTATGACCAGCAGGGCGGTGAGCGCCAGGGTGGCGGCTCGGCGCGCCTGCGCGAACCGGGTGATGGGGGGGCTGTTCATGTTCAGAACACCGTCAGGCTGATGCCAAGTTGCAGGGTCCAGGCGTGGCCCTGGTCGGAGAATCCGAAGGCTTTCTCCTCGCTGCGGTTGCGCGTCAGGCTGTGCGTGAGGAAGAACTGCCCCGGCAGGGATTCGCCGAATGCCGGTACGACGAAATCGTGACTGAGCTGCGACGTCGCGGAGAAATCCCGGCCCGCGCTCAGATCCTGGGAATCGTCCGTTTCGTTGAGGTTGTAGGTGCCGCTGAAGTTCCAGCGATCGGCGAAGGCCCAGTTCAGCGCCAGCCCCCAACCATGGGAGAAACTGTTGAGATTGCGTTCATCGTCGCGCTGATCGCCCATGGCATGACTGAGGGTGATGTCCAGGGTGTCGGTGGGGCGGACGTTGACGCTCAGGTCGAGGGTGCGGTTGCTGAAGTCGGACAGCTCGCGACCGGGTTGGCGGTTGTCCTGGTCGCCCACGTTGTAGTTGGCCGTGAAGCCCCAGCGCTCCGCGTTCCAGGTGGCTCCATAGGACCACTGCGTATTGAACTGGTCCGGCACGTGGCCGTTGGCGAAGTCGATGGGTTGATTGAGACCGCGCTGGTGCGTTTCGCTGTAATTGACGCTCAGGTCGGGAAGCCAGAACGGGCCCGGTTCGCCCGACTCACGAACGCTCGCGACCAGGGTCCGCAGGGGAAGGGTCAGTCCAGCGGTGCTGATGTCCGTCCCCGTCTTGAGAATGCTGGGCAGGTTGTCCAGGTTGTCCTCCGAATCCGTCCGCCCGGCGACCGCGCTGATCGGGCCCAGGGCCGCACTGGCGCGCAGGGCCGATATCTCCTGGTCCGGCTGGGCGCTGGTGCTCACGGCCTGGAACAGTGGATCGGCGCGGTCGTACTGGTAGTCCAGGGTCAGGTTCAGCGGCCAGGCCTCGAAACCGTCCGCCGTCCAGCCCGCCAGCACGTCGTATTGAAGGCTGAGGCGCTTGGCCTCGTTGGTGGTCGTGATCACGTCCCGCGAGCCGAAACCCTGGTCGAGAAACGGATCCTCCGGGTTCGTGTAGCGACTGCTCGCCCAGGTGTACGCGCCGCGCAGGCGACCGCTCTCGCTTTCACCCATCAGCGTGTAGCCCCAACCGTCGTTCTTCTCGGCGTCGGTGACTTCGCCGGTATCGAAGTTGGATTCATTGCGGATGGAGGCTTCCATGTAGAGCAGTTCCAGGCGCAGGGCACCGGGGCGTGATGGCAAGGCTTCCATGCCGGCGGTGATGCCCGTGATGCTGTGTTCCTGGTGGTCCAGACCAAAAGGATTGTCCCAACCCACAATGCTGGTGCCGTTCATGGTGGCGGCGGATATATCGAACCGCTCGCTGAGGCGGTGACGGCCCCTGATCCCGCGCGTGGCGGCGTTGTCCAGTATCAGGGCATTGCCGCCGTAGCTGATGTGCCCCAGGGCCACTGCTGAGCCCTCGCCGTCACCGGCAACGTTGCTCAGGCCCATGCGGTAGTCGGCCAGATCGATGCGTGGGGCATCGCCGCCGAGCTCGGCGAAGCGCAAAGCGTTCTGTTCATCGCTGAAGCCCTGGATATTGCCTTCGCTGGTCAGTGACCAGTCGCCGCGTGTATGGCGGCTGCTCCAGCCAGCGGTCATGTCCAGGTCCTCGAAGGTGGGGCGCTCCGGCGCGGGTGCGCTGCCGGCGGTGTTCTGGTCGAATTGGCTCTTGAACTGCAGCGACAGGCGGGGTTCGAACTCGGCATCCTCGAAACCGGAGGCGGTGAGGACCCGCAGTTGCTCGCTGTGCAGTACTTCCTCGGCGGCCGCTGAGCCCGCGATGACACGAAGCTCGTTGATGCCCGCGGGCAGGTTGAGCACGCCCGGCCGGAAGTCGAGCACGCCCGGGGCCTGTTGTCGGAACAGGGCCGTGTAGTCGGTATTGCCAATCATGACCCGCAGCGTCGAGAGCTCGAAGGCGGTATCAGCGATGCGCACCGAAAAGGCGGAGTCAGGCTTGATCCAGGTACCGGTATCACGCGTGGTCGCGCCGTCCGCGGCGACGTTGCGTGCTGGATCAGAGGCGGTCGCGGGTGTGCAGAGCGCGAGTGTTGCCAGCAGCGCGCTCAATGGTGGGGCGATGACGCGGACCTTGGATGAGGGTGTCGCGCGCCGAAGCTTCGCGACGGGGCTGTGATGTGTCATGGCGCTGCTTACCCGGTCACGGAGCCGTGATCGTCGGCCGCGGATCCGGTTGGTGATCGGCGCGGGCCGGGTGGGTCGGAATGGGCGTAAGGCCGCCTTTGCCCGCATGGGGTTCAGGCAGCCGCGACCGGATCTGGCGGGCAAAGATCATGAGGTGACTCCCGGGTGGCTACGGGCATCACGTTAGGGAGCCGGGGCACCACGCGCGTACCCAGTTCTGGGGAGGGGGGTGTCTGGCGAGTGCCCCACGGCGGGGTGAAAAGGCGTAGATTGCGATCCCTTGCGGGATTACCCGGCGTCGCTCCCGCTCAGCGCGGACAAAATGGCGCGCGGAGACGATCGGGCGATAGGGGACGGGGCGGTTTCACCATCGATGCCGCCGACAGGTCCATTGCCGGATCAGGGTCCGGCGACTTCAGTTTGAGCGATACGGAACATGGGCAGCAATCAACGTAACAATCCTCTCCACGGCATCACGCTCGAGCACCTGCTGACCACGCTGGTCGAGCAGCATGGTTGGGCGGGACTGGCCGCACGCATCGACATCCGCTGCTTTCACAACGAGCCGTCCGTTCGGTCATGTCTCAAGTTCTTGCGCCGCACCCCCTGGGCACGGGAGAAGGTGGAGGCCCTCTATCTGGCCGGTCTGGACTGACCGCGCCCACTGTGTTGACCGGCCATGGCGGCTCAGAACACGGTGCTGACGGTCAGATACCAGTCCCAGATGTCGGGCATGTTGGTGCCCCCGAGGGTTTGCTGGGTTTCCAGCTTCACGGCCAGGGGCAGGGGCAGGGTGCCGGCCCGGTAGGCTTCGGCTCCCGACCAGGAGATCGCGGCGCGCCATTGATTGGCGATTTGGTGGGTGTCTTTCTCGAGGGGGGCTATGCGCACCGGGCCCAGGGAATACTCATCTGAGCCCTTGCGGTAGAAATGCGCCGTGCCCGACAGGCGCCAGTTGCCAAAGGAGCGGCCCAGTTCGGCATCCGCCTGAAACCAATCACCCAGGTCACGATCCAGGTCGCGTCGGCTCGCCGCGGCGGGCAGCAGGTCGGTGGGCCCGGTGGGCACCCGCCGGGTGACGCTGTCCTCGAACTGGGCGTTGAATTCGAAGTTCAGCCAGGTGTCCCAGCCGTCGCCCCAGTCGCGGAAGTGCTGGATGCGTAGCACCGCGTCCGTGCTGCCATCAGAAAGAGGAACATCGAACAGATCGTCCGGGTCGTCTGCCTCCGCGAGACCCAGGCGTACGCCCGCGCCGATGATCAGGGTCTCGCTGTCGCTACCCCAGGCGCGCCACAACACGCCCAGCGTGGGGTCACCCCAGGTGTCATAACAGCGTTTCTCGGGGGCCTTGTAGGACAAGCCGAAGGTCGGGTCGGTGAGTACGTTCACCGCACCGGCTGTGTCGAGTGGGGCGATGGGGCCACCTGCCGGCGCGAAGGGGAAGTTGCCGCCCGTGATCGGGGCGTTCGGGTTGAACAACGGGTTGCTGCCGACAGTGGCTCCTCCGGTGCTTACACTGACTTCCGAGCACACATGCCCCAGGGGCAGAATGAAGCCTGCGGTCAGATCCCGTGTGACCCCGTACCCCAGACTGATCTCCAGGCGTTCGACCCGCACGGATTGTTCCAGGGAGGAGGTGCCGAGGCTGGCACCGGGACCGAGCAGGCCGAGGATCGGAAACACGCCCGCATCCAGGGCAAGGCCATCGTAATCGGCCCCCAGACGCTCACGGTCGCCTTGGTTGTTGTACCAGTGATCGAACCCACTGAGGCGCAGCTCAGTCTGGTTGATCCAGCGCCCCTGTGGGGCAATTTTCGCCAGACCGTGCCGGTCAGCCGTGGACAGGTCGGTGGCCGACGTCGTGAACGCGGGCAGGCAGAGACCCAGGATAAGCGTGGCCCGCTTGAGCAGGGGAGCCCATGCCGGAGTGTGGATCATGTGGGGAGCCGGTCTGTCGGTGCCCGGAGCGCTCCTTTACCCGGTTTCCGAAATCTGATGACGGGGCCTCCATGGTGTTCATGCCCCGCACGACGTCGCTGCTATTCCTATCATTCAACTGGGTTATTTAGAAGCGTGGGTGCGTGCCGCACGGGGGTCAGCGCTTAGCGGGGACCGATTGGCTTTTGATGACAGCGCTGAGCGTCTTCTTGGTTTTGCCTGAAATGAAATCGAGGCGCACGACCTGGGGGCGGGGAGAGGACCTCAGGGCGCCGCTGAGGTTCAGGTTGTGGCAGGAGGGGCCCCCCGTGACCTGCCGGATGGAGGTGTAGCGCAGGGGCACGATGACCTTGGGCGCGGACGACACGTTGATGAGAGGCACGTTGCTGCCCGGGGCGGAAAAGTTCAGACAGACGTTGATCGCGACGCCGCGAATCTTGGCCGGGCTGAGGCCGCTGGGCAGGGTGATGGTGATCCGGTCGCCGCTGACCTGGCTGCTGGCTCCGGCTCTTTTGACCATGACCTGGCGGTCGGGCCAGTAGGCACCGGTCAGGCGCGGTGCGGCGTGAGCGGAGAAAGATAAAACGGATACAGCCGCGATGGTGAACAGGGCGGTGAGGCGTTGGACGGCGGGCATGATGATTCTCCCGTAGCGCGGTTTGGATGTGCCCCAAGCCTGCGCGCGGACTCCGGCGCGCGCCTCCCCAATCCTTGGTACCTGCCCGCCGTGGCAACCGACCACGGTCGAAGGTTCCGATCAGGGCTTTCCGGGCCCAAGAGGCAGCCAGAGCACGACACGAACCCCGGGTGTGGCGTCGTCGATGCTCAGGCGTGCCCCGATGGCGGCCGCCCTGCGTTGCTGGTTCAGTAGCCCGCGCCCCGATGGTGGCTTGTCCATGGGCATGCCCCGACCGTTGTCCTGTACGCAGACACAGACGCCGTCGCGGTCGTCGTGTCGCGCCACGCGGGTGGAAACGCTGAGCGTGGTCGCGCCGCTGTGCTTGAGGGCGTTGGTCAGCGCCTCCTGCACGATGCGCATGACCTGCAATGCCTTGCGGGGGCCGAATCCTTCCAGCTCCGGCAGGTCCGTGACCTGCCACTGGAACTCGATATCGGCGTCGCGCAGGCGGTCGGCCAGGCGCATGCGCAACATGCCCAGCACGGTGTTCAGATCGCGGGCATCGCTGTCCAGGGAATCGATGACCAGGCGCAGATCGCCGAGGGCATCGCGTATGGAATCCCGCGCCGCGCCCAGGGAGCCGCCCCGGTCGATGACCGCCAGGGCGGCGACCATCTGCCCGCCCACGCCGTCGTGGATGTCGCGCATGATGCGTTCGCGCTCGCTGGACAGGACCTGCTCATGTTCCAGTTGTCGCAGGCGCTGGTAATTGCTCTCCAGCTCCCGTTCACGGGCGGCCACCCGGTCCTCCAGCTCGGCGGTCAGGGCCTCGGCGGTGTTCAGGGCATGCACGAAGCGGCGGATGAGCAGCACCGCGATGATGGCGATGGAAAACAGGGCGCCGAACTGCAGGAGGTGGGCGTCCTCGCGGTTCCAGAGGAAGTTGGCGAGCAGCAGATCGTGGGCGGCGAGGATGAACTGCGTCAGGCCGGCGGCGGCCAGCACGGCAATGGCCGGCTCCCGGCGGTTGGCGAATTCGCGCATGAGTAAGCCGATGGTGTAGGCCCCCAGGGGAAACAGGACAGGCAGCCAGACCAGGTAACCGTAGGCGCGCACCACGTTCACGTCCGGCCAGGCCAGGGGCAGGGCGAGCAGTGTCGCGTAGACCAGCATGGCCCGTTCCAGGCGGGGCCGTCGGACACCACAGAAGCGGTGCGCGAACACGATCACGAAGGAAATGGCCCAGCCCAGGGTCAGGATCACCAGGGCTTCCCACACGGCGTCGCTGAACGGTACCTCCACCAGGAACAGGTTGAACTCGTGGGCGGCCCAGCAGAAGGCGGCGGCCCCGAACCACAGGTACAGGGTGTCCTGGCGGCGGAAGAACCACAGCGCGGTGATGAAGGTGCCGAACAGCAGCAGCGCGCCGGTGACCCAGCGCTCGACGCTGACGCGCATGTGAAAGTGGCGGTTGAAGTAGGGCAGCAACACCTCGTGGGGGCCGAAATAGATGCGCCCCAGGTAGCCGCTGCCCGGCGTTGCCGTGCGCACCTGGACCAGCAGGGCGTTGAGTCCGGGGCGGATACGCGAGGCGTCGAAACTGAACATCAGGGGCTGGTTCCAGTTACGCGCCACGGGGTCGGTCATGGAGCCGCCCTGGCCCATCCAGTCGCCGTTCAGGTACACCGCCGCATTCTGGGAGACGAAGGGGATGTAGACCGACCAGGGGCCATCGGTGCCCTCCGGGATGGTGGGCGCGAACCAGTACCAGATCTGGCGTGCTTCCGGGGCCGTGCGGGCCCAGTCATCGGGCAGGGTGCTGGGGGCCCAGTCCCCGTCGCTGGTGATGTCCGGCGTGAGGGCACGACTCATCAGGCGCGAGCCGTCGCTGAGCGCATAGCGGTGATCGGGCAGGGGAACGGCCTGGTAGGGCAGGAAGGCGATCGCCACCAGTGCCAGGCACAGCAGCCATAGCCACGGCGGTTGGGCCTTGAGGGTCTGCCAGCTTGCGTGCAGGCGGCCCGCGCTCATCGAGTGGGTGACTGGGGTTGGATCAGACCCAGTTGTATGGCCTCGAAGATCGCCTCGGTGCGCGAGTTCACCGCCAGCTTGCGGTAGATGTTCTTCACATGGGTGGTGACCGTGTAATAGGTCACGCCCTCAAGCTCTGCGATCTCCTTGGCCGTGTAGCCCTTGGCGATGGACTTGAGGATCTCCTGCTCGCGGTTGGTCAGCCGTTCCGGCAGGGGGGATTGTGCCTGGAGCTGAGCATGGGGTTGCGTCCGCGGTTGCGCAGGGTTTTGCGCAGGGGGAGGGGCAAGGGGCGGCGACTGGGATTGCGAGTGGGATGGGGGTTGAAAACGCTTGAGCAGGTGGCGGGCAATGGCCGGGCTGATGGGGGCGCCACCGGCCAGCAGTTGGCGGATGGACTCGCCGATGTCGGTGTAGGAATCGTCCTTGAGCAGATAGCCCCCGGCCCCCGCGGCCAGGGCGTCAACCACGTGGCGCTCGTCACCGAACACCGTGATGACCATGGCCTCGGTGTCCAGCCCCTCCCGGGCGATGGCGCGGATGGCGGATGATGTCCGCGCCATCGCCATCCGGCAGGCCCAGATCCTGCAGCAGGATCTGGGGCTTCAGTTCCATGAGCGCGGCAAGGCCGCTCTCGAAGTCCTCGCGGGTGCCCACCAGTTCCAGGTCGTCCTGGGCGCGGATCGCCTCCGCCAGACGGTCGCGGGCCCGGGGTTCGTCTTCGACGATAAGAACGCGAGGCTTGTCCATGGATGCGGGCTACGGGTAAGACCGGTGTCGTGGCGGGTGTCGCTCGGCTGCGGAAAGCATAACCGCAAGTCGTCAGCGGACCCGAACCGAGTGGGCGGCGAAGTGGGCGTTGAAGCGCGTCTGGGGCCGCGGTGAATTTGCGAGCGAATTACGGTAATTGCGCCAGGCGTCCTGGGCGCTGGCGTTGCCCCGGGGATAAACGGCCACGATGGCGTAGATCGGTTCCGGGCCGACCACGGCGGCGAAAACCGAGCCTCCGGAGAACTGACGGGCGGTGGTCGTGCCGCGGTTGACCGCGTAGTTGCCTTCCAGTCTCCAGGCCCCGCCGCTGGGGCTCAGGCCGACGGAGCTGGGAGGGATCGGACTGCCGTTGCCATTGACGGCCAACACCAAGAACTCAAAGGCATAACCCCCGCGTGGCGGCTGTTTGTTGAGGCGGGCCGAGAGGCTGAAGGGGCCATTGGCACCGCTGCCGCTGACGTTGAGCTGGACCTTCAGATCCTTGAGGGCATTGCCCGCCGTGTTCCTGCTCCGCACCACGCATTTCTTCGCGGTTGGCGGGCGACTGTTCATGGCCCTGCTCACCTGCGCGGGCGGGTTGCCGGCGTCGATGAGCGCGTTTTGCAGATCGCAAGGTCTGTCAGCCAGTTTCGCGCGGCTGCTCAGCTGGGCCATCTGCTCCTCCACCGTGGCTCCTGACCAGCGCATACGCTTGGCGAAATCCACGGGCTTGCCGTTGAGGATCGTGTGGTCCAGGCATTTGAGGGTGGTGAGGTTGGCGAGAGGCAGGCGGGTCGTGCCGTGGTGCAGGGTACGTTTGACCTCGCGACCGTTGCGGTCGCGTACACCGTACTGAATCGAGAAGGCACCGTGGTTGTACAGGTAGCGCTGCCCCTTGGGCTTGGGTGCGGCCTTGGTGATCCCGATAGGCAGCACCACGCTCGGGCGCACGGCTGGATTTTGCGAGTGAGAGAGACCACAGGCCAGGCGGGCGTGGGCCTCGCCCATCATCGCCGCGGTCGCGAGCAGTGTGAGGGGTAACGCCAGATTATTCAGCGTGAGGGACTTCATTGCGGGCCTCCGGAGCCGTGGCTGATTGTGGGGCTCACGCTACGGGGAGGAGCTGTGCGTCGAATCCCCAGTTCTGGGGAGCGGATCGGAGTGCCAGGGTCGGCAAGGTCGGGCAGGATGTCTCATGCGAACGACATCGACAGGAGAACGACATGTTGAGTATCCGATTGCCCGGTGTGAGCGGAGGGCTGGGATGGGCGCTGGTTTTGACTTTGATTTCTCAGCCCTTGGCAGTGGCGCAACTTCTGCCTTCGGACCGGGGCCAGGATTTTCTCGTTGTTTCTCTGGGCGACTCCTACGCCGCGGGCGAGGGGAATCCGGATATCGAGGCCTCTGAGCCAGCCGGTGTCAGGTGGCTCGATGGGGCGGACGCCACGGAGTGTCACCGCTCCCTGCGCAATGCCCACCGCGCAGCCTTCACGATGGTGGCGCGCCGGGCCAAGGCGGCGAATCCCGGGGTGCGTCCGCGGTTCCTGTCGCTGGCCTGTGGAGGAGCCGGTGTGGTTCGCGGATTGTTGCGGCCCCAGTTTGCCGAGCAGGCGCCCGTGGATGGAAACTGTTCGCCCGGGCCCAGAGGCCTTACGGCCTGCAATACCGGTCAGATAGAACGATTGCAGCGGTGGGCGGCTTCCAGACGTCTGCGGACCGGGGCGATCGATGTTCTGCTGATCAGCATAGGGGGTAATGACGTGTTGCTCGGTGACGCCGTGAAGGAGTTCACTTCCGTCCGCGGCATTGCACTCGATATCCCGAGTCGGGTTCTCATGGCCAATGTGCGCAATCAGATGAGAGCGCTGCCCCACCGACTGGGCGAGGCTCTGACATTGATCAACAGCACGTTGCGCCCCCGCAGGATAGTGTTGGTGGAGTATCCCGATCCGTTGCGCGGCCCTGATGGCCGCTTCTGCCACCGGTATACCGACCCCGCTCCTGTACGTGACAGCGGCCTGTTGATGTGGGATCCGGTGAATATGACCCGCCAGGTATCACGGGATGAGAATGCCTGGGCGTACAGTCAGGTCCTGTTGCCCTTGAACCGGACCTTGCGCACCGTGGCGGCGAAGTTTCCGAATGTCACGGTCGTGGGGGGGATTGAGCGCGGTATGGTGACTCGCGGTTACTGCGCATCACCCGGGCAGCGCTATTTCCACACCTTCACCGATTCGTTCAACGTTCAGGGTGGGTTCATCCGCCATTTCCCCTCCCTTGTGGCCGGTCTGCATCCGAATGACAGGGGCGTGGCGTTCATCAGCCAGGCGATTGCGCGCCATGTGTTCTCGATTACGGGCTTGTGAGTCCCGTTGAATCGGGCCGACGCGATCCTGACGTCGTATCGGGTCGGGTCGCCTCAGCGCCCGCCCGAGACCTCCACGAACCCGCCGGTGGTGTAGCTGGACTGGTCGGAAAGCAACCACGCGATAGCGGCGGCGACCTCTTCGGGGTAGCCGCCGCGCCCCATGGGCATGGTGGGCCCCAGTTGGTCCACGCGGTCGGGCATGCCGCCATCGGCGTGCATGGTGGTGTGAATGATCCCCGGCCGCACCGCGTTGACGCGGATGCCCTCGCCCCCGACCTCGTTGGCCAGGCCCTTGGTGAGGGTGTCCACGGCGCCCTTGGAGGCGGCGTAGTCCACCCACTCATTGGCGGATCCGATGCGCGCGGCGGCGGAAGAGACATTGACGATGCCACCGCCGCTGCCGCCGGACTTCGTGGACATGCGTTTCACCGCCTCGCGGCAACACAGCAGGGTGCCGGTGACATTGGTGTGCAGGATGCGGTTGATGCGCGCCTCGGTGAGCTCCGTGACCCGGCATTGGCGGTCCAGGACGCCCGCGTTGTTCACCAGGGCGGTGAGCGTGCCCAAGCCCTTGTCCACGGCGTCGAACAGGCCCATGACCCCGGCCTCGGTCGCAACATCCGCCTGAACGGCGATGGCGCGCCGACCGAGCTGCTCGACCTCTCGAACCACGTTGCCGGCCGCTTCGCCATCGGCGCGGAAGTTGACGCAGATGTCATAGCCATCAAAGGCCAGGCGCTTGGCCGTGGCCGCGCCGATGCCCCGGCTGGCCCCGGTGATGATGGCGATGGGTCGGGTTGCGGTCATGGGCCTCAGAGCCTCTTCGGTGATGGCGCGGGAATGGGTAAGTCCGCGCTTACAGGGTGTGCTGGACGCCCTCGTGGGCGGGTGTCAGACCACGGCCGCGAACAGCATGCCGAACAGTATGGCGCCGCTCACGCCGAAGCCCAGGTAGGCGGCGAATACGGGGCGCTTGACCAGGCTCCAGACCGCCATCATGGCGGGGATGGAGCTGATCGCCCCGGCCACCATGAAGGCCATGGCGGAACCGGCGCTCATGCCCTGTTCCATGAGACCGGCGATCAGCGGTGGCGCGGCATAGCTGTTCAGGTAGGCGGGCATGCCGACCAGGGCACCGAGCACGATGGGGCCCGCGCCGTCGCCGCCCACCACGCCACCGATCAGGCTGGCGGGTACGTACAGGATCAGCAGCGCCTCCAGCAGGTAGGCAAGCGCCAGCCATTTGAACAGGAACAGCACGTTGGTCATGGCCTCCTGCTTAAAGGTGGCCACGCGCGCGGGATCGTTCCAGAAGCGCCAGACCGCCTTGGCGCTGTTCGGGCCTTCGCTGTCGCAGCTGCCTGTGGAGCAGGCACTGCTGAAATCGCCTTTCAGGGGGTTGGCGAACGGCCCTTTGCGCAGCAGGAAGCGCACCCCGAATCCACCGAACAGACCGAGGGCCACGGCGGCGATGGCCTTGCCGATGGCGAAGTCCCAGCCCAGGGCCGCGGCGGTGATCATCAGTGAGGGCGGGTCGATCAGCGGTGAGGACAGCCAAAAGGCCATGACCGCCGACAGGGGCGCGCCCACGGCGAGCAGGCCGGCCACGAAGGGGATCACCTGGCAGGAGCAGAACGGTGCAAGCCCGCCAAACAGGGCGGCGAGCACGATCATGCGCCGCTCACGTCCCTCGAAGGCTTTGCCCACCAGGGATTCGGCCCCGGTGGCCTTGAGGTAGGCAATCATGAGAACCGCGACCACGATGTACGGGGCGGTCCCGCCCAGGGCCGTGCTGGCGATGTGGATGACCGGCTCAAGACGCGCCGGGTCCAGCAGCCAGACCATGAGCGGAATCAGCACGATGAAGGACCAGGGCGTGAGCAGGCGGTCGCGCCAGGTGGCGAAGCGGCTTTTCGGCGCGGAACCGTCGCAACAGGAGCTTCCGCTGGCGCCGGGTTCAGCGTTTGTGTCCGCGAGTGTGGCGGTCGCCGTTGTGCAGCAGGCCGAGGCCGCGGGCGCGCCAAACGCCACGCTCACGCTGGCCGCCGGGCCGGGGGCGTCGCCGCCACAGCAAGCCGATGCCGCGTTGGTCATGGCGACCTTGTCGGGTGTATCGCCGCAACAGCCGCCGGACGCCGCTTGCGAGGCCTCGGGGGTGGTCGGGGTGGGGTCTGACCCGCAACAGGATTGCCCGCCCGAGGGTGCGGGAGCGGCTGTTTCCGATTCGGGGCAGCACGCCGTTCGGGGCGGTTCGGGGGCCGGGCTGCAGCAACCCCCGGTCGACGGGGTCTTGTCCTCAGGCGACACGGTCATGGTTCAGGTCTCCGTGGTCGGCTTCGTCGAGCCGGATGGTCAGTGCGGGTTTATGGGTGTCGGCGTTGTCCAACACCCACAGGGGTTCGGAAAAATGGCTGATCTCGACCACGCCCCTGGGGGTCGCGAAGCGCAGGCCGCGTCCATGGCTCATGGGCACCCGGCGTCCCCCGGCGGGGTTCAGGCCCGGGGCCAGCCCGTCGACGCCCCACTTGAGATGGTGGGCCAGGTCCCAGAACAGCGGTTCGCCATCGCAGTGGAAGGCGAGCCAGCAGTGCATATCCGCGGTGGTGTCGCGCCCGGGGCCGAACCAGTATCCGGCGATGTACTGCACGCCGATCCCCAGGCTGCGTGCCCCGGCCAACAGGTAGGTGTTGATGTCGACGCAGGAGCCTTTCGTGGTGCCGCAGAGTGTGGGCACGGCGTCGTGCCCGGCATTGAAGCGCTCCTCGGGGTGTTCGTAGCCGAATAACTCCGATGCCTGGGTCACCAGGCGTCGGACCGCCTCGGACTCGCTGGCGCAGCCTTCGCAGGTCGCCTGGGCCAGGGCCGCGAGTTCGGCGGAGGCGCGCGTGTAGCGGTTGTCGGGCAGGTCCCAGAAGCCATCCGCCGGGTCGCGCTCGCGCAGTTGGACGAAGTCGTAGCTCAGGGTCGGCAGGGACCCTTCGGGGACCCACGCGAGCCAAGCCCGTTGATGGCTGTTCAGGGCCTGCACCTCGTGGACGGAGGAAACCCCTTCAACGCGGATTCCCGTGCAGCCGCTGATCCAGTCCTCGAATGGTCGCGGCAGGATGAGCAGGTGCTGGCCCGCGTTCTGGCCCGCGTACTGGCCTGCATCCCGGCCTTGGCGGGGGTGGTCCAGGATGTTGATGCTTACGCGCCGCATGTTCCGCCCTCTGTCTGGTCGCAGGGTGCACAGTCGGCGCAGCACTCGCGTACCAGGAAATCCGCCAGGTCGCGGATATGGTCGTAGTTGGCGCGATTGATCACGGTACGGCCCTGCTTCTCCTGCTCGATGACGCCACCGGCGGCGAGAAAGCGCAGGTGGTGCGCGAGGGTGGAAGCGGGGATGTCCAGGCGTTTCTGGATGTCCCCGATGCTCAAACCTTCGGGACCGGCCCGCACCAGGGTGCGCACCACGCGCACGCGGGCCTCCGAGCCCATGGCGGAGAAGGCCTGGGCGGCAAGGGCGTTGTCGAGATCTGATGTGGGCATTGGACCAAATAACTAGAAATATAGTTTTATTGGGCGCGGACTATGCGCCCATGTCCCCAAGGGTGCAACCCTGCTGGTGGTGAAGGTGTGTGAAGTGGGAGCGGCTTCCTGCCGCGAAGTCGCCCCATCAAGGCGGTTTAAATCGCGCCGGGACGTCGCTCCACCCCCTATCGGCGATCCCGTCGCGCAAGCCCCTGTTGTGCGGCGCACCACCCCCGCTATACTCCGCGCCCATGATTACCGCAGTGATTGCAGGCGCCGTCGTTATCGCCGTTGCCGCCGCCGGTGCCGCCATCGCGGCCGCCGTCGCCGACGACTGAGCCGACAGGCCCGTAGCCAAACCGAACCCGGAACCTCCGCTGGCCGACGTGCCAACGGGGGTTTTCTTGTGTCCGGATACTGTTCGGAAACTGCGCGTGTTGTCTGGAATTCGGAGCCTGGTTTTGGCACCGGTTCGTCTACGTGACC
>JBMYTL010000055.1:0-17501 GCA_049604295.1 Gammaproteobacteria bacterium
TCAGGCCGCGCTCGCCGCATCACATGGCAGCGTTGATCAACGAGCCAATAAGGGCGGCGATCAGGGCAGCGATCAGGGGCGCAGGTAGGCCCAACCCTGCTCCTGGCGCTCCATCAGGTGCACCACCCCGCCGGACACCACTTCCACGCCCTCGAACAGGGGAACGTCCTTGCCGGTTTTCTTCTTCATTTTGGCCATGGTGTTGGCGCAGGCTTTGAAGGACACGCTGGGGAAGTTGTCGCTGAAGCTGCCCATGCGCTCCGCCACGGGTGACTTCTTGGCGTGCAGCATCATCAGGCCGGGGCCGTAGGCGACCACCTCGACCTGCAGTTCCTCACCCTTGTCCTGGTAGTACTTGGCCAGGTTGGAGGCGTTGTTCAGGACCAGGTTCATACGCGCGGGGTCGTTGTCGTCAAGGTGGATCACCACCTTGTGGCCGTCAGCGGCAAGGCCCTGGCTCATGGGCAGACACAGGGCGGCGGCGAAGGCCAGCGCCTTCAGTGTGGAACGGATCATGGATTCTCTCTCCTCGTTATCTTCGATGGGCGTCCGGGGTCGATTGACCCGGACGGGGCCAGTATACGCGGGCGTGGGGCGTGCCCCGTCAGTCAGGTAGACGCTCCAGTGCCCGGGCTATTCCCTCGTAGCCGCGGTCGAGCTGTTCGTCAGTCGTGCAGTAGGGCGGCAGCATGTAGAGGACGTTGCCCAGCGGCCGCAGCAGCAGACCGTTGTCGAGGAAAAACTGTTTCAGCCATGGGCCCGCCTTTGAGCCATAGCCCCCGTCGGTCACGGTGATATCCAGCGCCGCGATCGTTCCGGTGACCCGCCAATGCCCGGCACGGGGATGCCGGACCAGCTCGGCGAAGGCATCGCGGTGGCGTTGTTCGATGGCCGCGATGCGCTCCATCACGGGCTCTTCGTCGAACAGGGCAAGCGAGGCCAGGCCGGCGGCGCAGCCCAGGGGGTTGGCGGTGAAGGAATGACCATGGACCAGTGCCTTGTCGAAGCTCTCGTCCAAGAAGGCTTCGTAGATGGCCGGGGAGCACACCGTCACCGACATGGCCAGATACCCCGCCGTCAGGCCCTTGGACAGGCAGATGATGTCCGGGGTTACACCGGCGCGCTCGCTGGCGAACAGCGTGCCGGTACGTCCGAACCCGGTCATGACCTCGTCGAAGATAATCAGCACGCCGTGGGCGCGCAGCCGCTCGGCCAGCGCCTGGATGAACCGGGGACGGCACATGCGCATGCCCCCGGCGCCCTGCACCAGGGGCTCCATGATCAGGGCGGCCGTGTCAGTGCCGTGGGCATCGAGGTAACTGTCCAGTGCCGCCAGGGCCCGGGCCTCCTTGACGTTCACCGCGTCATCACCCTCCCAGGTCTCCGGAAACGGCAGGGTGTCCACGGGGAAAAGCATGTCACTGAAGGTATCGAAAAAACCCGATGCGACCCCCGCGGACATGGCCCCGACCGTATCGCCGTGGTAGCCGCCCTCGAAGGCCAGGAAACGCCCGCGTGGTTTCCCCTGATTACGCCAGTACTGACTGGCCATCTTCAGCCCCACCTCAACCGCGGTGGAGCCATCGTCGGAGAAGAACACCCGCTCGAGGTCACCTGGCAGACGCCGCGCGAGTTCCGCGCTCAGCCGCGCCGCGGGCTCATGGGTGAACCCGGCGAAGATGACCTGTTCCAGTCGACCCGCCTGTTCGCCGATGGCCTGCGCGATGCGCGGATGGCCGTGGCCGTGCAGATTCACCCACCAGGACGACACCAGGTCGAGGATTTCGTCGCCGTCCTCCGTCACCAGCACGGAGCCCGACGCCGAGCGGATCGGGACCGGCGGCGGCGCGGTGTGCTCCTGGGTGAAGGGATGCCAGATATGGGCGCGGTCAAGCTCTCGGGTGGTACTCATGGCGCCGCAGTATTTCACGGGTGACACCGCTTTCAAGCGGCAGCGAACGGGCGATTGTCCTGCCCTCCGCGCACAGCAATGGAGAGGTTTCGGCCAGGCGCGGCAGTGGTGGGTGGTGGTGAGGGCGGGGTTTGGAACTTATGGGGGATTTAGCACTCATATTGCGCGAGTGCTAACATTAGATCGGAAACCACGATCTTGTCCGGAGGAAAGACCGACCATGACTCAAGCCCTGATGTGTGCCGATACGCGAACTGACCACCCGGTGATGCCGGCGCTGGCCGCTGGAAGCGTGGATGCCTACATCCAGGCCGCCTACCGGGTGCCCGTGCTGTCCGCCGAGGAAGAGCATGACCTGGCTGTGCGCCTGCGCGAGGACAACGACGTCGATGCCGCCCGGCAGCTTGTTCTGGCGCACCTGCGCTTCGTGATCCATGTAGCCCGGGGCTACAACGGCTATGGCCTCGGCCTGGCGGACCTGATCCAGGAGGGCAACATCGGCCTCATGAAAGCCGTAAAGCGCTTCGATCCCGAGCAGGGCGTGCGCCTGGTGTCCTTCGCCGTGCACTGGATCAAGGCCGAGATCCACGAGTTCATCCTCAAGAACTGGCGCATCGTGAAGGTCGCCACCACCAAGGCCCAGCGCAAGCTGTTCTTCAACCTGCGCGGTGCCAAGAAGCGCTTGGGCTGGTTCTCCCACGCGGAGGTCCAGCAGGTGGCCGATGATCTGGGTGTGCCCGCGGAACAGGTGCTGGAGATGGAATCCCGTCTCTCAGGTCAGGATGTCTCCTACGACCCCGGTCCCGATGCCAGTGACGACGAGGACTACCGCGCTCCTGCCGCCTACCTGAGCTACGAGGGTCATGCCGATCCGGCCGAGACCCTGGTGCGCGAGGACACCGCCAGTTCAAACCGCAGCGCCCTCACCGAGGGGCTCAAGGGCCTGGACCCGCGCAGCCGCGACATCCTCGAGCGCCGTTGGCTCAGCGAAGATAAGCCCACCCTGCATGATCTGGCCGCTGAATACGGCGTTTCCGCTGAACGAATCCGGCAGCTTGAGGCGCAGGCGATCAAGAAACTGAGGGGCACCCTGGTGGCCTGAGCCACCGTGAGGTAACTGCCCCGATCCAAAGGCCTCCCTTGCGGGAGGCCTTTTTCATTTCTTCCGGTCGCGCAGGGCGCGGCGCAGCCCACGCACCCATCCGCCCAGGCCTGTTGGAAGCAGGGCGTGTACCAGATAGGCCCAGGTCTTGGCATGGTCCGGGCGCAGTAGCAGGGAGCGGAGCAGCAGGCCCAGCCCCCGCATGCGCTCGCCGTTCTTGATGCTCGAGTGCCCCGCCGTGGCGCAGATACGCCCCAGACGCTTGCGAATCAGCGGGCGTAACTCGGGGCTGCGCTCCGTCGCCAGGTGGGTCAAGCGTTCAGCCACGGGTAGGTGGCGGGCGAGGTTGGTTGTGATCTGAATACCGTGTACCCGCTTGCGGACCAGCAACTCGGGCACTTCCTGAAATCGGTAAGCCGTGGCGATCCGCAGCCACATCTCGGTGTCCTCACCGAAGGTGTCGAATCGCTCGTCGAAAAGGCCGACCGCGTCGAACACGGCCTTCGGGATCAGCACCGACGAGGGGATGATCGGCGCGTCGTTGACGAAGTAATCCGCCAGTGTGTCGGGCGTTTGCGCGTCGAAGGAGCGCGGGAAGGTGACCAGTTCCTTGTCCGTTCCATCCAGGAATTCGACAAAGGCGCTGTAGACCAACCCGATACGCGGGGATCGGTCAAACATAGGCAACTGGCGTTCAAGCTTTGTGGGTTCCCACAGGTCATCGCCGTCGAGTATGGCGATGATGCTGCCGGATACCTCCCGCAGAGCCACATTGCGCGCACCGGGCAGCCGCAGGCCCGGGGTCTGGATCACACGTAGCAGCGGGGTCTCGGCGGCGAGGGCTTCCAGCACCTGCTGTGAGTCGTCGCTGGAACCGTCGTTGACCACGATGATTTCGCACAGGCTCTCGCGCCAGCTCTGTTTGACGATGCTCTGGATTGCGGCCCCGATGTAGTCGCGCTCGTTATGGCAGGTCAGGATGACCGAAACGGTCTTCTCCCATCGGTCCGGAATGGCTTGGGACATGACGTATGGTTGGCTGGGCCCTACGGCTATCCCGAGTGAGGGAAGGGTGCCGGGATGGTCAGGGGGTAACGGGGCGGCAGGAGTATAACCGCGCGGAATGAGGCCGGTGCGCGCGGGGGAGGCGCATGGATGAGCCGTTTCCCGGCGGGGCCGAAACAAAAAGGCCCCCCGTATGGGAGGCCCCTCTCAGTGCGTCTCGATGGTTCGGGCACCCATGGATGCCTGGGAGATCAGTAGCGGTAACCGAAGCGCAGGATGATGAAATTGATACCCGGGTTCGGCTTCTCGATGCTGGCGTTGGACAGGTGCTGTAAACGCAACTGGATGTCGTATTCGCCGCGCTCCCCGAACATGTAACCGGCGGCGATGTGGTCACCGAACTGGAAGTTGGTGGACATGTCCTTGCTGTTGATCTTGTAGTCGGACAGCAGGTGGAAGCCGATGGCGCCCTCCAGGTAGGGCTTGGCGCCGTCGCGCTTGGGCTCCAGGCGGAACACGGGGGTCAGGCCAACCTCGAAGACATCTTTTTCAGGGCCGTCCTCGCCCCGCCAGTAACCGCCGCTCAACTCCCAGTAACCGGTCAGGTGCCAGTCACCCTCGTTGAACCAACTGCTCTCCCAGTCCCAGAACGCACCCACACGCACCAGATTGGCGTCATCCGCGCAACAGCCACCGGAGACCATGAAGCCATCGACGGCATGGCTGGGGGTGCTGACCAGGCCGAGGGCGAGACACAGGGAGGCGCCGAAGGCGCGCAGGGCGGGGAAGCGTTTCACGATGGAAGGTCCTTGGTACGACTTGAATCGGGAGCGGCACAAGGTAGCAGGCAATTCACTCGAGGTGAACGCGTCTCCACCTTGTCGTGCAGTGCGTATACACGGGGTGGGACATTCCGGCTAACGTCGGGTGCGCCCCGGATGTCAGGCTGTTCGGGTACCCATGGCAATTGTCGTGCCCCGACCCTGCCCAGCGAGCCAGTCATGAAACACACCAACGGCGCGCCGCCTGCCGTCTCCGCCCTATGCCTTGCGCTGACCCTCTGCATTCCGGCGGGATGCGGCGATGTCTCATCCCCGGAGCCCAACCAGCCCCCGCCGCGTCTGGTGCGCACCGTCACCATGGCACCGCCGGACGGCCAGAACTGGCGTGAGCTGCCCGGGCGGGTGGAGGCGGCGCGCAGCGCGCAGTTGGGTTTTCGAACCTCGGGCAAGCTCAAGGACCTGCTGGTGAAGGAAAGCGATGACGTGGACGAGGGTCAGGTGCTGGCGCGGCTGGACGATACCGATGAGCGTATCGAAATCGAGCGGCGCCGTGCCGAGTACGAACAGGTACGCGCCGACTTCATACGCGGTGACGAGCTGGTGGGTCAGGGCCTGATTTCGCGCTCGGACTACCAGAAGCTCCAGGCCCAGGAGGCCTCAGCCAAGGCCGCCCTGGCCTCGGCGCGCCAGGCACTGGATCACACCGTGCTGCGCGCGCCGTTTGCGGGCACGGTCGGCAAACGCTACGTGGACAACTTCGAGGAGGTTTCGGTCTCCCAGCCCATCTACCTGCTGCAGGACCTGTCGTCGCTGACCATCAAGGTGGACGTGCCCGAGAGCCTGATGATCCGCGTGCGCGAGGGGGCACGGCCCGAGGTGTTCGCCGTGTTCGACACCCTGCCGGGGCGCACCTGGCCGCTGACTCTGCGTGAGATCGCGACCCAGGCGGACGCGGAGACCTCCACCTTCGAGGTGCGTTTCGACATGCCCCCGGTGGACGGGTTGAACGTGCTACCGGGCATGAGCGTCACGGTGCGCGGGCATCGCAGCCCCGATGTGATCGTGGACGACACGCTTTTCTACGCTCCCGCGCAAGCCGTCCTGGAAGATGACCAGGGCCGTTATGTGTGGGTCGCCGAGCCTTCCGGCGAGGGACGGGCCACGGTACGGCGGCGCAAGGTGAGCACCGGAGAGTTGTCCGGCCTGGGGCTGGCCATCCGGGGCGGGCTTGCCCGGGGTGACCGGGTGGTGGTGGCGGGCACCAGCCACATGCGCGAGGGCCTGGAAGTGCGCCTAGGCGCGGAGTGACGCCATGAACCTGACGCGTTGGGCCATCGACAACAACCGCCTGACCTGGGTGCTGCTGCTCGTGGTGGTCGTAAGTGGGGCGCAGACCTTTCTGGCCATGCCGCGCGATTACGATCCGGGTTTCATCATCCGCGCCGCCCAGGTGGTGAGCTATTTCCCCGGCGCCAGTCCCGAGCGGGTGGAGAAGCTGGTCTCGGCGCCCCTGGAAGAGGTGATCATGGAGCTGCCGGAGCTGGACTTCGTGAAGAGTGAATCGCGGACGGGGGTGTCCATCATCACGGTGAACATCAGGGAGAGTTACACCGACATGCGGCCCATCTGGGACAGTCTGCGGCGTAAGGTGGAGGAGGCGGGGCGTGACCTGCCTGATGGGGTGTCCGGGCCCTTCGTGAATGACGAATTCGGTGATGTGTACGGCATCGTGCTCACCCTCACGGGGGACGGGTTCGACTTCGCGGAGCTCAGTGAGGTGGCGGACGAGGTGCGATCAGACCTTCTGGCGCTCCCGGACTCGGCCAAGGTGGACATCCTCGGTGAGCAGGATGAACGGGTGTTCGTCGAATACGACAACGCCCGCCTGGCGGAACTGGGTCTGTCCCCGGGGCAACTGCTGCAGGCCCTGTCGGCACGCAACATCGTGATTTCCGGCGGCGAGTTCCGCCTGGGTGACGAGCGCATCAGCCTGGAGCCCAGCGGTAACTTCGAATCTGTACGGGATATCGCCGACACCATCCTCAGCCTTCCCGGCGGACGGCTGCTCAAGCTCAGCGATATCGCCGAGGTCAGCCGCGGCTACGTGGACCCGCCCAGCGCGGTGATTCATTCCTCCGGCGATCAGCGCGCCCGGGCAAGCACCCTTGGCGGCAGCCGCGCCCTGGCTCTGGCGGTATCCATGCGCGAGGGCGGCAACAACATCGCCCTGGGTGAGCAGGTCACGGCCGCCCTGGAGCGTTTCAACGCCCGCTATCCCTGGGGCATCGAGTTCCAGGTGGTCAACTTCTCGCCGGCGGAGGTGGACCGCAAGGTAAGCGATTTCGTGGGCAGCCTGTTGCAGGCGGTGGCGGTGGTCACCGCGGTGATGCTCATCAGCCTTGGGCTGCGCACCGGCCTGGTCGTGGCGAGCCTGGTGCCCATCACCATGTTGCTCGCCTTCATGGTCATGGACCTGTTCTCCATCGGCCTGGACCAGATATCCCTGGCCGCCCTGATCATCGCCCTGGGTATGCTGGTGGATAACGGCATCGTCATGTCCGAGAGCATCCTGGTGTCCATGCAACGGGGCCGTTCGGCCCTTGATGCCGCGTTGGAATCCGCCGCCGAGTTGCGCGTGCCCCTGCTCACCGCGTCCCTGACCACGGCCGCCGCCTTCCTGCCCATATTCCTGGCCGAGTCCAACGTGGGTGAGTACACCGCTTCCCTGTTCAAGGTGGTGACCATCACCCTGCTCTGTTCCTGGCTGGTGTCGCTCACGGTGATCCCGCTGTTCAGCGTTCTGTTCATGCGGGTGCAGGCACGCGATGGGGGGGGCGACGATGTCCCCCGGGGACCCGGCTACGGGCTGTATCGCACGGTGCTGACCGCCCTTTTGCGCCGTCGGGCCATCACCCTGCTGGCCACGCTCATGGTTTTCGTACTGGCCATGCAGGGCTTTGGCCTGATACCCAAATTGTTCTTCCCGCCCTCGGATCGCACCTATTTCAAGGTGGAACTGGAACTGCCCATGGGTACGGCCATAGCACGCACCGAACAGGTGGTGACCGGCGTGGAATCCTTCATCGCGCGCGAACTGATGGTGGATGCCAGGACCCCGGGTACGCCTTCGGCGGGAAGCGAGGCGTCGGGCGTGCGTCATTGGGTGAGCTACGTGGGCAACGGTGGGCCGCGCTTCCTGCTCTCCCACAACCCCAAACCCTCCAGCCCCAACTACGCCCTCATGGTGGTGTCCGTGGGTGGCCCCGGTGACATCCCCGCGCTCATGGCGGCCATCGACCGGCATGTGCGTGATCACTATCCGGATGTGGAGCTGACCCAGCGACGCATCGAGAACGGTCCAGCGGTGACCAACCCGGTGGAGGTGCGCCTGATAGGCCGTGACGATACGGCCCTGTTCGGCGCGGTGGCCGACCTCAAGGGCCGGATGGCGGACATGGGCGGCCTCGTGAGTATCAGCGATGACTGGGGGCGGCGGATCAAGAAACTGGTCATCCGCATCGACCAGGCGCGGGCCCTGCGTGCCGGCATCAGCAGCGAGGACATCGCAGCCTCATTGCAGACCGGCCTCAGTGGGCTCGAACTGACCGAGTACCGCGAGGGCGAGGACGTGATTCCCGTGCTGTTGCGCTCCCAGGTGGCGCGTATGCGCGAGTTCAACAAGGTGAGGTCGCTGTCCGTTTATTCCCAGGCCTCGGGCGATTCGGTGCCGCTCAAACAGGTGGCGGATATCGAGGTGGAATGGAACCCCGCCAAGGTCCTGCGCCGCAACGGCGTGCGCGCGGTGACCGTGGGCGCTCAACTGGCGCCGGGCTTCAACGCCGCCGACCGCTTCGACCAGCTGGTGCCCTGGTTGGATGGGCAGCGCGATGCATGGGGCCCCAAGGTGCGTTATGAGCTGGGAGGGGAAAGCGAAAGCTCCGGCAAGGCCAACCGGTCCATCGCCGACAAGCTGCCCATTGCCGCCTTCATCATCCTCATCCTGCTGGTGGGTCAGTTCAATTCCATCCGCAAGTCCCTGATCATCCTCATCACCATCCCCCTGGGTCTGATCGGAGTGGTGGTGGGGCTGCTGCTGGGGCAGTCCTTCTTCGGGTTCATGACGCTGCTGGGCGTGATCTCCCTGGCGGGCATCGTCATCAACAATGCCATCGTGCTGTTGGAGCGCATCCAGATCGAGCTGGACAACGGGCTCGAGCACGCGGAGGCCATCGTTGCCGCGGCCGCACAGCGGGCACGGCCGATTCTCCTGACCACGGCGACCACGGTGCTCGGCCTGCTGCCTCTGTACCTGGGCGGCGGGGCCATGTGGGAGCCCATGGCCCTGAGCATCATGGGCGGCCTGCTACTGTCCACCCTGCTGACCCTGGGCGTGGTGCCCGTGCTGTATGCAGCCCTTTACCGGGTGCGTATGGGCTGATGGCGCGAAGCGTTCATCCGACGCAAACCCCACGCCGGGTTGGCAGCCTGGATGGGCGAAAGCGCTGAGACTGTGCGAGACCACCACCGCATCGATGGAGTACGCCATGGCTTTCGTTTCACTTTCCGCCCGCGTTCAACGATCAATCGCCTGGACGATGATGGGCCTGCTGTCGGTGGTTTTCGCGCTTCCCGCGGCGGCTGACCAAGCCGCCTGGGATGCCCTGCGCGGTGGTGGGCACGTGGCCCTGATCCGTCACGCCAAGGCACCGGGCATGGGCGACCCGGACAATTTCGATGTGGACGATTGCGCGACCCAGCGCAATCTGGACCAGACCGGACGCGACCAGGCACGGGCCATCGGCGACCTGTTCCGAAGCCACGGCATCGCCTCCGCCGAGGTCCATAGCAGTCGTTGGTGCCGGTGCCTGGAAACGGCGCGCCTCATGGATCTGGGCCCCGTCAGCGAGCGGCCCGTGCTGAATTCCTTCTTCCAGGACTTCGCCCGGCGGGAGCCCCAGACCCGGGCGCTGGGGCAATGGCTGGCCGCACATGCACTGGAGAAGCCCCTGGTTCTGGTCACACACCAGGTGAACATCACGGCATTCAGCGGCGTGTACCCGGCCTCCGGGGAGATCGTGATCATGGCCCGCGAGGCGGACGGCGGCTTCCGCGTTGTCGGCACGATTCCGACCCTCTGATGCGCCGCGGATGCTGAAGGCAGACCAGCATGGCGGGTGGTTGCGCGGGCTTCGAGCGGGTTTTGTTCGGGTATTGGGCCTGGTAAGTGGTCTGTTGGGTGGCCTGTTGGGTGGAATGTCCGTCGGGTCCGCACCCGCGCACGCCGAGACCATCCATATCGCTGCCGATGACCCCTGGTGCACCCTGGTGGGAATCGCCCGGGCCGGTGACACCCTGCGCTTCGCGCCCGGGGTGTATCGCGGCGGCTGCCGACTATTTCTCAAGGGCGAGCCCGAACGCCCCATCACCCTGACCTCCTTGAACCCGGATCGGCCTGCCCGTTTCGCGTCACGGCGTCCCAAGCGCGACATGCTGGTATTGGAGGACGTGCGTCATCTGGTCATCGAGGGCCTGCGCTTCGGCCCGTCCGGTCGCTGGGCGGACGCGGTGCGCATCGTGCGCGGTGACCATGTGCTGATTCGCGACAACCACTTCCAGGGCCTCGGGGGGCAGGCCGTGTTGGCCGCCTGGCGTGATACCCACGACATCCAGGTCATCGGCAACCGCATGATCGACAACCACGCCACCGCCGTATACATCGGCTGTCACGATGGTAGGCAGTGCCGTTCCCGGGACGCCCGCGTGGAGGGCAACCTGATCGACGGGGTGGATGTGGGTGGCAACGCCGTCGGCTACGGCATTCAGGTCAAGCTCAACTCCACGGCCGTGGTGCGCGGCAACACGGTGCGCAACACGCGGGGGCCGGGGGTCATGGTCTACGGCTGCCAGGACGCGGTCAGCGATTGCACCGCCGAAACCCTGCGGGTGGAGAACAACACGGTGGAGAATGCCTTCGGCTCCGATGGCATCACCGTGGGTGGGGGGCCCGTGATGGTGCGTGGCAACCGGGTCAGCGGTAGCAGGGGCTTCGGCATCTATGCCCAGAACTACGCCAAGCGAGGCCTGCAACGGGGCGTGCTTATCGACGGCAACCGGGTCTGGGACAACCTCGACGGTGGCATCGTCACCGAGGGTTGGCTGACCGGTCAGGGCAACCGGATCAGCGCCAACATTCTCGGGTACCTGCCAGGGGCGCACTACCTGCATCCGTCGCAACCGGCGGGCGACGTTTCCGACAACACCCTGTGCCCGGCGGCATCCTGTTGCATGGAAGATGACAATGAGGCGATTCGGCGCGCGTATACCGTGGATTGACCACGTCCCGCGTCCCTGTCTGCCATGGGCGCGAATGATTGGCGCGTGGGGCAGGCGCGATGCACCCCTCACCCCCGCAGCGAGCCGCCGCCGGAAGGCGTCCCGGATCAGCGTGCGCTGTCGGCGGACCGGTCGAACAGTCGCTGGAATTCCGCGGGCTCCAGGATTTCGCGGATATCGACGAAATCACCACTGGGGCGCTGGCGCACCTCATCCAGTACGGACAGCAAGCGCCGCGCTGACTCGTCCGGGGTGGGCATGCGGTCCCGCGCGCGGGCGTCACGCAAACGCTTCAGGGCCGGGAAACGTTCCGCGTCGGCGTCTTCGCACAGGTAATCCATCATCGCCGTTCCGATAAGCCCCGGTGCGACGGCGGCGATATGGGTGTTTGGGAACTCGTGTGCATACAGACGGGCGAGCATGTTGAGTGTCGCCTTGGACAGGGCGTAGCCCCCCCAGCCCCGGTTGCCCAACACGGCGGCACCCGACGAGATCATGATGATCTGTCCCACCGGCCTACCCCAGGCATGGAGTGCGTCCATCACGCTTTTGTTGGCCCAGACATTGACCTCCATGACCTCCTTCACGTCCTCCAGGGGTGTTTCCGTCAAGTCGCGGATCTCGCCCAGGATGCCGGCATTGAGCACCACCAGGTCGAGCCGCGGCACATCCTCCAGCAAGGCGGCCAGTTCGCGGGCCACGGAGGCGGCATCGGTGAGGTCCATCACCCGGTCATGGATGCCCTTGAGGTCGCATCCCCTTCGGCTGCAGCCATGCACGCGCCAGCCCCTGTCGCGTAAGGTTCGTGCCAGGGCATGGCCGAGCCCTGAACTGGTGCCGGTAATGAGTGTGTGTGAGGGTGCGGTCATGGTGGGCCGTGCAGGTTCAGGTGGCGGGTGTCGCGGGTCCGGCATGCCATACTAACGCCCGCGAAGGAGCGCCTGGCACGCACGCCGGATGTTGACTGTCGCGAGCCTCTCCCGCTGGTTCAACGCTTACTGGAACGTGCCTGGATACGCATGAAGCCGATCTCCGAAGGAATACGGCCCGACACCCACATCACCCTGCCCGCCATGGCCGCGGCCTTCGCGGTGGTGTTGTCGCTGTTTGCGGTGGTTGTGGCGTTGGGCCTGCACGCGGCGCACACCATGGAGCGGCGCCTGGAATCCAATACCCATCATTTCCAGCAACTGCGGGCCCAGGCCTCGACCATGCTGTACATGGGACTGCGGCGGGCGGATTACCTGTTCCAGATGTTTCAGATCGAGGACCCTTTCGAGCGCGATGCCTTCCAGGCGCGGGTGCATCGGATGGGGCACCGTTTCATCGTGGCACGCCGCTACCTGTTGGAGAACAGTGAGGACCCCAGGGTGCAGGCCCTATTGCGCGACCAGGGGGCGCTGATCGAGGTGATCGGCCCCGCCCATGATCGCGTGATGGACCTGCTGATGCAGGGGCGTGATACCGATGCCATGGCGGTGATGAGGACCGAAGTCATACCCAGCCAGAACCGGATCTACGACGCCTTCGATCGTCTGCACGCGCTCATCGATGAACGCGCCGAAGAGGCCTTCCGGGCGGACATGGCGTCCTTCGACCGGCGTGTGATCGTGGCCGTGACCCTGGGCGTGTTGGCGCTGGTGTTCGGTGCCCTGATCTCATGGCTGACCCTCGGTCGTTTGCGCCGCCAGGCCCGCCACATCGATCGCGCGGTGGCCGCCCTCGAGGAGCATGCCCAGACCCTGGAACAGCAGGTCGATGAACGCACCCGCGATCTGCGCGAGGCACGCGACCAGGCCGTTTCCGCATCGCGCGCCAAGTCGGCCTTTCTGGCCAACATGAGCCATGAGATCCGCACGCCCATGAACGGTGTCATCGGCATGATCGAGCTGATGACCGATACGCCCATGAGCCCCGAGCAGCGCGGCTACCTGCGTACCGCGCGCCACAGTGCCGATGCGCTCATGGCCATCATCAATGACATCCTGGACCTGTCCAAGATCGAGTCCGGGGCCGTGGAGCTCGAGCGCATCAGCTTCAATCCGGCGGATGCCGCGGAATACGCCGTCTCGTTGTTCCAGCATGCCGCGCGCAAGAAAGGCCTGCTGCTCTCGGTGGACGTGGCGCCCGATCTGCCGTCGCAGGTGGTGGGCGATCCCCTGCGCCTGCGCCAGGTGCTCAGCAACCTGGTGAGCAACGCGGTCAAGTTCACCGATCAGGGCACCATCGCGGTATCGCTCAGCGCGCTACCGGCCGTGTCTGACAAGGTGGGTATGCGCTTTCGTGTCCGCGACACCGGTGTGGGGATCGAGAAGGAAAAGCTGCATGCCATATTCGAGGACTTCGAGCAGGCCGACAGCACCACGACGCGACGTTTCGGGGGCACGGGCCTGGGGCTTGCCATATGCCGACGTCTGGCCACCCTGATGGGCGCGCGGATCAGCGTCATCAGTACGCCGGGTGAGGGTACGGAGTTCAGCTTCGACCTGTACCTGCCCCGGGCCACCCTGGGTGATATCGCGGCCCGGGAGCGTCTGGTCGCGAACTGAATCGTCCGCGCGGCCTGAAGCTGCCCGAGGGTCACGCGCCGGGGTTGGGCAACCGGGTATCGGCCCAGGTGGTGGTGATGAACGGGGCGGTGAAAAAGCGGGGCGTCAGGCCTCGGGACCGAAGCCGAGAATCAGGTGCCCGCCGGATTTCTCGTCGAATTCGATGACCAGGTAGCCGTGATCCCGGGCCGTTTCCAGGAGGGCGCCGAAGGTCTTGAAACCGTGGTAGCGCTCGCTGAAGCCCGGGTGCCGACGTTTCAGGGTCTGTTTCACCATGGAACCCCACAACTTGTCCTCGCTGCGCTCCTCGAACAGGTCCTCGACCATGGCCAACACCATCTCGATGCCTTCGGCCTGAAGGGTGTCGAGGTCCTCGATCGTATCCTCAGCGACCTGGTCCACCGCCGGTTCGGCGGCCGCTTCCGTGCGTGCACCGTCGTTGCCGCGGGCGTCCTTGGGCGCGGGCCTCTTGCCCCGCTTGCCCGATCCCTTACGGCTGCCACCGTCCTTCTTCTTCTGCTCGCTGCGTACCAGGTCGTCGTAGTAGACGAACTCGTCACAGTTGTCGCGCAGCAGGTTGGATGTGGCCGTCTTGACGCCAACACCGATGACGATCTTGCCGTTTTCGCGCAGTTTGCTGACCAGCGGTGAGAAATCCGAATCGCCGGTAAGCAGCACGAAGCTGTCCACGTGCGGCTTGGTGTAGCAGAGGTCCAGCGCGTCCACGACCATGTGGATGTCCGCCGAGTTCTTACCGGACTGGCGCACATGGGGGATCTCGATCAGCTCGAAGGCCGCCTCGTGCATGGGCGCCTTGGCGTCCTGGTAGCGGGCCCAGTCGCAATAGGCCTTGCGCACCACGATATTGCCCTTCAGGAGCAGGCGCTCGAGAACCTTGTGGATGTCGAACTTCGGCAGGCGCGCGTCACGCACGCCCAAGGCCAGGTTCTCGAAATCGCAGTACACCGCCATGTTGCGGGTGGGGGTCGAATCGCTCATGGGCGCCCGGAGTTGCAAGGTTGAAGGGCTGGCAGGGTACGGTTTCCCCTGGCCAATAGCCATGAGCAATCGTCACGGCTGTTGGTGGCGGTGGAGAGCCGCCGTCCGGGGGGTGTTCGTGAATCGTCCGCGACGGGGCTGTTCGTTCCCATCGGGCGTTTGTAGCGCCACGCGGCTACCCTATGGCCTGCTGATCACCTCGCCCGGACAGTTTCCGAATCCGTGTCCACAGCCCCCAACCACAGCCGCAACCGCAAACATGAGCAATTCCCTCGCCGATCAACTCGCCAAGGCTGGCCTCGTTGACAAGAAGAAGGCCCAGAAGGCCGAGAACACCAAGTACAAGGAGCGCATGAAGAAGGCCAAGAAGAAAAAACGCGAACGTGTGGAGGAGGACTCGGAGATCACGCGCCAGGTGAAGGAAGCGGCGGCCCGGAAACAGGAAAAGGACCGTGCGCTGAACGCGGCACGCAAGGCGGAGGAGGAACAACGTGCCCTGTGGGCACAAGTGAAACAGATCGTCGCCGCGCACCGCGTGGAATCGCCGCGCGACGATGCCGCCGACGTACTGGACTACAACTTCAGCGATGCTTCCCGCGTGGCGCGTATCGTGGTGAGCACACGGCAACACAGACAGTTGGGCAAGGGATCGCTGGCCATCGTCCGGGACGGCGAATCCTATGCCCTGGTTCCGGGGGCCATAGCCGATCGCATCGCATCGCGCCTGGCCGAGGCCGTGGTGGTCCGGCACACGGCGGATGAGGATACGGACGATGATGATCCCTACGCTGATTTCAAGGTGCCCGACGACCTGATGTGGTGATGGGAATTGCCGTCGTGCGTGAACCCGTCACGGCGTGCCCAGGGCGGGGCATCGGGGCAGAGGGGCATGTGGTCCGCGACGGCCTCAAAACTCCTTGTAGATGCGCGCTAGCGGATGACCCGGCGCGTCCATGGACAGATCGTTGAAGTAGCCGTAGGGCGTGCGCAGGGCGGTGTAGTCCACGTCCTCAAGCCGCGCGGCCGCGCGTTCGAGCAGTTCCCGGGCCGCACCGGCATCGGCCTTGACCTCGCCCAGGTGGGTGAAGGAATGCAACACCACCGTATCCGTCTCCCACTTGCGCGCCAGCCACTTGGCGTTCTTGAGGAGTTTCTTTTGCGCCGGGCTTCCGTCCACCACATCCGCCGGTTCCACGTGGATGAAGGCGACCACGGCGTCGCGTGCTTCCGCGGCCGTCGACGCCGGTGCGTCCTCCAGGGTCTTCACGGTGGGCACCCAGTGAAAACGGCTGCAATACCAGAACAGGACGCGCATGGCCGACGGGTCAGTGCATGGGGCGGGCGGGGTACTTCCGCATGTAACGGGTGAGTACCTCGCGCACCGCATCGGGTACATCCTGCTCGTCCATCTGGCGTTTGCCGTCGGCGAAGAAGCCGCCTACGTCCTCGGGCAGGCGCTGGGCGAGGTCATCGAACACCCGGGCCATCAGCTCGGGGTCCAGTGCGCGGGTGGCGGCAACCCCGACGTTGAGATTGAGCACGCGCCAGGGGCGCCAGGGGTTTTCGCGGTCCTCGTCGGCGGCCACCCGTTCGGATGCCGCCTCGACGACCTCTTCCATCATCAGGCACATCTCGACCAGTTGCGGCGGCTCGTTGATGCCGTTGGTCAGCCATGCGAAACCGTCGGCCGCGCCCTGCAGGTTGTCCAGTTTCGCCCCTCGTCGGGCGAACCAGACCGCAAGGGTCGCGAACACACGCGAGAGGTTGTCCCGCTGATCCATGATCTTCAGCTCGCGCAGCTGGTAGGACAGGCGGTCGAGCAGGTCGAGGCCATACCCGGCGATCTCCGTGATGTCGTGTTCTTCCAGGGCCTGCTCACTCTGCTCCAGGGCAGCGACCAGCTGGAAGAAATCCGACAACGCGGAGCCGAGGACCAGAGGGCCGTCCTCGTCGTTGGGGAAGGTGCGCTCGCGCTCGTTCTCGTCGATGACCGCCTTCATGACGATCAGGGCGGTATCGGAGGCGGGGGGGATGGCGATGGTCAGCGTATTCATGGGCGGGACTTTAGCAGAGGGTTTGCCCGTACGGCCGTCGATTCGGTGTGGACATCCCCGCGATGGCGTACGTGTTGCCCTGGTGGGCAGCGACGGCGCACGGCAATGAGTCGATCAACCTGTCCCATACGTTGCCGGGCCGGGGTTGGATGCATAGGCCCCACGCGGGGTTTTTGAATGTGTCAGCGGTCACGAAACAGCGGGTCGGCGCGGGTCATGTTGGTTCCGCACCCGCACCGGCGGAACGTCAAAGGGACGTCATCGAACGGTGCGGATTCCCACGCTGATTCGGAGATAGACACTCATGCGAAACACCACCCGTACCGCCCTCGCGGCCCTGATCATCCTCGCCACACCCGCGCTGGGCTCGACCGCCTGGGCCGATGCCCATTCCGGCGCACCGGCCGATGGCGACATCGCGTTGCCGGGCGACTTCACGTCCTGGCCGTTGTTCGCCAAGCACATCAACAAGAAGGCCCATGTGCGCGATATCTACATCAACGCCACGGGCGCGGCCTCCAGGCCCGGCGAGCCCCTGGCCGATGGCACGACCTTCGTGATGACCATCTACAACGCGACGAAAGATGCTTCGGGGACGCCCATCAGGGATGCCGAGGGCAATTTGGGCAAGTCGTCCCTGGCCAAGGTCTTCGTGATGAAAAAGGGCAACGGGTGGGGCGTCGGCGTGCCCGAGAACCAGCGCACCGGGGACTGGGTCTACGCCGCGTATACTGCTGATGGCGCAAAGGCGGATGTGGACTACAA
>JBMYTL010000056.1:0-16830 GCA_049604295.1 Gammaproteobacteria bacterium
TGCCTGCCCAAGCCCATACGTCGCAACTTCGTGCCGGCGCCCAACTTCGCCCAGGTGGTGCTGGAGCGCGTGACACCGGGGGAGGGCGGCCTACAGGACGCCATGGCCCGTGAACTGCACAAGGTCACCGGCGTCGAGATCCGCCCCGAGCACTGGCGCCTGGAACAGGTCCCCGAACACCTGTTCATGAACTACCGCGTGATCAATGAGCGCGGCGCCACCCTGGCCGAGGGCCGCGACCTGGAGGCCCTGAGGCGCAAGGTCGGCGGCGAGGCGCGTAAGAGCTTCGAGGCCGCCAAGGCCGAAACCACGCGCCAATCCGGGGGCTCGGGCAGCGAGTTGGAACGCGATGGGCTGGTGCGCTGGGATTTCGGCGACCTGCCGGAGCGGGTCGAGGTCAGGCGCGGTTCGGTGGTGTTGAACGGCTGGCCCGCTCTCGTGGAATCTGGCGATACGGTCGCTATTCGGGTCTTCGAGACCGAGGCGGAGGCCCGGGCCGCCCACCCGGCCGGCCTGCGCCGGATGTTCCTGTGCGAGGCGGGTCAGAAGGCCCGTTACCTGAAGAAGCACATCCCCCTCAGCCAGCAGGCCTGCCTGCGCTACCAGTCCGTCGGTGATTGCGCCTCGCTCAAGAACGACATCGCGCGCGCCGTCCTTGATTCCACCCTGGAGACCCAAAGGCCCCTCCGCACCCAGGCGGAATGGGAGGAACGTCGCCTGGCCGCCGAGAAGGCGCTCATGGAGCGCGCCAACCGCATCTGCGACGTGCTAAATGAGGCCCTGGGTTTGTATCTACCGGTCCGCAAGATCGTCCACGGTGGTATCAACCCCGCACGCCTGACCGAGATGGCGGATATCCGCTCTCAGCTCGATCACCTGGTCTTCAAGGGTTTCGTCAGCGCCACGCCCTGGGACTGGTTACAGCACTACCCGCGCTACCTGCGCGCCATCGAGCGGCGCCTGACGCGGCTCGACCAGGACCCGGCCAAGGATCGAGCGAACAGCCGTGAGGTGGACCTGCTCTGGAAGGACTATCTGGAACTCGCCAAGCGCAAAAGCGGGGAGGTCCTGAGCGAGTATCGCTGGCTGATCGAGGAATACCGGGTCAGCCTGTTCGCCCAGGAACTGAAGACGGCGCACAAGGTGTCGGCGAAGCGCTTGGCGGCGATGCGGAAGGAAGTGTGAAGCCGGAAATGTGACGTTTGAAGTGGTGTGCGTCGCCTTCAAACTTCACCCTTCTTCCAGATAGTGATCGAACAGGTCATGGCTCGGCCACTCGCTGACCTCGCTCCGGGCCTTCCAGAGGGCCTTGTCCATGTCCTCCCCCAGTTTGCTCCAGTCCCTGGGGCGGTGGTTCATGAGGGCGACCCAGACGGTGCCGTCCCAGGTGCGAACGGCGAGGGCATGGGTGCCGCCCAGTGAACCGGTGTGCCACCAGTTGTAACCCTTGCCGGGCACGTCGCGGACGGCGAAGCCCAGGCCGTACCAGGATTCTCCCCGTTTCGGTCTGACGAACGCGGGCGGTGCGATCATGGCTTTGAGGGTCTGGAGCTTCAGGGCGTCGGCGGGCTCGGCCACGGCATCGACGTGGCTCATGAAGCGGGCAAGCTCCACGACGGACGCGACCCAGCCACCTCCCGGACCGATGGCCTCGATGGCGAATCCGTAAGGGTCGTCTCCGGGCAGGCCGTGATAACGGACCTCGCCGGGGTAGGGGGTATCGCGGCGCGCGAGATCCATACGGCGTATGCCCATGGGAGCGAGCACCTGCTCGCGGATGTGGCGCCCGTAGGTTTGGCCGGTCAGCTGTTCGATGATCACCCCGAGCAGGCAATAGCCGAAGTTGGAATAGGCCTTGCGCGTGCCCGGTTCGAAGTCCAGGGGCCGACGCAGGGTGTGGCGTACAACGTTCTCGCAACTGGGCGCACCACCACCGAAATTCACCGCCTCGTGATTAAACATGGGGTCAGCGCTGATATCGGACGCCCAACCGCCGCTGTGCTGCAGCAGGTGTCGGATGGTGATCTTGCTCATGCGTTTGTCGGACCGGCCCGCGTCAATGCCCGGCACGCCGATCAGGAACGGCAGGATCGGGTCATCCAGGCCCAGGCGACCCTGCTCGACCAGCTTGAGTGTGGCCACGGCCGTGATGGGTTTGGAGACACTGGCTATGCGGAACAGTGATCGTGGTTCGACCGGGATACGGGTATTCCGGTCGGCGACGCCATACCCCCGGGCCAGCACCAGTCGACCCTTGCGCACCACGGCCAATGCGCCCCCGGGCACGCGCCATTTCGTCATGACCGAACGCATGTAGCGGTCGAAGGCTTCCAGTTGGGGAACTTCGGGTCCGGTGATGGAGAAGGGGGACGCGGGCAGCGTTGTGGCGGACAGAGCCATTAGCGCCGCCGCGATCAGAGGGGGCCGGATCAGGGTTGAAAGGGCCTTCACGACACCACCCGGCTGACCTCGATACAGGTACTCGGGCCGGGCGTGAGTGACTCGAACACCATGCGTTGACCGGCTTCGGCCTGAAGCGTGAAGGCTTGGTCGCCGTTCTCCTGGGACAGCACGACCTGGGTCACGGGACGGGTTTTTCCCTGCGTGTCCTGGGTCCAGACCCGTAGGCGCGCTCCGGATTCGCCAGTGCCGACCAAGCGTGCGCGGGCATGAGTGCGCCCACCGCGACTGAACGGCCGGGTGGCTTGCAGGGCGCGCCCATTGGCGTCCTTGTAAACGCGGAAGGGCTCGCCCTGCCCAAGGCGGATGATCATGCCGACGTGTTCGGCGATGTAATCCGGGCGTCGTGTGGCGCCAGGTGCTTCGGGCGTGGAGGGGGCCGGGGTCTCGCCGGGGGGGGCGTCCGGGGTCCAGACCGCCCGAAAACGCTGCCACCCCAGCACGGGGCGAGGACCCCGGTAACGGTCTTCGAAGTCGATGATGTGACACAGTTCGGTGCCGCCGAAACGCGGACCACGCAGGCCGCGGCCGACCATTTGCTCGTACAGCACCTGGCTGATGGTGGCGCGCGCCATGACCACATGGGTGACGCGCGGCGCGTCGAAGCCGGTCGTCAGCACCTCACAGTTGCACAGGACCTGCAGGCGCTGCTCGCGGAAATCACGGATCAGGGTGCGGCGGGTTGAGGTTCGGGTGTCGCCGCTGACGGCCGCGGCGGCGTGGCCCTTGCGACGTAACAGGAAGGCGACTGTTTCCGCGTCCGTCACCGATGGTCCGAAGTAAAGCACCTGGGCCATGGGGTCGTCGGCCAACAGCTCCAACAGGGTACGCACGACCACCCGTCGACGCTTGGTCTGATCCAGCTTCTGACTCAGTTGTTGGTCAAAAGCCAGCACCTGCTGGTCATCATCTTCATCGGGAAGGGTGTCGAAGCTGACACCGTAGTTCGTGGTCACGGTGTGCACCCGCGGCCTGGCCAGGACACCCATTTCCTGCAAGGTGACCCTGGGGTCCTCACCGAGCGCCTCGGGTTCTATCAGGTCATGAAAGAGCGCGCGCAACCGCTCGGTACCGGCGTGAGGATTGGTTCGAACGTATTCACGGGCGAAGGGGGTGGCCGTCAGTCCGATGATCGGGGTGCGCTCGCCGAACTCGCTGATCAGACGGGTATAGGTAGGAGCCCCGGCCCGGTGTGCCTCGTCGATGACCATGGCGTTGAGGTTCGCCGGACCGCCCATGGCATCGAGCAGGTCAGGTTTGTTCTCGAAGCTGTACGGAATGGAGACCACCACCACAACCTCGGCACCGCCCATCATCTCTTCCTGCTTTCCCGAGCGCGCGAAGCTGGTCGCGTAGCCGCCCCAGTAGCGGATGAGGCCGAGCGAGAATTCGCCGCCCGGTCGCGACCGCCAGACATCCTCGAAGCAGGCAACCGCCTGTTCGCACAGTTCCTCGGTGTGCGCCAGCCAGACCACCACCGCCTGGCGGGTGGAGCCCTCGCGCAGCACGCGATGGGTCCATTCGTGCAGGGTCTGAACGGCGACCCGGGTCTTTCCCGAGCCGGTGGGCAGGGAAACGATGGCGCGGTTGTCCGGCGCGCCCGCGCCCAGGGGTTTGAGCATGCGCTCGCACACAGACTGCTGGTACGGCTCCAACTCGCGGAAGGGGGCCGGAGGCCGAACCTGTACGAACAATTCCGGTCGGGTGCCGGCGCGGACCCCGGCCAGCTCAGGGGGTAGGCCGAGGGCCTCGGTGAAGTTCAGCGCGGCGCTCTGGCCCGGATGCCAGCGGCGCGGCACGTCGATACGTTCCCCACCTTGCTTGCCGTGGCCCTTGGCCAACGCGTCGCGCACGGCCTGATCGGCGAGCAGGTCGGTATCACGGGCAACGAGCAGGGCATCCGCCAGCTCGTCCATGTTGGAGGGGCGGTCGCCACCGCCTTCCTCGCGACGGGCGGCACGGATGGCCTTTTCCAGATCGCGGCCCACGAACAGCAACAACTGCGCCGAGGTCAGCAGGGCCTGGATGCGAAGACTCGCCCGGTGGCGCCATTCATCGGGGGCGAACAAGGTCATGAGTGGTCTTATCTGGAATTCCGGTTCGCGGATGAGGGCGGAAGTGTGCTTCCTGAACTACGAAGTTTGAAGTGTGATGGCGGCGTCGACCCCACCGATGGCGTGCTTTTCTCCCGTCCGCGTCGCGAATCAGCGCGTGCGGGGCTTGTTGCGTTCGGCGGTGATGATGCCGGCGAGGATCAGGATGGCCCCGGCCAGGTGATGCCAACCGGGGCGCTCGTCCACCAACAGAACCGCCAGGGTGGTGCCGAACAGGGGCATCAGGTGGATGAACTGTCCGGCCGTCCCCGGACCCACCTCGCTGACGGCCTTGTTCCAGAAGATGTAGGCGAGCAGGGAGGGGAAGATGGAGACGTAGATGACCATGAGGATGCTGGTCTGGTCCCAGGTCATGGCGCGTACCTGGGTGTGTTCCCAAAGCCAGAACGGGGTGATGACCATGACCCCGATGACGATGGCTGTGCCCAGGAAGGCCATGGGGTCCAGGCCCTCGGGGCGGCGGCGCAACAGCACCGAGTACAGCGCCCAGGACAGGCCGGCCGCGACGATCCACAGGTCGCCGCGATTGACCTCAAGGCCCGGGGCGCCGTCCGCTTGCCCGGCGATGATGATCACGCCGACCCCGATCATGGAGGTGAGCACCCCGATCCACTGCCAGGCGGATACCGGTGTGCGGAACAGTAGCCAGGCCAGGGCGAGGATCTCCAGGGGCATGGCCGAGTTGATGAGCACGGCGTTGGTGGCCGTGGTGTGTTGCAGGCCCAGGTAGACGAAGCTGTTGAAGTTGGCCACGCCCAAAACGCCCAACAGCACCATGAGCTTCCAGTGCTTGACGATCAGCGGCCATTGCCGACGGATCGGACCGATCACGAAGGGCAACAGGATCAGGCCCGCCCCGGCCCAGCGCCAGAACGACAGGGCGAGGGGAGGGATGTCCGCGTGGGTGAAACGGGCGAGTACGAAGTTGCCCGACCAGAACAAGGTGGTCAGCACCAAGAGCACATATGGGTTCAGGTGCATGGTGGGCCGCTCAGACCCGGACTGCGCGCAGCAGTTTGCGCATCTGGCCAAGGCGGCTGGGATCACTGCGACGGCCGTAGTGTTCCTGGGCGTAAAGTCGGGCGAACTGGCGGGCGTTGTGAGCCAGGGCGGGCTTGCCGCACGCCACCCGCTCGGCGAAATCCAGGGGCCCTTCGTGTGGGGGACGATGAATGTCGAAACGGCGCAGGGCGCGCTCGTAGCGCTGGAAGAGTTTTTCCGCCGCGCTCAGCCGTCCGCCCGGCCGCGGGCGCAGTACCACCGCCGCGATCAGGGCGAGGATGGCGGTCAGGCTGATGCCGAGGGCGATCACCAGGTCACGCCCCCCTATGGCATCCAGGCCAAGGGCACGCAGCAGGCGCAATTGGCGCGCCGTCTCGTAACCGATCACCCATTGGTTCCAGCTGTTGTTCACCGCGTCCCAGGCGAGCCGGACACTGCGCAGCCAGGGTAGGCGGTCCGGACGCGCCATCAGGGGCAGTGCCGTGGATTCGGGCAGTGCGCCGCTGATCCCTCCGTCGATGCGCCCGGGACTGATCGCACCGGTGGGGTCCACGCGTACCCAGCCGTCCTCCCCGGCCCAGATCTCGCTCCAGGCATGGGCGTCGGACTGGCGGACGATCATGTAATCGCCCATGGGATTGCTTTCGCCGCCCTGGTAGCCCACCACCACCCGGGCCGGGATACCGGCGGCACGCATGAGCACGACGAAGGCACTGGAGTAGTGCTCGCAGAACCCTTCGCGGGTCTCGAACAGGAATTCATCAATCGGATCGATCTCGAGGATCGGTGGGGTGAGGGTGTAGCGAAAGCCCGATTCCCTGAACCAGTTCAGGGCCCGCCCGGCGATGGCCCGTGCGTCGTCGCCCAACTCTTCCCGCCATAGCGCCGCCAGGGCCTTGGCTTTGGGAGCCAGGTCCTGGGGCAGGCGCAGGGCGGCGCGACGGACGTTGGGTTGCAGACGTTTCCCGGCCCCGCTGTAGCGGGTGTAGGAGCCCAGGGTGTAGCGGTGCTGGGCCGTGATGTTCCTCTTCGAGCGCAACACGTAGTCCGGCGTGCGGTGGGCGTCCTCGGGGGCCGCCGTGGGCAGGTCCAGGGCAAACAACCAACGTTTGTCCGTGGGCTCCATGGTCATGGTGTATTCGTAGCGGGGGCCCTGACCCTGAAAACGTTGGGCGTAGTCGCCAAAGGGCACCTGCTCGGTCCAGCGCGTGCCGTCGTAGTGCCAGAGCACGGCGGCGCGCCAGTACAGCTGTGAGGGCGGCGGTGTGGCGTCATGGAAGTCCACCCGGAATGCCACCTCGTCGCTGAGGATCAGGTTGGAGAACGAGCCGGGGCGCATGTCCTCGGAGAGGCCGGTACGCGCCGTGGTGTCGTTCAGAGAGAAACGCCATAGAGGGGAATCGAGGCGGGGGAACAGTACGAACAGGACCAGCATGATGGGCAGGCCCTGCAGCATCAGTCGGCCGGCCAGGCGGAGCTTGTCGCTGTCCAGGCGCGGGCGGTTGAGGTCTTCCAGGGCCACCAGTTGGGCCGAGATCACCAGGGTGATGAACAGCATGAGCGCGGCGGTGGGGATGCTCTGATCGAAGAACATGTTCACCACCACCAGGAAATAACCGAGCAGGATCAGGAACAGCAGGTCCCGTCGACCCTCCAGTTCGAACAGCTTGAAGGCCGCCATGATCGCCAACAGGGCCGACCCGCCCGTGCGGCCAAAGGTGGTGCCGTATTGCATGAACACCCCCGCGAAGGCCACGCACACCAGCAGGAACCGCAGGATGAGCCCCGGCATGGGCAATGGGCGGTACAGGTGCACCAGGCGGACCACGAAGGGCAGTGCCATCAGTACCGATAACCACAGCGGCAGTCGTCCGAGGTGTGGGGCGAGGATCAGGCCCAGGGTGACGATGATCCAGAACTGGTTGAGCGCGGGGAGATCGCTCCGGCCGCTGGCCTCGCGGTTGGGCAGCAGCCCCTTGAGGGTGTCGACGAGCCTGTTCATGGTGTGACCCCGGATACCTCGTAAAGGGCCAGGGCTTCGAGGCAGCGCCGCAGGTGGGTCTCATCCGAGGCGGGCGCAACGGTCGTGCCGGGCAGGCGCAGGCCGTAGTGCTCCCCGCCGGCATGCGCGTCCAGTATCCAACGGCAGAGAATGCTCAGTCGCAGCTCGGTATCGGCATGGGTGATGGCGTCGAAGTCGAACCAAAGCGATGCGCGGGCCTCGCCCGCGAATTCCTTGGTCAACATGCCTCGTTCGCGCGCCAGCATCTTCCAGGCGACCTGGCCGAGGTTGTCGCCGGGGCGCCAGCGTCGCAGACCGGTGAAATCCTCCTGTCCGTCACCCTGGCTGGCGCCGACCCCGGAGCCGTCGCCATCGGGCGCGGAGGGGAAAGGTGTATCGCGTGCGGCGGGGTGAGGGTAGATCACGCAGCGGGCGTCCATCTCCGCCCAGCTCCAGGATCGGAACAGGCCCAGGGGATAGCGTGTCTCCACGCGTACGCGGCCGAGTCGGAGCAGGCCGCGGCGGCGGGCGCGCAGGGTCATCTCCACGGTTACCGGCGGCAGATCGGCGTCGATGTCGGCAATGGCGGCCGAGTCGGGTTGTGCGCTGTCGGCGGCCGGGGTAAGCACCACGGCCCTGCGGTCCAGCCCCTTGGGTGCTTCCAGGTGAACCTGGAAACGCGCGGCATCACCGGCGAAGACCGGGTCCGCACGCCCGCCAGCGATACGCAAGCCCGCAAGGTTCCGATAGGTGTGCAGCATGGAGGCGAACGCCATGCCGCTGAGCAGGAACACCAAGGCGTAGCCCAGGCTGAGCTTGAAATTCATGCTACCCATCAACATCACCACCATGACGGCGGCGAAGGCCGTGCCGGTGACCGTGGGCAGAATGTAGATGTGTCGGTTGGTCAGCACGGTTACCGCCTCCGGGCGGTCCAGGCCACGGCTGCGGCGCAGGCGGTCGGCCAGGGATTCGAACCAGCTGTTGAGGGCGGTGCTCAGCACGACGTCACCGGGCGGGTGTGGGTCGGATTCGGAGTGTCGGATGCGGCGTTGCGGATCGGGGGGGCGCCGTGGCCGGGCGGCATCGATGCGAGACGGCCGGACCAACCGACCCGGGGCGTAACCCATGCCGGTCGTGGCTGGCTCGCGGGGTCCGTGAACTCAGAAATCAAGGCCCGGAACCTGAAATTCAGCACCCGGTCCGGTCCGCTCAACGGACCGCGACGGACTGGACCAGAATCTCCGCCGGGTGTTCCTGGGCCTGACCGCCCAGATCGGTGGCTGAGCGCAGGCGGTGGGTGACCACGGGGGGCAACACGGCCTGTACGTGCTCGGGGACGACGGCATCGTTGCCGGTCACCAGGGCCCAGGCGCGGGCGGCGCGCAGCAGTGCCAGGCCGGCGCGCGGCGACAGACCGATGGGGAAATCGGGCGAGCGGCGACTGGCGTCGAGAAGGTCTTGCACGTAGTCGAGGATGGGGGGCGATACATGGACGGTGTCCACCAGGGCCTGCAACTGAAGAACCTGGGCGGGTGTCAGGGCCGGTTCCAGGCGCGCGCGCAGGCGGTTGCGGTCCTCGCCCATGAGCAGGGCGCGTTCGGCCTCCGGGCTGGGGTAACCCATTTCGATACGCATGAGGAAGCGGTCGAGCTGGGATTCGGGCAGGGGAAAGGTGCCGACCTGGTGAACCGGGTTCTGGGTGGCGATGACGAAGAACGGCTCCGGCAGGGGCCGGGTTTCGCCCTCGACGGTGACCTGGCCCTCTTCCATGGCTTCCAACAGGGCCGATTGGGTCTTGGGGGTGGCACGGTTGACCTCGTCGGCGAGCACCACCTCCGAAAACACCGGCCCGGGGTGGAACTGGAAGCTGGATGTCTCGCGGTTATAGATGGCGACACCCAGCAGGTCCGCCGGTAGCAGGTCCGAGGTGAACTGGATGCGCTGGTAACCCAGGCCGAGAACCTGGGCGAGCACATGGGACAGGGTTGTCTTGCCGACGCCGGGAAGGTCCTCGATCAGTAGGTGCCCCCGGGCGAGCAGACAGGCCACGGCCAGGCGAATCTGGTGGTCCTTACCGAGAATGATGGTGCCGATGCGCTCAATGGCGGCATCGATGAGCTGGCGGTGGTCCATGGAGGGGCTGTTCCGGTTGAGGGAGATGGCAGGGTAAAGGAGTGCCCGTGGGGGGAAAAGTGCCGTGAGCCCGGGGTTGTCATTGAGCCCGGGGTTGTCATTCGCGGCGGAGTGTCGCGGGGTCAACGCCGCGGTATCAGGGCTTCACCGTGGTCAGGCCCAGTGTCTCCCAGGCCTGCATGCCGCCCCGGTACCACTTGAGTTTGTGGGCCGGGTAGCCCATGCGCAGCAACTGCTTGATGTTGGTGGGCGCCTGACCGCACCACATGCCGTTGCAGAACAGCACCAGGGTGCGCGCGTTGCTGAAGTCCCAGAATTCGCCGGACCGCAGGGCCCCGAACTGGTCCTCCATGAGGCTCAGGATCTCGTCCTCGTCGCCCGTGCGCAGGCTGAGCTTTTTGTAGGGGATGCTGACGGTGCCGGGAATGGTGCCGCGCTGCACCCACGGCACCGTGCGGGAGTCGATCACGAGGATGCCCGCGTCGCCGTCGGAGGCGCGCTTGAGGTAGTCCAGCATCTGGATCTCACCGATGGTCTCCACGCCGGGGGCGAGTTTCATGGGCTGGACGCAGAAGGGCGGGCAAACGCGGCTGGTCTTGGTGAAGGACGGCTTCATGGTGTTTGCGGTGTCCTGTACGCGCTGAACCGCGACCGGGGCCCCGCCGTGCATGATTTCCACGGACTCCAGGTCGCGGGTTATCTTGACCTTCATGCCCTCGGACGGGGCGGCCCCTTCCTCATCGGCTGATGAGGGGGCCATGGGAAGCAATAAGGCGGCGACAATCGTCGCGCACAGGGATGGTGTGTTCATGTTCTCTCTCTTCAAGGCAGGGCCAGGATCGGGACCCGGGTCGGCGATTGTCCGGACCCCCCGGCTGGCACGCAACAACCGGGTCCCCGAATGGGCGCTGGGGGTGCTGGCGGGCTGTCTCCTGGTCCTGCATCTGGAAATGCTGCCTTCCCCGCTTGCCGCATTCACGGTTGCGGCGGCGGCGTGTATGACACTGCTACTGGCGCGCCTCAGATGGGGGCCGCGCGGGCGCATCGGTTCGGCGCTTGCCCTGGCGTTCGGCCTGGCCATGGGATTCGTCTGGGCCGTTGTCCAGGGGCAGGCCGGGGTGCGGGACCGTCTGCCCGCCGAATGGGAAGGAAGCACGCTGTGGGCCGAGGGTTGGATCGACGATATCCCGCGCATTCGTGGCGGTGTCGCGCGCTTTGCATTGCGTATCGACCGGCTTGACGACGGGGTGGTGAATCATCGTCTGCGCGTTACCTGGTACCGACCGGGGCAGGTCCCGGCAGCGGGGCAGCGCTGGCGCTTGCCGCTACGCCTGCGGGCCACCCGGGGCTTCCGCAACCCGGATATCTTCGATTACGAAGGCTGGTTGATCCGCCAGGGCTTCGATGGCCGTGCCAGTGTGCGCGGCGACGGTGCACAGTTGCTGAGCGAGGAGGGCGGCGGCCCACGGGCCGGGCTGGCCCGTGTGCGGGAGCGGATCGGAACCGCGATTGCCCAGCGGTTGGCGGGGCGTCCGGAGGCCGGACTGGTGCGCGCCCTGGTGGTGGGGGACCGCCAGGGCCTGAGTGATGAACAGTGGTCCGTTCTGCGACGCACGGGTACGGGACACCTTATGGCGATCTCAGGCCTTCACGTGTCCCTATTGGCCGGCATCGTGGTGTGGCTGGTGCGCCGTCTCTGGGGGCCATGGGGCACCCTGTTGCCGGCCCCGGTGGTGGCAGCCGCGGCGGGCCTTGCGGTGGCGACGGTGTACGCGGCCCTGGCCGGCTTCGCCCTGCCCGTGCAGCGCGCGCTCATCATGCTCGCGGTGGTGCTCGGTACGGTGATTCTGCGGCGTCCGTTGGTGGCCGGGCAGGGCCTGTCACTGGCCTTGCTCCTGGTGTTGCTCCTGGATCCGCTCGCGGTCGGGGCACCGGGATTCTGGCTTTCGTTCGGCGCGGTGGGGGCCATTCTGCTGGCGCTGGCGGGGCGGCCCGCCAGAGGGAATGGCCGCTGGCGGGGTTTGGGGCGTTGGACCCGTATCCAGTGGACCATCTCCCTGTTGTTGGTGCCCCTGGGCCTGTACTGGTTCGGTCAGGGCAGCCTGGTCAGTCCCTTGGTCAACATGCTGGCCATTCCGGTGGTGGGCATGCTGGTGGTGCCATTGAGCCTGGTGGGTGCGACGTGCATGGCTCTGCCCCCCGTGGGTGAAGTGCTGTTGACCCTGGCCGCGCAGGTGTTCGCTGTCCTCTGGCAGGGGTTGGAACTCGCGGCGCAACCGGCTTGGGCCGTGCTACGGGACAGGCCTCCGGGGCTCGCCATCGGCTTCGCGCTTATCGGGGCCGCCTGGTTCCTGATGCCCCGGGGGCTGCCGGGGCGTGGCGTGGCGCCGCTGTGCCTGCTGCCCCTGTTCCTGTCGTCGCCAAGACTGCCCGCCGCGGGCCAATTCACGCTCACGGCCCTCGACGTGGGCCAGGGCCAGGCCATCGTCATCCGCACCGGCGGCCATACGCTGGTCTACGACAGTGGGCCGAGATTCCGCTCGGGTTTCGATACCGGGGCGGGTGTGGTGGTGCCCTGGTTGCGGGCGCGCGGCGTGCGCGCGCTCGACCGGCTGATCATTTCCCACAGCGATACCGACCATGCCGGGGGAACAGCATCCATCCTTGCGGCATTTCCCGGAACCCGCTTGTACGCCGGAGAACCGCTCCCCGACCTGGAGGCGCGCCCGTGCCACGCCGGGCAGCGTTGGCAATGGGATGATGTGCGCTTCCAGGTGCTCTGGCCGCGCCCCGAAATCGGCGTGCCGGAGGGCAACAACAGCTCCTGCGTCCTGCGCGTGATCGGCAGAGATCGCTCGGTGCTGCTGACGGGCGATATCGAGGCATCGGTGGAACGGCGCCTGGTGGCGCGCGCGCCCGATACCCTGCGTGCCGACCTTGTGCTCGCGGCCCACCATGGCAGCGCCACCTCCTCGACGCCTCGTTTCATCACCGCCACGGCTGCCACGCAGGTGCTGTTCTCCGCCGGTTACCGGAACCGTTTCGGCTTTCCGAAAGCGGACGTGCTGGATCGCTGGCTCGACGCCGGCGCGGAGGCATGGATCACCGGCCTCAGCGGTGCCCTGAATTGGGATTCCCGCGATGGGCGCATGAGACCGTGGGTGCGGGACGGTCGTCGTTTCTGGCATGGTCCGCCATTCGGCGCGCGGGCGTTGACGACAGGCGCTGACGGCGGGCGGCACGGCGGTGGGTCGTGACCGCGCCCCGTGATAACGTCTCGCCCCGATCTGATGCGTGACTGACAGGCACACCATGTTCGAACTCGTTTCCACCGGCGGCTGGCTCATGGTTCCCATCCTGCTGTGCTCGGTGGTGGCCATGGCCCTGATTCTGGAGCGTTTGTCCGCGCTGCGCGCGCGGCGTGTGGCGCCGCGTGCCTTGTTTCACCAAGCCCGCGAATGGGCCCAGGCCGATGACCTGGACACGGCTCGTATCCAGGGGCTCGCCGCCCAGGCGCCCATGGGGCGCATCCTGGCCGCCGCGCTGCTCAACCGGCACCACGGGCGGGAGATCATCAAGGAGAGCATCGAGGACACCGGCCGCCACGTGGTGCACGAGCTGGAGCGCTACCTCAACACCCTGGGCACCATCGCCCAGATCGCTCCGTTGTTGGGTCTGCTGGGTACCGTGATCGGCATGATCAAGGTCTTCAGCGCCATCGTGACCCAGGGTGTGGGTGATGCCAATGCCCTGGCCGGTGGCATATCGGAGGCGCTGCTGACCACGGCCGCCGGGCTTGCCGTCGCCATCCCGACGGTCATGTTTCACCGCTACTTCCGTGGGCGGGTGGATCGCCTGGTCATGCTCATGGAGCAGGACGCCTTGAAGCTGGTCGAGATCCTCGCCGGTGATCGCGAGGAGGACCGGGGCATCATCGATACGCCTGAAGAGTTGGCGGATGACATCGATGCGAAGCGTGATGCCGCTGACCCGGTCGGGTCCGTTGCAGCCGTGGAGCAGGCGGCCGTGCCCGCGGTGCTCGCGGCCACGGCGGTCGGGGAGGGAGATCGCGATCATGAACCGCAAGCTCAAGAGCCTGCGTCCGGGGGTGGAGCAGGGGAAGACCATGATCCCGGGCCGACGGGGAATGCCCACGGAGAATCAGACCCCGAACCCATCGCCACGTCGTCCGAAGACGAGGCGCGCGCGTCGGCATCGGACGAAGTCACGACGCCGGATGCCGGGGAGCAGGTCAGTGAGCAGGCCGGGGATCAGTTCGGTGATGAACGCGGCGAAGAAGGTGACGATCAGGCCGCTCCAGAAAGCGAAGGCGATCAGGGCGATGAATCCGCCCCGCTGCGTCTGGACCCCGACGGTGTCGATATCAATGACCGGGGTGCCGACCGGGTCGAGTGGGAAGCGGCTGACAGCGAGTGGGCCGATGCCGACGCGGATTCGTCCCCGGAGGAGAGTGAGGCGGCTGACCTTGGCGATGACGATCACGATGGGGCCAAGACCCCGGATGAGACCCCCGATGAGACCCAACAGGTCGCCCAGGCGGAGCAGCAGGCAGTTGCCGATGCGGACGACCCTGGGGAGCGTCGCTGATGCGTCTCGGCCGTGAGCGGCGCGAGGATGACCCGATCAACCTGACCCCGTTGATCGACGTGGTGTTCCTGCTGCTGATCTTCTTCATGGTGTCCACCACCTTCGATCATGAGACCGCGATCGAGGTGGAGCTTCCGGCCTCAGAGGTCGAATCCGATGCGCCACGCAACGAGGTGCTGGATGTGCTGATCTCCGCTGAATCCGTGGTGATCATCGCTGAGACCCGCCTGGAGGAGATCGATACCGAATCCCTGGTCCGGGCCCTGGAGAGGGCGGCGGCGGGGGCCACGGATATCCCGGTGGTCATCCGCACGGACGCCCGCACGCCCATGCAGAGCACGATCAGCGTGATGGATGCCGCGGCGCGTCTTGGTTTGACCCGGATTTCGCTGGTCACCCGGCGGCAGGCCGCCGATGTCGACGGCAACGACGCGTCCCCGGGGAGTGGGCAGTAGCCCGCATCCGGTTCCGAGTGAAAGCCGATCTTGAACAAATCTGGTACGGCGATTCCCTCGCCGGGCGCCTGCATGCACTCATGCGCCTGCCGGCTGCCCTGGGCTATTGCCTGCACCTGGCCCGCTACCGGCGGCGTTTCCGCTCCGGTCGCGCCGCCACGGTGCGTCTGAGCGCGCCGGTGATCGTGGTCGGCAATATCACCGTGGGCGGCACGGGCAAGACCCCCGTGGTCCAGTGGCTGGTTGGGGCATTGCGCGAGCGCGGTTGGCGCCCGGGCATCATCAGTCGGGGCTACGGCGGCGAGGAGGCGACCGAACCACGCCGGGTTCCGCCCGATGGCGATCCGGCCCGCTTCGGCGACGAGCCGGTCCTGTTGGCACGCGAGACAGGCTGCCCAGTGGCCGTGTGCCCCGACCGTCCCACCGCCGGCCGTCTGCTGCTCGATTCGGGCGACTGTGACTGCCTGGTGGCGGACGACGGCCTGCAACACCTGGCCCTGGAGCGGGACATCGAACTGGTGGTGGTGGATGGCCAGCGCGGCTTCGGCAATGGCCTGTGTTACCCGGCCGGTCCGTTGCGCGAGCCTCGTGCGCGGCTTCGGTCCGTGGACCTGGTGATCACCAACGGCGGCGGGCGCGAGGGCGCGGGGTTCCGCCTCGAACCCGGCGCGTTCAAACCGGTGGATGGCCGCGAGGGCGTCGCCCAATGGGCGGATTTCTCCACTAAACCCGTGCACGCCGTCGCCGCCATCGGCAACCCCGACCGCTTCTTCCGCCTGCTGGAGGAGCGGGGCCTGCGCATCGAACGCCATGCCTTTCCCGATCATCATCCCTTCAGCCCGGACGATCTCGACTTTGGCGATGGCCATCCCGTGCTGATGACCGCCAAGGATGCGGTAAAATGCGCCGCCTTCGCCCCGGCCCATTACTGGTACCTGCCGGTACGCCTGCTTCCCGATGCGGCCATGGCCGATGCCATGGACCGCATACTCGATGGCCTTGGCAATCCACCCGACAACTGACCCGGAACCCACAGTGGACAAGAAACTCCTCGACATCCTCGTCTGCCCCGTCTGCAAGGGCCCGCTGGTCTACCGCAAGGAAGAGTCCGAGCTGGTCTGCGCGGGCGACCGCCTGGCCTATCCCATCCGCGACGGCATCCCCGTCATGCTCCAGGAGGAGGCCCGCGAGCTGCCCGCGGAAGAAGAGGTCGAGTGACCGCCTTCAAGGTCGCCATCCCGGCCCGTTACGCCTCCACCCGCCTGCCCGGAAAACCGCTGTTGGAGCTGGCGGGCAAGCCCCTGGTCCAGCATGTATGGGAGCGGGCGGGGGAGAGCGGCGCGGATGAGGTGGTCATCGCCACCGACGATGACCGCATCGCGCGGGTCGCCGAGGGTTTCGGCGCACGCGTGTGCATGACCCGCCCGGATCACCCCTCCGGTACCGATCGCCTGGCCGAGGTCGCCCAGGCCCTGGGCTGGGCCGACCAGGACATCGTGGTCAATCTGCAGGGCGACGAGCCCCTGACCCCGGGCGCCTATATCGACCAGGTGGCCGCCGATCTCGCCGCGTATACCGACGCCGTCATCTCCACCCTGGCCACACCGGTCTCCGGCCGCGCCGAGGTTTTCGACCCCAACGCCGTCAAGGTCTCCCTGGACCGCACGGGCTACGCGCTCACCTTCAGTCGCGCGCCGCTACCCTGGTGGCGGGATGGCTTCGGCGATGAAGCGGGCGGGAGCGGGAGTGGAATCGTGCCGCTGCCGGCAAACCTCCAACACCTGCGCCACATCGGTATCTACGCCTACCGCGCCGGATTCCTGCGCCGCTACTCCGCTTTGGAGCCCAGCCCCCTGGAACAGGTGGAGTCCCTGGAACAACTGCGCGTGCTCTGGCACGGCGAACGCATCCACGTGTCCGTGGTGGACGAACCTCCGGGCCACGGTGTCGACACGCCTGAGGACCTGGCGCGGGCGGAGCAGGTGCTGCTTCAGCGCTGAGCCGCCGCCCTGTTCGGGTTTCGAATGTGTGGGTGTGTGGTGTGTGGTGTGTG
>JBMYTL010000057.1:0-16104 GCA_049604295.1 Gammaproteobacteria bacterium
TTGTCGGGGCTTTCGCCTTTTTGGTGGGGGCAAAGGGGCGCCTCCCGTGCGCCCGGGCCGGGCGGAATACGCTTGTTAATTGGGGTATTTGATGACTATCAATGCCTGGGTTATTGATCGATTATTAGTCTCGCCTATATGGGGTATCGTTTTTTTAATCATCGTCCGGGGAGCTGGAAGCTCATGTCGAGAATGAACATGCATCCGCGAACCGCCCGCGTTCTGTTACTGGGGCTCCTTGTTCTGAGTTCGCCTGGGGGGCATGCCGAGATTCCGTTCGCGACGCACACTGTCGGGACCCGGGAGGTTTCCGAGGTAAGGGTTCTTGACGGAGTGGTCGAGGCGGTCACCGAATCCACCGTGTCCGCGCGCACGTCAGGCACCATCTCCGAGATCTATTTCGATGTGAACGACTACGTTCAGAAGGGCACGGTTCTCCTGCGTCTTACCGATACGGAGCAGAAGGCCAATCTCAGTCAGGCCGAGGCGGGACTTGCCGAGGCGCGCGCCCGTTTCGCGGAAGCCCAGAGCGAATTCCGCCGCTCCCAACGCATGTACAAGGAGGAGTTGATCGCCGAGTCGGGCATGGACAAGGCGACGGCAGCCTTGCGCTCGTCCAAGGCCCGGCTGGATGCCGCCGAAGCAGGCGTGCGCCAGGCGAGCGAGCAACTCGACCACACCATCGTTCGTGCCCCCTACAGTGGCATCGTGCGCACCCGCCATGTTCAGGAGGGTGAGGTCGCCCAACCCGGCACCCCTTTGATGACCGGTATTTCCCTCGAAGACCTGCGTATCGGTGCCGATGTGCCCCAGGACCTCGTCAACCAGGTCCGCGATAGCGGAAAGGTGACCGTGAGCATTCCCGGCCAGGATGTCGGGGCTGTTGCCGAACGACTCACGTTCTTTCCCTACGCCAATCCGGTGACCCACAGCTTCCGCGTGCGGGCGTACCTGCCGCCGGGAGTCGATGGTCTGTACCCGGGCATGTACGTGAAAATGAGCTTCGCCGTCGGTTCGCGGACGGCCCTGGTCATTCCCTCGAAGGCCGCGGTTCGGCGTGGGGAGATCACCGGCGTATACGTGGTCGATGAAGACGACGAGGTGCGCCTGCGCTTTCTACGTTTCGGTAAGGTTCTGGAGGACGGTTCGCTCGAGGTGCTGGCCGGTCTGCTTGCGGGCGAAAGGATCGCGATGGACCCGATCGCGGCAGGTGTGCGGCGCAAGGAAGTGCAGTAATCGTGGCCAATCCCCGACTCGGTATCTCCGGGCGCACGGCACGCGCCTTCCTCACCACGGAAATCACGCCATTGCTGGCGTTGATCGGCCTGTTGCTCGGTGCCTTTGCGATTCTCATCACTCCGCGCGAGGAAGAACCGCAAATCAATGTGACCTTCGCCAACGTGTTTATTCCGTTCCCCGGGGCGACGGCCACGGAAGTGGAGCAGCTGGTGAGCACCCCTGCCGAGCAGATCCTCTCCGAACTGGATGGGATCAAGCACGTGTATTCGTCATCACGGCCCGGTTTGGCGGTGTTGACCGTGCAGTTCAAGGTTGGTGAGGGGCGGACCGATGCGATCGTGCGTCTCTATAACGCCCTTTATTCCAAGCAGGATTGGGTGCACCCCAACCTGGGCGTGGGCTCGCCCATTATCAAACCCAAAGGTATCGATGACGTACCGATCGTCACACTCACGCTTTGGAGTGAGGACGAAACGGTGACCAATCACCAGCTACAGCGGGTCGCTCATTCCATCGAGTCGGAACTCAAGCGCGTGCCCGGTACCCGTGATGTGTACACCGTCGGGGGGCCGGAGCGGGTTGTCCATGTGCGCCTCGATCCCCAGCGCCTGGCCAGTTATGGCGTCTCCATGGATGATCTGCGCGGAAGCCTGCGTGCGGCCAACAGTTCCCTGGCGGCTGGTGCGGTGGTTGCGGACAACGAGGAGATTCTCGTTCAGGCCGGTGCCTTCCTCACCTCGGCCGAGGAGGTTGGCGCCTTGGTGGTGGCGGTCTTCGACGGGGCGCCGGTCTACCTGAACCAGGTCGCCACGGTGCGCCGCGGTAATGATCACCCAGTGCGCCATTCCTGGTTTGGGACAGGGCCCGCCGCCGACAGCAAGGGGATCGCGGTGCGTGGGGAGTTTCCCGCCGTGACCGTGGCCGTGGCCAAGAAGGCCGGGACCAACGCGGTGCAGATTGCCGCGCAGGTCTCCCAACGGGTGGATCAACTCAAGGGCACCTTCATTCCCGACAACGTGCGTGTCACGGTGACCCGCGACTACGGTGCCACCGCCGATGCCAAAGCCCAAAAACTGATCAGCAAGCTTGGCTTCGCCACCGCATCGGTGGTCGTGCTGGTCCTGCTCGCGCTGGGACGGCGCGAGGCGCTGATCGTGGGTATCGCAGTGGTGGTGACCCTCGCTTTCACCCTGTTTGCGTCCTGGGCCTGGGGTTTCACACTGAACCGCGTGTCCCTGTTCGCCCTGATTTTTTCCATCGGCATCCTGGTGGACGATGCCATCGTGGTCGTGGAGAACATCCATCGGCACATGGGCAATGGCAAGAGCCTCGCCGAGTCCATTCCCTACGCGGTGGAGGAGGTCGGTGGACCAACCATTTTGGCCACGTTCACGGTAATCGCCGCGCTTCTGCCCATGGCCTTTGTCACCGGGCTCATGGGGCCCTACATGAGCCCCATCCCCATCAATGCCTCGATGGGCATGATCATCTCCCTGGCCGTGGCGTTCATCATCACGCCTTGGCTTGCCCTCAAGTTGTTGGGTAAGGCAGACACCGGTGCAGGGCACGGTCATGAAGACGAGGACGGTGGACGTCTGCTCGGGGTATTCCGGCGTCACGTGGGGCCGCTGCTCAACGGCGACGCGGGCGCGCCGCGCCGCCGCGGGATGGTGCTCGTACTGTTGGTGTTGATCGCGCTGTCGGTCGGGCTGGCGGGCGTCAAGCTGGTGGTCCTCAAGATGCTTCCCTTCGACAACAAGTCGGAGTTTCAGGTGGTGGTCGATATGCCCGAGGGCACACCCCTGGAGCAGACCGCGCGCGTGGTGTCTGATCTCACGCACTATCTCCGGGACGTGCCCGAGGTCACCGATTACCAGGCCTACGTGGGCACCGCATCGCCCATAAATTTCAATGGCCTCGTGCGCCAGTACTACCTGCGCGAGGGGGCCAACGTGGCCGATATCCAGGTGAACCTGGTCGACAAGGCCGACCGTGATCGCAAATCACACGACGTGGCGCGGTCCGTGCGTGAGCCGCTGCAGCGTATCGGCCGCCAGCACAATGCCAACGTCAAGATTGTCGAGGTGCCTCCGGGGCCGCCTGTCATGGCGCCTCTTGTGGCGGAGATCTATGGCATTGATTACGCCGGTCAGACACGGGTCGCGACCCAGGTGCGCGGTGTATTCGAGAACACGGCGGATATTGTCGACGTGGATGACACCATGGAGACGCTCAGCCCGCGCTACATCCTGCACGTGGACCGGCAAAAGGCGGCCTTGTTCGGGCTCCATCAACAGACCGTAGCTACGGCGTTGACCACGGCGCTGCGTGGTGAGGACGTCACGTTCCTGCACGAACAGCATCTCAAGTACCCCATACCCGTGCGCATGGAATTGCCGGTCGACGAAAAATCGGACCTGCAGGCCGTACTGGCCCTCAAGGTCCGATCCGCCGACAAAGTCTTGATTCCGCTCTCGGAAATCGTGTCGGTGGAGGAGAACCGGGTGGAGAGGGCCATTCATCACAAGGACATGCTGCCGGTGGTCTATGTCACAGGGGATATGGCGGGCGAACTGGATTCGCCGCTCTACGGCATGTTCGACATCTTCGCCACGCTGGGTGACGGGAACGATGGATTGGGCTTGCCCCAGTTCCTGTTCACCCAGCCCGACAATCCCTACCGTTTCTCGGTGAAGTGGGACGGCGAATGGCAGGTGACGTTCGAGACCTTCCGCGACATGGGTATCGCCTATTCCGTCGGCCTGGTGCTCATCTACCTGCTGGTCGTAGCCCAGTTCCGCTCCTACGTGGTGCCACTGATCATCATGGCGCCGATTCCCATGACCATCATCGGGGTCATGCCCGGCCATGCGCTCATGGGTGCGCAATTCACTGCGACCTCGATGATCGGCATGATCGCCCTGGCCGGGATCATCGTGCGCAATTCGATCCTGCTGGTGGATTTCATCAACCAGCAGGTGGCGGAAGGGATGGACTTCGAACAGGCCGTTCTGCGGTCCGGCGCGGTGCGTGCCAAGCCCATCGTCCTGACCGGGCTTGCGGCCATGATCGGGGCCCTGTTCATCCTCGACGACCCCATCTTCTCCGGGCTCGCGGTTTCGCTGATCTTCGGCATCTTCGTATCGACCCTGCTCACCCTTGTGGTGATCCCGGTGCTCTATTACGCCTACATGCGTAACCGTCTGCACCAGATCGGGGGCTGACGGAGTCGGGCTGGCTTCGGCGGGCCCCGGTCAATGCTTATCAGGTCCTCGACGGACCCGGTATGATTCCGGCCATTCCGATTACCGATGCCCCGGACGTTTCGTTCCAAATCGCCCCGATCATGCCCGCGTTCCCTCGCTCACTGGCCCTGGCCGGATTCCTGCTGTGCCCGGTGAACCTGCCAGCCGCCCAGATCGGCCCATGGCTTGGCGAACTGATGCAGGACCACGAACGTGTGCGCAGTGCCCGGGCAACGGTTGATGCCGCCATTCAACGTGAGCAGGTCGCCCGCGGTGACTGGTTTCCCACCCTTGATGTCACCGCCAACGTAGGCCACGAGCGGCAGGACAAGCCCGGTGGAACCGTGACCCAACTGGACTTCGATGAGCTCAAGATCGGCGTGTCACAGTTGATATACGACTTTGGTGCCACCGGGGCGGCCATGGAAAAGGCCAATATCGATATCTCACTGGCCTCGGCCGGACTGACCCGTGAGGAGCAGTCCCTTCTGCTCGATGCGGTCAGTGCCTGGGCAAATCTCATTCGTGCCCGGGATGTGCTGGCCTTCGCCAAGCAGTCCGAGGAGAACATACGTCGCCAGACAGGCTTGGAGGAGGTCCGGATTCAGGCGGGGTCCGGGCTTTCCACCGACCTGTTGCAGGCCAAGACCCAGTTGGCCGGAGCCATGGCCCGCCGCGTTGATTCCGAGGGGGGATTGGCGACCGCACGACATCGCTTCCAGGCGGTATTCCGCAAACCGCCACCGGTGCTTGAACAGCTGCAACCGGTGGGCATAGCCGAGAACCTGCTGCCCTCCGACCTGGAAACAGCCCTGGCGATTGCGTCGCTGGAGAATCCCGACATCGAGGAAGCGGCCCTGCAAGCCGCTTCGGCCTACCAGGATCTGCGCGCCAGCGGGTCCGCTTACTTTCCTACCCTCGAGGCGAAGTTCGAGCACAACTACAAGGATGATTCCGGCGGTACGGTCGGCTTCCAGGAGGAGACACTGGTGAAGCTCGAACTCAGCTACGAGTTCAACCTGGGCTTCACGAACATCAATGCCGTGGCCGCTTCGCGCCTGGATGCCTCGGCCGCCGATGACAACGTGGTGGAGACTCGACGCGGTACGGAGGAGGCCGTGCGTAATGCCTGGCAGCAACTGGACACCGCGCGACGCAAGGCCATGCACCTGTCAGACCAGGCCGATATCGCCAAGGCCTTTCTCGACCTGGCGGTGGAAGAGCGCACCTTGGGTCAACGTTCGTTGATCGACGTTCTCTCCGGCGAGACCTCCTGGATCAACGCCCGCAGCGACGCCGTCGCCGCCCGCACGGACGTGGTTCTGGCCGCCGCGGAGTTGCTTCGGGCCATCGGCCGGTTCACCCCGGACACGGTGATCACCACGCCTTCGCCTCCCATGGCCGGGCGATGAGGCTCAACCATGAGTGAGATATTGGCCCGCTTGCGGCGGAAACCCGGCGTAGCGGTTCAGATCCTGCTCGCTTCGCTGCTCGCCAATATCCTGGCCCTGGCGTCCTCGTTGTATGTCATCCAGGTTCTCAATCGCTACGTCAGCTACGGAGTGACCACGACGCTGGTTACCCTGACCACGGGCGTGATCCTGGCTATCGGTTTTGAGTGGGGGTTCCGTCGCCTGCGTCATCGTCTGGCCGAGGACGTGTGCGCGGGAGCGGACCATGCGCTGGGCGTAGGGACCTTCGGTCTCATCAACACCCTCCGTCCCGGTGCCTTCCAGTCCATGCCCCATGGTAGCCAGCGGGAGCTTCTGTTGGGCCTTGAGCGTTCCGAGCAGGCGCTCTCGGCAGCCAACCTGACCGCGCTGCTGGATATGCCCTTCGCCCTGATTTTCCTTGTCGTGTTGTTCCTGATCTCGCCACCGCTCGCGGCGATCGGTTTGCTGTTCGTCGTCCTGACGGTGCTCGTCGGCCTCGCTGGCCAGCGCATGCTCCGGCCCCTGGTTGAACGGGTGCGCAACCTGGGTGCGCGGGGCCAGGCCCTGATGGGGGCGAGCGCGGCATCCGCGGACACCGTGCGCGCCTTCAACGCCTCGGACACCCTGGTGTCGCACTGGTCCGACCATCTCGCTGAGAGCCAGGGGCTGCGCAGAATCACGGGGCGCTTGCAGGCGACCGTGCAGGGTGTCGGGCAATCGGGGCAGGCACTGCTATCGGTCGCAATCATCGCCAGCGGTGCGATTCTCGTGTTGCGCGGTGCGCTCGACGTGGGTGCCATGATCGGCGCCAACATTCTGGCCGCCCGCGCTCTCGCCCCGATGCAGCGTTTTGCGCAGTTGGCCGAGCAACTGACCCAGGCCCGGGAGGCCCTGATACGTACGCGCTCGCTCGCGGAACTGGAGGTGGAGGAGAGCTCGGGTTCGGGGCTGCGCGCGTTCACGGGGCATCTCAGTCTGTCCGACCTGGCCTACCAGCCCGCGGGCCAGCCCGAGCCGCTGTTCGAGGGGCTGAGCCTCGAGGCATCGCCCGGCGCGGTAATCGCCGTGACGGGGGCCAGCGGATCGGGCAAGACCACCCTGGCCCGCATGATCGCCGGTTTGGTGGAGGTGGAGCGGGGGCGGGTGCTCGCGGACGGCGTGGACCTGCGCCAGGTGTTGCCACGTTGGTGGCGCCAGCAACTGATCTACCTGCCCCAGGAGCCGACCTTCCTGCCCATCAGCCTGCGGGAAAACCTGGCCTGGACCGATCCGGAACCCGACGATGAGGTGATCGCCGAGGCCCTTGTCCTGTCCGGTGCCGATGCGGTGGTCAATCGCCTGCCCGAGGGGCTTGAGACTGTGATGACCGGCGGGGGTGCGTGGTTGTCGGTGGGGGAGCGGAGGCGTCTCGCCCTGGCGCGGGCCTTGGTTTCACGCGGGTCGCTGGCGATTCTCGACGAGCCCACCGAGGGTTTGGACGACAGGGGCGTGCGCCAGATGTACGAAGTCATGATGGCCCTGGCCCGACGCGGCTGCACCATCCTGGTCTGTTCCCATGACGCGCGCATCATCAGCGGTGCCGGTTGGGTGCTCAACCTTGACCACAAGCCCCGGCCGGTGGTCAGAGAACAGGGTGGGCCCGCGACATGACGACCCGCCATGCTCCGTGGACGCTCGGCTTGTCCAGCGCCGCATTGTTGGCTTTTCTGATCTGGGCGCATTACGGGCGACTGGACGTGGTGAGCAACGCCGTGGGCGAGGTGGTGCCCGGCAGCGAGGTGAAGTCCATCCAGCATCTGGAGGGTGGCATCGTGCGTCGCATCCTGGTGCGCGAACGGGACACGGTGGAGCCGGGGCAGCCCATGCTGGAGTTGGACCCGACCCGGGCCCGTGCGGAGCTGAACGAGATCGAACTGCGTATTGCCGCCCTGCGCGTGGACCGGGCGAGGCTGCGTGCCGAGGTTGATCATGCGCCCGCGCCGGATTTCGAAGCCCAGCTGGAGGCGGATCACTTCGACAAGGTCGAGGCCGCCCGTGCACTGTTCAGGGATCGTCGCGCGCGCCTTGCCCAGCAGGTCGCGGTTCAGGAGCGCCTTATCGCCCAGCGTGAGGCGGAGCAGGTTGAGGTCCAGGCCCGTATGCGCAGTGCGCGCAAGGTGCGCGCCTACCTGGCCGAGCAGATCGGTATCAGCGAGGCCCTTCTCAAACGCGACATCACCAACCGCATGACCCATTTGGGCCTGTTGCGTGAGCACACCGAGATCAGCGGCCGTATCGATGAGGACGTGGCGCATCTGCGCCGCAATGAGGCGGCGCTTGAGGAGGCCCGCCTGCGACTCGAAGGCATAGGCACCGAGTTCGTCGAGGCGGCGCGTACCGAACTGCACGTCGTACAGCGCGATCTCGATGAGCTCGGTGAGCGCTCACGCACCTTCGCCGATACCCTGGGTCGCCAGGTGGTCCGCGCTCCCGTGGCGGGCATCATCAAGACCCTGTCCGTAACCACCGTGGGCGGCGTGCTGCAGCCCGGGGAAACGGTCGCCGAGATCGTGCCCGGTGATGACCGGCTCATGATCAATGCACGTCTGCCGGTGCAGGACATCGGTTTCGTAAGGGCCGGTCAGAGCGTGCAGATCGACCTGATGAGCGCGGACGCGGCGCGTTTCGACCACCTGCGCGGGGCGGTGGAAGGCATCAGCCCCGATACCTTGCTGGACCCCGACGGCAACCCGTACTACAAGGTCCGCGTGCGACCTGAGCGGGAGTATTTCGAGGCGCCGGGTCTGCGCTATCGCCTGTACCCGGGCATGCAGGTGGCAACCAGTATCCTGATCGGGGAGCGCAGCGTGCTCGATTACCTGCTGGACCCGTTCATCCAGTCCATGGGTATGGCCATGCGCGAACGCTGAGGGAACGCCGGGTCATTCGCCGTACCAAGGTTTGATTGACAAATCCCTCTCAGGGGTTGCCGCGCTGGCGAAATCGCCGGTGCGCGGCTATTGTCCCGGCAACAGTCGGCGCCCATGCCGGGGCGTCCCAAGAGAGTACCGATGTCCGATCAAGAATCTTTCGACATGCGCGAAATGCGCCTGTTTATTGAAGAGGTTTGTTTCAACCTGTTCCGTTTCGAACAGGTCGAGGAGCAGGATCTCCCCCCCCAGGATGTGCACATCCAACAGGAAATCTTCCTCGGTGTGCCGGGCCTGCATGCGGACATGCGCATCAGTGTGCCGAATCGCAAGCCGTTCTTCGTCGAGGTCAAATTCGGGATCCCCCCCGGGCGCTTGGTCTCGGATCTGCTGCGTAAGTTTGGTCAGTCCCTTCCGCAGATCGACGATGCCGACCGGCTGATCGTGATCACCGATTGGAAAAAGGCTGATCAGTACAAGACGGTCCTGGAGGAATTGCGCGGTGGGCTGGCCGCCAACCTGGAGCTGGAGATCTGGGACCGGAACGAACTTGCCAAGCGTGTCGCGCGCCACTTCGACGTGGAGATCGATTTCGGTTGTGACGACACGCTGGTGCTGCGTGAGGCCATGGACGATATCAAGGGGCGTTATGCCTTTGGCGATGATTGGCGCAACGACCTCCTGCAGTCCTCCCTGCTCTGGCACTACGGTTACTGGTTATTGAAAGACCTTTATGAGCGGCACGATCGCGACGCCCGCAAGATCTTCCCACCCTCCCTTTACCCCAACGTCGTGGCCCTGCTCGCGGACCTGACGTCGTTCTCCAGTTACGTGCGCGACACCCGTGATACACGCGTCCTGCGCCAGAGTCTGACCTCCTTCTACTCCAAGGCGCGTAACGAGATCATCAACGCCGGTGGCATGATGTACCAGTTCGTGGGCGACGAGGTGGTCGGGCTGTTCGGCCTGCCCGAGCGTTCGCCCGAGTACATCGACAAGGCCTTCGATACCGCCCATGCCCTGATCGATATCGGTAACGCGGTGAGCTGGGACTGGCAGCGCCAGATCGATCGCATCCAGAAGGCCTCGGGCGTGCATATCGGCATGGCCATGGGCGATATGCAGTTCGTGTCCCTGCGGCCCTTCGGAGCCGCGCGTCTCGGCGCGGTCAGTGATTCCATCAACATGGGCGCGCGCATGCTGGGCCAGGCCAGCGCTGATGAGGTGGTGGTCAGCAACACCTTCTACCAGAACCTGGAGGAGTCCAGGCAGCAGGGCTTCGAATGCCTGGAGCCGGTGGAAGCGAAGAACATGGGCAAGATTCGCGCATGGAAGCTTTCACTCGCCGCCCGTAGCTGGTAGCACGGGCCGTGCCCGCCGCGCGGAGTTGCCTCGGATGCATACGGCCACACTGACGTCCGAGCAGTCCGCCCGGTTGATCCGCCTGATGGCGGATATGCCCCTGTTCAGGGCCTTGCCCGAGGCGCAGCTCGAGCGTTTGCTCGCCGTGGGCGAGGCCCTGAAGCTGGAGGATGGCGAGGCCGTGGTTCGCCAAGGGGACGAAAGCGACTGTTTTTTCGTCACCGTGAGCGGCCGTCTGGGCGTTTACTCCGATCGCGGTGGCGACAGCGAGCCGGTGCTGCTTGGCTACCTTGAACAACCGGGCACCGTCGGTGAACTCGGACTGCTTCTGGGTAAGGCCCGCACCGCATCCGTGCTCGCCGTGGGTGAATGCCTGCTCGTTCGTTTCGATACGCGGGTCTTTTTCAGCCTGTTTGCCAAGGTGCCCGAATTCGCCATGGGTATCACCCGGGGTATCGCCGGGCGCCTGGACGAGGTCTCCGAGCAGGTGCCCCTGCCCAGCGCCAATGAGCGCATCGGTGCACCGGATTACTCCCTGGCGCGGGTGTTGCCCCTGGGTTTCATGCAACGCCACCACGTGCTTCCGGTGCGCATGGAGGGTGAGCGGCTGATCCTGGGTTGTGTCTACACGCCCAAGGCCACCGTGTTGCATGCCGTGACGCAGATGCTGCCCGGTCGCGACGTGGTGCCGGTGCGTGTCAGCACCGAGTACTTCGAGCAGTTCATGGAGTCCCTATCCGGTTTGGACGCGGATGGTGGCGATGAGCCCGGATTGGAGAAGGCCCCGGCTCAGTCCTCCTTGGTCGAACGCATGGACGCCCTTCTGCGTCGCATGGTCGAGGAGGGAGCATCGGATCTGCACCTGAAGGGCGGATGTCGACCGCGTTGGCGCCTTCAGGGCGAGCTGCGACCGTTGCTCGATGCGCCCCGCCTGGGGCGCGATGAAGTCGAGGAACTGTTGGCCCCGGCCCTGGAGGAGCGCCACCGGAACGAATACGCGCGCCATCGCGATACCGACTTCATCTACCCCAGCCCCAATGGCGACCGATTCCGAATCAACCTGTACCGGGACCGGGGTGGGGCCAGCGCGGCGGTGCGTCTCCTGCCGTCGACGGTTCCTGACATCGATTCGCTGGGCTTGCCCGAGGTGGTGAAGACCTTTTGTGCCGCGCGCAAGGGGTTGATTCTCGTGACCGGGCCCACGGGCAGCGGCAAGACCACCACCCTGGCGGCCATGCTCGATCACATCAACAACACCCGCTGCGTTCACGTGCTGACCCTGGAGGACCCGGTCGAGTATCTCCATGTGAACGACCAGGCCCTGATTACCCAGCGCGAGGTGGGCGGCGATACCAGCAGCTTCACGCGCGGATTGCGGGCGGCCCTGCGTGAGGACCCCGATGTCATGCTCGTGGGCGAGCTGCGTGAGACCGAGCAGGTGGCTCTTGCCCTGGATGCGGCGAATTCCGGGCACCTTGTGTTTGCCACGCTGCACACCAGCACGGCGGCGACGGCCATAGACCGGCTCATTGCCATGTTTCCGGCTGAGAGCCAGGAACAGGTCCGCGACGCCCTGTCCAACGTGGTGCTCGGCGTGGTGGCCCAGACGCTCGCGAAATCGCGAACGGGCGGTCGCGTGGGGATATACGAGGTCATGGTCGCCGATCGTGCCGTGCGCAACCTGATCCGGGAGCACAAGACCTATCAGCTTAACGATGCAATGGGCGCGAGCCGCGAGGGCACGGGGCACATGCCGCAGCGCGCCCACCTTGAACAGCTGGTCCGGGTGGGCAAGCTGGATATCGAAACCGCACTCGCGATGGCTCACGACCGTGAAACCCTTGCCCAGCGTCTGAAAGTCAATCTCAAGGCCTACGGTTATTGAGTTGCCATACCGGGCGCATGGCCCCGCGGGCCCCATCGGCCCCGGTTGGTTCCGCTGGCCGGTTTCCCTGCCGTGTAAAGAACTTGGCAGAATGCGTACCCCCCGATTGAGTTCAATGAACAGGGTCGAGTGCATCCATTCCCGGGTGTAGCCGTACCTGAGCAAATCCTTGGCAGAACCCGATTCCAATCCGACGGCCGATGCGGCCCCTTTGCCTTCCGCCGACCCGCAAGGGTCGGTGGTCGGCTCCGCGGATATTCCACCGCCACCGGAGTCCGTGACCGCATCGCTGCTGGGCTCACTGGCCCAGGGAGCCGGTGTGCCCGAAACGGTGGCGCGGCTGCAATCCCTGGTGCGCCGACATGTCCTCGAGTCCGGTGGTGGTGAGGAGGAAGCCGGGCGGGCCGCCGATGCCTACACCCAGACGTTGCTGGAGTCCGTCTCCGTGGGGCGGGAATTCGCCGACGCGCTGGACTCGGCCGTAGATGCCTATATCGAAGCCCTCGGTGGCCGGGGCGCTTTCGAGCCCGTCGAGCGCTCCCCCGCTGAACAGCTGGTGGCCACCCTGGCCGAGGGGGAAGGGGTCGGTGAAGCGGTGACCGACCTGATCGAGTCCATCCGTGACAGTCGCGACATTCCCGAGGGAGAGGACGGCCTGGAATATGCCCAGGGCCTTTTCCTCGAAGAATTCCAGGCCGCGCTCAACGAGGGGCTGTCCGCTGAAGGTGCCATGGAGCGCGCCATCAACGTATTCGACCTGACCCGACAGGACGTTCAGGCCCAGAGTGTTCCCCTGAGTGCGGCCGACGCGATCGTGGCGGCTCTGTCCGGTGGCGAGGCCGGGGCGGATGCCCTGGAAACGCTGGCGGCCGAGGCCGGTTTTGACCCGGACCAGATGGACCGCTTTCTCGACAGCGTGCAGGACGTCCTCGCCAGTGGTGGCGATATGGATGCCGCTATTGAGGCCGGGCGCGATAGCGTGGCGGCCCAGCAACTGGCGGCCGAGGCCCAGGCTGTGCCCCTGTCCGCCGCGGATCGCCTGGCTGCCGCGCTGGCGGCGGGTGGGGATGGCGACGCCATACCCGATGGGCCGGGCGGCGAGGCGTTTATCGCCGCCCTGGAGGCAGGCCTGGCCGATGGTGGTGTGCCGTCCGACGTGCTTGCCGACGCCAATGCGGCGTCCGATGCGGCGACGCGGCAGGAGGCGGTGCAGGATGTCCCCTTGTCGCCCGCCCAGGCACTGGCGGCAGCCCTGTCCGCCGGGGGCGATGCCGGGGAGGCATTGGCGGCGGCGGGATTGGCGGGGGGCGATGGCTTGGCGGGCGAGGGTGTTGCCGCCGCGCTTGCGGATGCGCTCGCTTTCGGCCAGACGCCGGGCGAGGCCCTGAGCGGTGCGCAGGAGACGGCGGCATCGTTGGCCGAGCAGGAACAGGCCCAGGAAGTGCCCCTCTCACCCGCGGATCAGATGATTGCCGCCCTCGCCGGGGCGGCCGGTGATCCCGGCGCGGCTCTGCCATCGGCTGGGGAGACCGGTGCGGAGGTGGGCGAGGACTTCGCGCAGCAGTTGGTGGCTGCATTGGCGGATGGCACGCCCCCGGGCGCAGCCGTGGAGGAGGCCGCCAGCGCAAGTTCCGCCCGGCAGCAGACAGAGCAGCAGCAATCGGTGCCGGTACAGGATCCCGTGGTCGCCGCCATGTCCGGCGGGGACGAGGACAATCTGCCCGCCTCAGAGGCGGCCTTGGCCGACGCGGCGGGTGATCCAGGGGCGCCCGCGTCGGGCACGGGTGGAGATAGCGGGGAATCGACTCCCGCGGCCAGCGTGGCGGATGGGAGCAGCGCTGGCGGTGCCACGGGAAATGACAGTTCGGGCAATGACATCGGAGGCGACGCTGTCGCCAGTGTCGATGGCGGGGATGGCGGGGATGGTGGTACGCAAACCGCGGAAGCCCCGGTCGCGGATACCTCGGGAGCGGCAGGTGGCGGGGGCACCGCCGACACGTCCAACGACGCCGGAGATGACATCGTCGCGGGTGTGGCGGGGGCGTCCACCTTGAGCGGGAGCGATGCGTCGGGTCCGGAAGCCGCGGGTCCGGGCGTCAGCCAGGCGGGCGGTGGAGACCCCGCTCCGACCGATAGTGACACCGGCGACGAGCTGCTTGCCGATGCGGGGGCATCGCCCAGCCCCGCCGGTGTCGATGTCGGGGCCACGCCACCCGCTTCCGGTAACGGCCCGGATGCGGGGGATTCGCCCGTTGCCCAGGACGGTGCCGGTACCCAGGACGGTCCGGGTACCCAGGATGCTGGCGACGTGGAGAACCCTGGGGGCCCGGTGGCGCAGCAGCCTGCTCCCACGGGGGGCGACCCGACTGCGCCCCCGGTCGAACCCTCCGCATCCGCCGGGCTGTCCGCATCCAGCGGGGGCACCTCGTCCGATCCTGGGGCTGGGGGCAGCAGCAGCCCCGATGCTGATCTGGCCCTCGATGTGGGTTCCGGGGCAGCCACGGGGGGAACGGACGGAGGGGGGAGTGGTGGCGGCACAGCACCCGTCACCTATGCCTCCGCGGTGAACAGCACCTCGCTCGGCGGAAGTTTCGGCACCCAGTCCGGCGGGTTCAGCGGGGCATTGAGCGGGGCGACCGGCAGTGCTTCATCACCGACCGGTGGAAGCACCACCGGATCGACGGGCGGCACCGGTGGTACTTCGCCATCGGGGACCAGTGCCGTGACATCCGGCCCGACCGCTAACACGGGCGGGGTCGGCGCGGCAGCGGATGACGATCCGGAGCCCGATGACCCGCAACCCGCCAATCTCGGGCCCACCATCTCCGCGGGCTCGGATCGGAGTTACACGGAAGATGCGTCGGCCGTGATCCTGTCGCAAGAACTCACGGTTGAAGACAGTGACTCAGGCCTGATCGAGGGGGCGACGGTACGTTTCACCGCCGGGTTCGTCGCCGGAGAGGATCGCCTGGTTGTCGATACAGCGGGTACCCCGATCAGTGCCTCTTTCGATGCCGACTCGGGTCTGCTCACGCTCAGCGGCAGGGCGGCAAGCGGCGATTACCAGGCCGTGTTGCGTGGTTTGGGTTTCATAAACGACAGCGACGACCCGACTTCCGGCGTGCGTTCCATCGAGGTCACGGTCGATGATGGGGCGCTGACCGCCACATCGACCTGGCGGGTGGGTGTCGAGGCTGTCAATGATGCCCCTGTGCTGACGGCATTCGGCGCGGTTGTGGAGTCCGTGAATGAAGACACCCGCGTGGAGATCAGTTTTGCTGACCTGCTGGCCCAGGGTGACGAGACAGACGTGGATGGCAGTGTGCAGGCCTTCGTGGTTCAGGCCGTCAATTCCGGCACCCTGCTCATCGGCGACAGTCCGGCGACCGCGACGGCCTTCGCGGTGGGCAGCAATGACACGGTGTCATCGGGGGCGAAGGCGTATTGGACCCCGGATGCCAATGCCAACGGCACGCTGAACGCGTTCACGGTGAGGGCCCGTGATGATGGAGGAGCGGTCTCTGCCACCCCCGTGCAGGCCCGGGTCTCGGTCAATGACGTCAACGACGCACCCACGCTGACCGCTTTCGCCTCAGTGGCGGAAACGGTGAATGAGGACACCCAGGTCGAGATCACCTTTGCCGAATTGGCGGCCCAGGGTGACGAGGCGGACGTGGACGGCACGGTACAGGCCTTCGTGGTGCAGGCGGTCAGTTCCGGGACGCTGCTGATCGGCACCAGTTCCGCCACGGCGACCGCCTTCGCCGCTGGCACCAACGACGTTATCGATGCCACCCACCATGCGTATTGGACGGGTGCCGCTGATGCCAACGGCACGCTCAACGCCTTCACGCTCAAGGCGAAGGACGATGACGGAGCGCTTTCAGCTACCGCGATCCAGGCCCGGGTTTCGGTCAATGACGTCAACGATGCCCCGACCCTGAGCACCTTTGCCTCCACGGTGGACACGGTGGACGAGGACACCCAGGTCGAGATCACCTTTGCCGAATTGGCGGCCCAGGGTGACGAGG
>JBMYTL010000057.1:16204-16637 GCA_049604295.1 Gammaproteobacteria bacterium
ACCATGCGTATTGGACGGGTGCCGCTGATGCCAACGGCACGCTCAACGCCTTCACCGTCAAGGCCCGTGACGATGACGGGGCGCTGTCCAGTTCGGCGGTCCAGGCCAGCATCTCAGTGACGGCGGTGAACGACGATCCGGCGGTGTCCCCTGGTGTCGGCCGCGTGGCGGTCTTCGATGGCAGCGGCGATCACGTGCGGGTCGCCGATCACGCCAGCCTGGATGGCTTCAGCGCGACCACCATCGAGGCCTGGGTGTATCTGGAGTCGAATGCCGCGACCACCTACATCGCCTCCAAGTGGGACGGTTTCGTCGGCGGCGGCACGGCCTGGGCCTTCGGTGTTCGCTCCGCCGCGAATGGCGGCGAGCTGTTCTTCACCGGCTCCAATGGCGTGGGCACGGCGGCGGTGGTCAGCACCACGTCGCTCAGCAC
>JBMYTL010000058.1:0-16609 GCA_049604295.1 Gammaproteobacteria bacterium
CGAGATGGCCAGCTGGTTGGCCCTTGCTGTCGCGGGCGTTTCCGTGCTCCTCATGGGCGGCGCGGGCACCCTGACCCACACCTTCTACTCGGTGGCGCTTCCCGGGGATGTCGGGGCGTTCTCCGTCAGCGTGCTCGTCAACTCAGTGACCCTGATCATGCTGTCACTGGTGTCGTTCGTTGCCGTGGTGGTGACGCGCTTCGCACGCAACTACATGGCGGGCGACCCCAACCAGGGGCGCTTCCACAAGTGGCTCAGCCTTACCCTTGCCGCAATCCTCACCCTGATCGTGTCCGGCAACCTGCTCATGTTCGCCGCCGCCTGGATCGCCACCAGCCTGTTCCTGCACCAGTTGCTGATGTTTTACGGCGACCGACCCGCGGCGGTGCTCGCGGCGCACAAGAAGTTCGTGGCCAGCCGGATCGGGGATATTTCCCTGCTGGGTGCGGTGCTGCTCATCGGCTCCACGCTCAACACGCTGGAATTCAGCGAGGTATTCGACCTGATGGCGGGGTTCGAGGGGGCATTGCCCACCGCCCTGAACTGGGCGGCCATCCTCGTCGTGGTCAGCGCCATGCTGAAGTCCGCCCAGTTCCCCTTCCACGGTTGGCTCATCCAGGTCATGGAGGCACCGACGCCGGTGTCCGCACTGTTGCACGCGGGCATCGTCAATGCCGGGGCATTCCTGGTGATCCGCATGAGCCCGGTGGTGTCGTCATCGACCACGGCCCTGGTTCTGCTCGCGGTGGTCGGCCTGGTCACCCTGGCGTTGGCCTCCCTGGTGATGTTGACCCAGACCAGCATCAAGGTGTCACTCGCCTGGTCCACCACGGCGCAGATGGGTTTCATGCTGCTTGAATGCGGCCTCGGTCTATACAGCCTGGCCATGCTGCACCTGTTGGCCCATTCGCTCTACAAGGCCCACGCCTTCCTTGCCTCCGGCAGCGCGGTGGATGGCTTCCGCGCCCCGGCCCCGGCGGGCGGTCATGGGCGGCTGACCATGACAGGTGTGCTCTCGACCCTGGCCATGGCGGCTGTCATCTCCCTGTCCGTGGCGGCGCTGTTCGGTATCAGCATCCATGATGAACCGGCGCTGATCGCGGCCACCCTCATCGTCACCATCGCCCTGGGGCAGTTGTTGTTGCAGGCGCGTTCCTACCTGGGCGGGGGCGCGTCGCTGTCGGGCACGCTCTGGCGTAGCGGCGGTATCACGGCCGTGGTTGCGGTGGCCTATTTCGCGCTCCATGGGGCCTTCGAGGTCATCCTGGTAGGCAGCGTCCTGCCCGTGGCAGGAACCACAGGGCCGCTTTGGTTCGCCCTGTCCGGGCTCGTGGTCGCGGTGTTCGTGGCCCTGCTGTTCATACAGTTGGCCTTCAGTCAGCGCCAGGGACCGGCCATCGAGGCCTGGTACGTGCACCTCTACAACGGTTTGTACATCGACGTGTACATGACCCGCTGGCTGCAACGTTTCTGGCCCGCGCCCAGCTCGCCCAACGTGGCCAGCGCCTGATCCATCTGACGACCGAACCATTCCGTTCACGACCGCGTATCAGACCCCTTTCAACCCCATTCAGTCGGAGATCCCACATGGCCAGCAGCACGGTTCTCGAATTCCGCAAGCAGGATGCCACCCCCCGCGGTAAGGGCCGGAGCCCCGATCTTTCGGCGCCCTTCGATTACGCGGTGGAGCAGGGGCGCTGGACCGCATCGGAGGCCCTGGACGCGAAGATCGATGCCGCCTGTGGGCGCATTGCACCCCTGTGGCCGCTGAAGCACTTCGTCGCGGTGAATCCCTTCTTCGGCCTGCGTGACCTCACCTTCCAGGAGGCCTCGGACACCTTGGCGCGCGTATCGGGCTCCAAGCTCTACATGGACTGGGCCTACTACCGCGCGCAGATCGCCGAGGGGCGTATCTCGCGCGCTGACCTGGAGCAGTCCATCGAGCGTTGCGGCAGCAATCTTGACGTGAGCACCATCGAGTGGACCGTGAATGCCAAGCCGCCGCGTCCCAATCTCGGCATGGCCTCGGTCAGCGAGGTACTCGACCGGGTGGATGGAGGCATCTGGCAGAGCTTCGTTACCGAGCGCATCAGCCTGCATTGCGCCGCCTATTTCGATCTGGGTCAGGCCACCCACAAGATGCCCTGGCGCGACCTGTCGCTGTACGAATCCTGGCTGAAGGCGGCGGCGGTGGACCGCAGCCCGGCCATGATGGGCCTGAAGCGTTTCCGTCCGCGCGTGCGTCTGTTGCCCGCCAAGCCACGCGACATGATCGCCCTGGCGCTGGACCAGCTGGACATCCCCGAGGCGGCCATGAAGCGCTACCTGCACGCGTCCCTGCGCGATGTCGGCGGCTGGGCATCCTGGACCCGCTACCTGCGCTGGCAGGCCGAGCTGGCCGGGGGTGGGGACGACACCATGGTCGACCTGCTCGCCATCAAGTTGGCCTGGGACATGTTGTTGTTCGATGAAAAGCGCTCCGGATCCCTGGTCGCCCGCTGGCGCGAGATGCTGGCCGCCAGCATGCGCCCGCCCTCGGCCAAGCGGCAGTTGGCGGCGGAGATCGATAGGATTCTGCTCACCGCGGCCGAAATCGCCTTTCAGCGCACGGTCATCGATCGTCTGGTACCGGGGCGTTTCAGCGCCGCGGGCCCGGCGGAAAGCCGCCCCGCCGTTCAGGCCGCATTCTGTATCGATGTGCGTTCCGAGGTGTTCCGTCGGTCGCTGGAGACGGTGGGCTCCAATGTCCGCACCCTGGGCTTCGCGGGCTTCTTCGGGGTGCCCATCGAGTATGTGCCCCTGGGCGCTTCGAAGGCCCGCGCCCACGTCCCGGTGCTGTTGAACCCCGCCTACCGGGTCGGGGAGGGCCTCCGTGACGAAACGGAGGAGGTCGTCGAGGATGCCGCCCGGGAACGTCGGGAGCGACTGGGTTGGGCCAAGGCCTGGAAGGGCTTCAAGTACTCCGCCTCGTCCTGCTTTTCCTTCGTCGAGGCGACCGGACTGATGTACGCCCCCAAGCTGATCAGCGACAGCTTCGGCTGGACGCGCCCGGTCCCCGACCCGGCCAGTCAGGGCCTGGACTCCGAACGCAAGGCCCGTTTGGCCCCGTCTCTCGAGGCCTGCGCCTGTCCAACCCATGCCGAAGGCGGGGCATCAGGCATTCCCGCGGGGGACCGGGTGGACATCGCCGAGCGTGTGTTGCGCGGCATGAGCCTGACGCGCGATTTCGCTCGCCTCGTCGTGCTCGCCGGGCATGGCAGCACCTCGGTCAACAACCCGCACGCGACATCCCTGGACTGCGGTGCCTGTGCCGGCCAGACCGGCGAGGCCAGTGCCCGTGTGGTGGCGGACCTGCTGAACCTGCGCGCGGTGCGTGTCGGCCTGCGTGAGCGGGGGATTCACATTCCGGGTGATACCTGGTTCCTCGCCGCTCTGCACGACACCACCACGGACGACATGACCCTGTTCGACGGGGAGGCCGTGCCCGATGCCCTGGGCGCCGACCTGGCCCAGTTGCGCCAATGGCTGACCCAGGCCGGAGACCTCACCCGCATGCAGCGCGCGGCACTGCTGGGCATCGAAGATCTCCCGGATCGGGATATCGCCGATGACGTGCGTCGACGCGGCCGGGACTGGTCCCAGGTGCGCCCCGAATGGGCGCTGGCCAACAACGCCGCCTTCATCGCCGCGCCACGTGGACGGACCCTGGATGCCAACTTGGGCGGAAGAGCCTTTCTGCACGAGTATCAGTGGCGGGAGGACGAGGGCTTCCAGGTCCTGGAGCTGATCATGACCGCCCCCATGATCGTCGCGAACTGGATCAACATGCAGTACTACGGGTCCGTGGTGGATAACGCCCGTTTCGGCAGTGGCAACAAGGTGCTGCACAACGTCGTCGGCGGAGCCATCGGGGTGCTGGAGGGCAATGGCGGCGACCTGCGCGTGGGCCTGCCCATGCAATCCCTGCACGACGGGAAGCGCTGGGTTCACGAACCGCTGCGGCTGAGCGTGTTCATCGAAGCGCCGGAGTCCGCCATCGAAGACGTGATCGCCAACCATGAGACCGTGGCCCAACTGGTCAACAACCGTTGGTTGAACCTGTTCCGTATCGGCGATGACGACCGCGTGTCGCGCCGCCGCCCGGGCGGTGGGTGGGAGCCCGCGAAGGCTTGACGCGGCGCTTCGCGCGCGGGCTTGTGGTTGATTTTGGCACCGACCCGGCTACGTGATTGGAGTACAGATCTCGATCTGTCCCGCGCGCAGCGCGTTCTTTCGGGCTTGGGATGGCGGCTGCGCCGCTCGCATCGAGATGCGTACTCCAACTCTTTGTCCAAGGCTCGGAGCGGGAGCCGGGCACTGACCCTGCCACATGTTTGGAGTACAGACCTCGGTCTGACCGCGCGCAGCGCGTTCTTCGGGGCTGGGATGGCGGCTGCGCCGCGCGCATCGGGATGCGTACTCCACGCTTCGCTCAGGGCGCGGTGGGTGATCGGAGTACAGGGCTCGATCTGAATCAGAAGAACCAGTTAATACGCAGTTGCAGGTAGTCATCCCGCGCAAACCCGTGCAGGGCATCGCCGGGCTGGGTGTTGTCCACGGCACGCAGGCGCAGTTCGAGGTTGAGGTTGGGGGAAAGGCGACGTTCGGCCTCGACGCTGAAAAAGCGTTCACCGCTGTCCGGATCAAGGACCATACCGGCAAGCAGGCTGCTGCTCTGGGCGTCGTTGAGGGTCAGGCGCGCGCCCAGGAACAGGTCGTCGTCGAAGGGGGTGGGGGGCGCACTGGCGTCGCGGCCGTCGTAGAGGTATTCGGCGAGAAGGCCCAGGTCGGCGTCGGTTTCGAGCACTTGATAAAAGCTGTACTCAAACCCGGCCACCGCAGCCTGGAAGTGTTCGCCCTGGCCTTCGCGGTGGATGCCTTCGAATTTCCACAGCCATCCGTCCCGGGTGAACTGGGCATCGAGACCGAACTGGGTGATGCGGTCGTAGTGGGGCTCCAGGGCGGTGAGCGTGGTGTTGGGCAGCAGGCGCGGTTCCCGGCCGGTGCCGTGGAAGGCGCTCAGCCCCATGTCCCAATCTCCGAAATAGTTGGACCAGCGGGCGGCCAGGTCCGGGTTCTCGCGCCCCGCGCCGCCGTGGTAACGGCTGTTGTCCGTGTCCACGGGGAGGGCGGCGCGGAAGCGGCCTTCGGCCCCGGGGAAGCTGCGTTCACGGCTTCCGGCCAGCAGGAAGGCGGACCAGGTGCCCGCGTCGTTGACGGTGGTCAGCTGGATCAGCGGCTGGCCCAGTTTGTCCTCGCCATCCAGGTCTTCGACCAGGTCGGTCTGGTTGATGATGTCCACCAGGTGGCGGGATTCGGTGACGCCCCAGAACACCTTGGTGACCCCGGCGGTGATCTCCCAGTCGCGCCCGATGTGGCGTATCCACAGCTCGCGGATGTCGGCGTGGCTGCGTTCGTCGTCGCCACCGTCGACGCGCAGAAAGGGCACGAATGCGGCCTGCCAGTCGCGCTCATCGGACTCCCAGCTCCATTCCGGGCGCAGCAGGGCGCTGAGCTGGCTGTCCTCCTGCTGACCGGCAAAGGCGGGAGACTGGAAGAAATGACGCAGTTCGAGGGAGGCCCAGCCGCCCAGGCGGACCGCTTCCGCGCGCGCACTGAGCGGGAGAACCGCGGTACCGATCAGCGTGGCGGCAAGTGTTGCCACCTGGGCCACCTGGGCCGCGCGGCGCTGTTTCGGCGTGTTCGTCGGGTGTGGCGTACTCTTCACGGATCAGATCCTTGTGGAGGTCAGGTCATGCCCGGTGGTGGTATCGGCCCCGTGCGTTTGGAACAGGCCCGTGCCCTGCGCGAGGCGCGCCGCGGCACCCATCTGCCCAGCGGTATCTCCGATACGGAGCTGTTCTACAACCTCGGGGTGGGGCGCGTGTTCTTCGACCCGGAGCGCGGGCTGCTGTATTTCGTCGATTCGGTCCAGGATCCGGTGCCCGAGCTGGTGTCGTCCATTCTCGGTATGCCAGCCGTGGTGGAACAACTGCACATGGACCGCCATGGTGTGTTCAACGCCGCCAAGCGCATTGCCCTGCGCGCCGATCAACGGGATGTGGTCCTGGTGGCCCTGCGTCTGCACGGATATCAGGTGTTGTTGCCGAGGCGCTGAAGCAGTGCGTCCACGCCGGGGTAGTTGTCCGAGGTGAGTTCGTACTTGAGCGCCGAGGGGCCCCAGTTGCTGTCCCCGTCGAGCAGGGCAAGCAGGGCCTGTGCATCCGGGAAATAAGCGCCGCCCACGGTCCGGACACCGCGTGCCAGCAGGGGGTCGGGCAGTCCACTGGCACTGGGGCCGATCAGTTGCACGCAGGCCCCCGGGTCACAATGGGGCAGGATGTCATCGAGGCTGTCGTTGATCAGCGTGGACGCGGTGCAAATGACAATGCGGCATCCAGCCAGGTCCTCGGGGCCGTTGGCGGCCTCCACGTCTGGGCCGCACACGATGCGCCGGGGTTTCTTCTCGACCACCCGGACGCGGATGCCGCGCTCCTCGAGTCGGCGGATGATGGGGCGGAACCAGCCGACCATGCCGATGGTTTCGCCGGGTTCGGGTTGGGGTACGTCCATGGGCGTGCCACGCGCCGGGCGCTGATAACCCGCCCGATCCATGAGGTGTTGGCTGGCCGCGTTCCAGGCACCGAGGGCGAGGGCGCGTGTCGCGCCGTCCGATTCGGCCCAGCGGGCCGCCATGTCCAGGGTGTTCCAGGCGAGATCGGTCCGTTCGGTCAGGCGCGCGCTCAGTCGTGCCAGGGTGTCGTCCAGGCAGACGTAGAATGGGCCGACGCTGCCGTCGGCGAGAATCACGAACCCGAATTCGTCCCGGTAGGGGTCTTCTGGGTCCGGTTCGGGCAGGTGAACGCGGACGATGTCCGGCACCGTGGTGGTGGCGCGGATGCGATCAATGAGTTGGAGGTAATCCGGGATGACGGACATGGTGATGGGGGATCGGGGTGGAGCGCGATACGCGGTGATCTTCACGGCCGTGGCCGCGAACCTGGATGCGGAGTATGCCGAAACCGCGCAGGCACTACGTACGCTGGCATTCGAGAAGTACGGCTGCCTGGGGTTTGAATCAAGCTGCGAAGGCGGGCGCGAGATCGCGGTGTCCTACTGGGCCGACCTCGACGATATCCGTGCCTGGAAGGTCGATCCGGTCCACCAGGACGCTCAGACGCGGGGGCGGGCGCAGTGGTACGCGGGCTACCGCATCGAGGTGGTGGAGCTGCTGCGCGGCTATCACTGGGGGGCGCTCTGAGCGCGGGTGGCCATCGGGACAAGCGGACGGGGAAGGGGAAGGTGCTGACTGAAACGGCGGTGCGCCGCCCATGGGTTTGGCTTCGATGGGTGGGCTTCCACCCATCCGGCCCGATGGGCGAATAAGGTGAGGGGCTCGAAGTTCCCGACCGAACGGGCACAGGGAGCGATTTCAATGTGTTGGCACGTCAACTGCTAAGTAGGGTCCCGATCCCCGACCGGTGGCCGCGCGCCCCGCGACGGGAATACAAAACCATGCGCGTCTCCGCGCGCAATGGCCCATCAAAGCTGAGGAGTTTGCTCAATGCGTAAGCACATCATCGCCGCCGCCGTCACCGCCGCCCTGGGCGTTGCCGCCGCCACCCCCGCCTTCGCCAAGTGTGACGATGGCGAGGTCGTCATCAAGTTCTCCCACGTCACCAACACCGACAAGCATCCCAAGGGCATCGCCGCCTCCCTGCTGGAGAAGCGGGTCAACGCCGAGATGAATGGCAAGGCCTGCCTGGAAGTGTTCCCCAACTCCACCCTGTACGACGACAACAAGGTCCTCGAGGCCATGCTCAATGGCGACGTGCAGCTGGCCGCCCCGTCGCTGTCCAAGTTCGAGAAGTTCACCAAGAAGTTCCGCATCTTTGACCTGCCCTTTGTGTTCGAGGACGTTGCCGCGGTGGATCGCTTCCAGAACTCCGACGATGGCGAGAAGCTGAAAAACTCCATGAAGCGTCGCGGCCTCAAGGGCTTGGCCTTCTGGCACAACGGCATGAAGCAGATGTCCGCCAACAAGCCGCTGATCAAGCCCGAGGACGCCGCCGGCCTGAAGTTCCGCGTGCAGGCCTCTGACGTGCTGGTCGCCCAGTTCGAGCAGCTCGGTGCCTCCCCGCAGAAGATGAGCTTCAAAGAGGTCTACGGTGGCCTGCAGACCGGCGTTATCGACGGTCAGGAGAACACCTGGTCCAACATCTACGGTAAGAAGTTCTTCGAGGTGCAGGACGGCGTGACCGAGACCAACCACGGCATCCTCGACTACCTGGTCGTGACTTCCGCCAAGTGGTGGGACGGCCTGGCCCCCGACGTGCGCGACCAGCTGGCCACCATCCTGAAGGAAGTGACCGAGGCCCGTAATGCCGAGTCCACCAAGGTGAACCTGCAGAACCGCCAGGCCATCATCGACGCCGGTGGCACCGTGCGTACCCTGACCGCCGAGCAGCGCGGCGCCTGGGTGGAAGCCATGAAGCCCGTCTGGAAGAAGTTCGAGGGTGACATCGGCGCTGACCTGATGGAAGCCGCGCTCAAGTCCAACAAGTGAGTCCTGGGTGCCGGTTGCCGCGTGTGCGGCATCCGGCACCTTCAGTTTCTGGTTTGACGTATTGGGGAGGCCCGCCCAAAAGGCGGCTGTCTCCCCGCGAAACCAACGCCCTCCCACTGGCAAAACCGGCTGAAGGGGGGGATGCTGCTGACCTGGGCCGCCACAGAGCGGCCCGGGTGAGCGCATACCTACAACAAATAAAGCCTCGAAGAATCCGGGGAGGATTCGATGCAACAACAACCCACAAGCAAGCTGGGGCGCTTGGTCGACAACATCGAAGAGACCAGCATCGCCATCTGTCTCGGGCTGATGACGATCATCACCTTCGCGAACGTCATCGCCCGCTACGTGTACGAATCCAATATCTTGTGGGCCCTCGAGGCCACGGTGTTTCTGTTTGCCTGGCTCGTGCTCATGGGCATGTCCTACGGCGTCAAGAAACACGTCCACATCGGTGTCGATGTGGTGATCAATCACGTCTCCGCGCCGGTACGCAAGGTCTTCGCCCTGTTGGCCGTGGCGGCATCCCTGACCTTCTCCATTCTGTTGCTCATCGGCTCATGGGATTACTGGTGGCCGTTCGCCACCGAGCGGGTCTGGTACGAGACCCAGGACATTCCCATGTTCGACTGGCTGCGTTTCATCGAGCCCCTGCTCAACGAGGGTGAGGCCTACGAGAAACTGCCCCGATTCATTCCCTACGCCGCGCTGCCCCTGGGCGTGGCGCTCATGACCCTGCGTTTTGCGCAGCAGGCCTGGCTCATCATCACCAACCAGGCCGACACCATCATCGCCAGCCACGAGGCCGAGGAGATGATGGAAGAGCTGGAGATGAATGCCCCCAAAACCGCTGCCGCCGCTAACGGCGCACGTAAGGAGGCTTGAGTCATGTCCATTGCCATCCTGTTCGCCATGGTCATCGCCCTCATGCTCATCGGTGTGCCCATCGCCGTGGCCCTGGGGCTGTCCTCCATCCTGTTTCTGTTCATGTTCGCCCATGAGGCGTCCCTGAGCTCCGTGGCGCAGACCTTGTTCTCGGCCTTCGAGGGCCACTACACCCTGCTGGCCATTCCCTTCTTTGTTCTGGCCTCGGTGTTCATGTCCACCGGGGGCGTGGCCAAGCGCATCATCCGCTTTGCCATCGCCGTGGTGGGCTCATTCAAGGGTGGGTTGGCCATCGCGTCCGTATTCGCCTGCATGTTGTTCGCGGCCCTTTCCGGCTCCAGCCCGGCCACCGTGGTGGCCATCGGCTCCATTGTCATCGCCGGCATGGTGTCCGTGGGCTACACCAAGGAGTTTGCCGCGGGCGTGATCTGTAACGCCGGCACCCTGGGCATCCTGATTCCGCCTTCCATCGTCATGGTGGTGTATGCCGCCGCCACCGATGTGTCCGTGGGCCGTATGTTCCTGGGTGGCGTGTTCCCGGGCCTGCTGGCTGGCGGCATGCTTATGCTGGCCATCTGGATCTGGGCACGGGTCAAGGGTCTGCCCTCCAACCCCTGGCAGGGTTGGGGCGAGGTGCTGGCCTCCGCCGCCGATGCCTTCTGGGGCCTGATGCTTATTGTCATCATCCTGGGCGGCATCTACGGCGGCATCTTCACGCCCACCGAGGCCGCCGCCGTGGCCGCGGTCTATGCCTTCCTGATCGCCAACTTCGTGTATCGCGATATGGGGCCGTTCAAGGACGGCCTGGGCAACCCGGCCCTGATCCCGCTGCGTGCCGTGTCCGTGTTCTGGCACAAGGACACCAAGCACGCCCTGTTCGAGGGCGGCAAGCTCACCATCATGCTGCTGTTCATCATCGCCAACGCGCTGATCCTCAAGCACGTGCTGACCGAGGAGCGCGTCCCGCAGATGATCACCGAGGCCATGCTCTCCGCCGGTTTCGGGCCCATCGCCTTCCTGATCATGGTGAACATCCTGTTGCTCATCGGCGGCCAGTTCATGGAGCCCTCGGGCCTGCTCATCATCGTTGCGCCCTTGGTCTTCCCCATTGCCGTGCAGTTGGGTATCGACCCCATCCACCTGGGCATCATCATGGTGGTGAACATGGAGATCGGCATGATCACGCCACCGGTGGGTCTGAACCTGTTCGTCACGGCGGGCGTGGCGCAGATGTCCGTGGGCAACGTGGTCAAGGCGGCCCTGCCCTGGGTGGGCATCATGTTCATCTTCCTGATCATCGTGACCTACGTGCCGGTGGTGTCCACCTGGCTGCCGACGATGATGATGGGGCCGGAGATCATTACCAAGTAGGGCGGTCTTCAGGGTGCGTGCCAGACCGATGGCTCGGTGATTTCGTTCTTTCGCGCCTGGAAAGCCGCTCCTACGGAGGGGGGCCGGGTGTAGGAGCGCCCTTCCGGGCGCGAATCTTTCCGACCCGCCGGTGCCTCCGTTCCTTCGCGCCTGGAAAGGCGCTCCTACGCGGGGTGCTGTCTGGCACCATTGAGGGCCTGGGCCTTGTCCCGGGCCTTTTTCGTTTGGTTTGGAACTTCCGCCCCCATGGACCTTCACCGCCTCAGCCGACACCTTGTGGTGTTTCTGTCCCTGCTGTGTCACGCGCTTCCCGTATTGGCCGATGAAGGGATCTTCGCCTTGGGCGAGCGGGGCGTGTTCGAGGTGCGCGTTACCCAGCGCGAAACCGGTAACGAGGTCTCACACGGCTCGGGATTCATCGCCGGGGCAGGGGACCTGCTGATCACCAACTACCACGTGGTGGAGCCGGTCATCGGGCATCCGGGTAGTTATCGCCTGGAGCTGTTCGCCCCGGATGGAGCCCGCCATGGCGCGGAGCTGTTGGATTTCGACGTGATTCACGACCTGGCGGTGGTGCGTGCTGAGCGGGTCCTGGGCGAGCCCTTCCCCCTGGCCGGGCCACCGGCCAGGGGGGAGCGCCTGTTCTCCATGGGTAATCCTCTGGATCTGGGCCTGACCCTGTCGCGGAGCACCAACAATGGCCCGCTTGAGGCCAGTGACAGCGACCGGTTGCTGCTGTCCGGCACCCTCAACCCCGGCATGAGCGGTGGCCCGACCTTCGATGCCCAAGGGCGCGTGGTGGGGATCAACGTCGCCATCGCCGGGGATGAACTGGCCCTGGTGATCCCCGCGGAGTTTGCAGGGGCGCTGCTCGCCCGGGTCGGCGAGCGGGGCGGGAAGGCCATCGACGACCCGGCCGCCGCCATCAGCGCGCAGGTGATCGCCCACCTGAATCGCCGTCATGCACGCATGGCGGCCGCCACGCGGACACTCACCACCCTGGGTGCCTGGTCGTTTCCCGACGCGATTGACCACACCGTGCGCTGTTGGGACGACTCGCGCGAGCCGGAGCCCGCCGATTACTACCTCTACACCGGCCTCGCATGCAGCAATCAATACGGTATCTATATCGACGACGAGCGCAGCTTCGGGATTGTTGACTACGAGTTCGGCCTGCTGCGGCCCCGGGACATCGGTCGCCTGCACTTCGCGCGCATCTACGAGGGCTTCAACAACCACAACCTGCACAATGTCGCCGACGATGAAAGCCACACCCCGTTCGCCTGCCTGACCCGCTTCGTCAGTCTGGCTGAACGCTCGTTCAAGACAACGATCTGTCGACGCGATTACCGCGATTATCCCGGCCTCAGCGACGTGCTGTTCACCGCGGCGCTGGTGGGCGACCCTCAACTGGGCGTCTTCGCGCGTGGCACCCTCGAGGGCGTGCCCTATCCAGGCAGCATCACCGTCATCGAAAAATTGCTGGGGGCCATGGCATGGAAGCCGCGATGAATGCCCAGACCCAGCCCGGGCCCCTGGTGGTCGAGGTCAGCGACGGGCATTTCAACCAGCTACACCGGGTCGAACGGTTTCCCTGTCGGATCGGGCGCGCGGTGGACAACGATCTGGTGCTGAGCGGGCACAGTGTGTCACCCCATCACGCGGAACTGCGGGTCGAGGATGGTCGGCTCGCGGTCGAGGATCTGGGCAGCGATAACGGCACCCACCTCGATGGCCGTCGGCTGAGTGGTACGGTTGCCGTCCCGGAGGAGGGGGGAGTGCTGCGCCTGGGTGCGGCGTATCTCACCCTGCGTACACCGGCCACCCCTTTGCATCCCACCCGTCGCAGCGGTTGCCAGGACCTGAGGACCTGCCTGCTGTTGTCCTGGCCCGCGGTGATCGTCCTGACCCTGGTTATCGCGGTCGCCGGGGCCCTGGAGTCCTATCTGACCGCCGTCTCCCGACCGGAGGCGGGAACGGTGCTGGGTGCCGCATTGGGTTGGGCCCTGAACGTGTTCGCCTGGGGCGCGGTTCTCGCCGCTATCGCCCGCGTCGCCACCCGGCGCGCCGAATGGCGGGGCAACCTGGTGCTTGCGGCCCTGCTCATCATCGTTCTCGACATCGCCGTGCCGATGGTCGCCGATGTGTTCGACTACGTGCTCGTGTTGGACGCTCGGGTGTGGGTGAACGCGCTGCTCACCGCCCTGCTCACGCCCCTGATTCTGATCGGCTTCGCTCGTGCGGGGCTGGGCTTCGGGCGCACGGGGCGACGCAGCTACGCCGTGGCCGGCTTTGTGTTGGGGGTGCTGTTTGCTGTGCTCGCGTGGGCCGATGAGCGCGACGGATTCCGCGGCCCGACAGATCACTTCCACGCTTTTTACGACAGCAACCTGCCACTCCATGATGTGCGTATCGCGGATGATATGAACCTGGTGGAATTCACCCGCCAGGCGCGCCGCCTGAGGCCGACGGAGTGAGCGTGTTCCCGGACCTTGAATAGCATGAACAACCCCATTGATTCCGGGCTCCCGCGCAGCCGCGCCGCCCTCGGCACGGACGCTTTCGCGCGGATTCTGAAGGAGGAGATGGAGCAACTGCCGCCGGCGGCCCTGCCGCTCCAGGCGGGGCTTCGGCACAGCAGTGCCGTCGCGCCGCGTCCGTTCAAGATTGTTGTCCTGTCCGTAACAACGGGAACCGAGGAGGCGGAGGCGAGGGTGGGGGTGTTCTATGCGGGCGTAATCGCCGGCTGCAACTGCGCCGACGACCCGACGCCCATGGATGAGGAGAACGAGCACTGCGAATTGAGCGTGCGCTGGGTCGCGGGGGAGCCGATGCCCCGGATTGAGTTGCTGGACTGAAGCGAGGGGCGCTTGGCAGCGATGTTGAGGGTTGGGTCTTGAGCTTTGAGTCAGGTGTCGGCGGTGCGGATGGTGCGTGGTACGCATCGCGCGGCTCGGCGCGATCTGATCGGGGGCACCTTAAGTTCACCGAACACGCGGTGACGTAGGACAATCCCATCCGGGTGGGTCGTTGCTCTTCCCCCCTCGGGGGCCGAACATCGTGATTTCAGTCACCCCGGAGCGATAGGTAGCGAAAACCAGCTTCAGAGGCCGTCAGAGGTAATCGTTCGGTTTCAGGATGTGTGGCACATCGCGGGAACAGCCTTCGCGGGCGCGTTGTTTGGCCGTGGCGTTAAACCCAGCCAGCCACAGAGTACCGAGGAGGAGCGCACTGCCAGCGGAATTGATCTATCCCAGGACCCTAGCCTCATATCCTGGGTCCGGTCACACGCGATTGAGCGTGCAACCCAACCTGTCCGGTGGGCTTGCATAATACGTTTGTTTGCCGCACGGTATTTGCGTCTACGGATCCATAACGAGGAAGGGAGAATCCCATGGGTTATCGGTCAGTGGTGTTTGCGGCGTTGTACGTGATCGGCTCGCAGGCGTATGCATTGGGGTGGTCGGGTTGGACGACGGTTCAGGAGTATTCCGTATCGAATGGCGTTGAGCCCTTAGTGCGTCTTGAAGCGCCTGGGGATGCTGCGACGGGTTGTCCGGGGGCGGAGTGGGTCAAGATCAAGCCCATGGAGGGGGCCTCGATGCTAATGGGCGCGAAGTTCGTTTTCTCAGCGGTCCAGGCAGCGATGGCGGCTGGGCATGAAGTCATGGTGTTTTCTTCCGAATGCAGCGCGAATTTCGCGTACATCAGTCATATCCAGGTTCGAAAACCGTAAAGCTCTCGACGAGCGTAACCCGTGCATCACTAGCGGTGGAGGAATGCGACGTGCCAAGTGGGAACAAAGCACGGGCCGCGAATAGTCGTTTGGCATCGAAGTCTCGCCGGCTGCTGTCGCGTATAACGTTGGTAATTGGAATCATCAGCGGCGGGGTGTCCCTGTCGTTACCGAGCACCGCGTTGGCGACCGACATCGATCAATCGGTGGAGCGCGCCATAGCCTGGCTCCTCACAAACCAGAATGCCGATGGAAGCTGGGGGCACGGTGGCGGGCGGTTTTCGGCGACCTCAGAAGCGCTCAATGGGCTGCGCGCTCACGGAATAAACGACGGCTTTGCGTACAGCAGAGCAGTGGCATGGGTAGGCAACACGAAGGCGGTGAGTGTTGATGCCCTCGCTCGCAAGATATTGGTGCTGGCCGATGCCGGTATTGATGTCACCACGCTCGGGCTGACCGAGCGGCTCCAGACAATGAAGAACTATTCAAATGGATGGAGCGCCTACGGAGAACGAACTACCAGCCTTCCGGACACCTCCCTTGCGTGGACTGCACTGAAAGCGGCTGGAGTTGAGTTCGAGAAGAGCGATGGGACGCCTTATGAAGACATTCCCCGGTACCCGGCGACGCTGGCCATGCAATCTGCATTTGGTAACGACATTCTGGCAAACCCGAAGGCCTTTGAACCCGACCGCTTGGCTTGGGACGATCATTCAAAGCCGCATCAGGAGGGTTTGGTTTATGTGGTGACGATTGATGGCCAAGCAGTCCAGAAGATCACTGATCATCCTGAGTGGTTCCGACCGCATATTTCGCCAACGGCGTATGCCATGCGCCTTATGGCTGAATTCACAACGACGAAACGCGCCGTTAAACATGTAACCGAAGCGACTCGGTGGCTTTTCTCCGTGCAGGATCAATCCACAGGGGCGTTTTCAGACGAAGCGACCACGGCGAGTGGATTGGATCTGACGACAGCCCTTGCTGTCGTCGCCATCAAATCAGCACGAAATCACAATATCTTCGGTTCGAGTTATTCCACCTATTCTTGGTCAAGCTCTTGGGACGCGATGCTGGATAACGCCGAACTGTATCTCGTTGGCACACAAAGAGCGGACGGCAGCTGGGGAAATAGCGCCTACACAACAGGACTCGCTCTGCAGGCGTACGACGACCCCAACGACCCCAGCTTGACCGATACCGACCTCGACGGGATACCCGATGGAGTCGAAGGTCTGGTGGGAACGGACAGCGCGGTCTATGACGGTTATGACCTGACCGGTGGTACGACATTGACAGGTGGAACCTTGATCGCAAGTCCAATTCACGCACAGGCCCTCGTCGGGGAGCCCCTAAGCTATCTGCCTACGTTGAGCGGTGCTCAGGGGGGACTTGCATGGCGCCATGCCATCGGCTCGCTCCCCGCTGGGGTCACGATGAATACTGATACAGGATTGCTCTCAGGCTCCCCGACACAGGTGGGGATGTTCCAGTTCGCGTTGGAAGTCACCGCTTTCACGCCCGCTGAGACGGTCATCTCCACCCTGGTAATACCGGGGCGAATTCAGGTGATTGCCTTGAGCGACGTCATCACCGATACCGATGGCGATGGGATGCCAGACAGCTTCGAGATCGCTGCAGGTCATCTGGCACTCAATGCCGCGGACGGTGCCGAAGATACCGATGGCGACGGGCTGACAAACCTTGAGGAATACCATCGTGGCACGGAATACATCTTGGCTGATACCGATGGGGACGGCATCAACGATTTTCATGAGACTTCCCTTCGAACGGATCCGCTTCATTCAGATACCGACCGCGATGGAATGAGTGACGGCCTGGAGGTTGCCCAGGGAACAGATCCGCTCAGAGACAATGTCAACTACCTGACCCCGGTGCGCCATCTCTTGCTCGGCCAATAAGGAAATAAGACCCATGAGATATCTCCACGGTCTAACCCGCATATTTCACGAAGGAAGGAGGGCTGGGTTGATAAGTTGTTAGAATTCAAT